>DATMMG010000059.1:0-18817 GCA_035569815.1 Candidatus Methylomirabilota bacterium
AATGGCCGTCGACAAATCCCGCTCCTGCCGCTTCGTCCGCATCGCTGACCCCCAAGCCCAACGCACCATCGCCGCCGCCGTCCTCCGCGGCCGCACCCTGAACCGCGGCTCCCGCGCCCTCCTTTCCCACCTCCGCTAAATCCCCGCGTAGCGGCCACCTTCAGGTGGCCCCGAATCGTGTGGGGCCCGCCTTCCGAGGCGGGCGCCTTTTTACCTAAAACTGAAAACGTGGGTGCCGCACCCTGCCTGCCCTGAGCGAAGCCGAACGGGCGCCTTTCAGGGTGCGGGTTTTTCCGCTCTACTGTAGTGGCCGACCTTTAGGTCGGTCCGTCCCGACCGTCCCCTCAATTCTTGTGATAGAATTCTCGTTGTACCTCCGGTGGGGCCGTGGCGCAGCTGGGAGCGCGCCTCGATGGCATCGAGGAGGTCGTGGGTTCGAACCCCATCGGCTCCACCAAATTCATACCGGTGTTTTACCTCTACATCCTCCAAAGCGAAGCCACCGGTCGCTTCTACATCGGCCAAACGCAAGACGTGTCCGAGCGCGTCACCTATCACAACGCCAACTACTCGAAATCCCTGAAAAACCGCGGACCCTGGCGGCTCATCTACACCGAACAATACGAAACGCGCAGTGAAGCAATGCTTCGTGAATGCCAACTCAAATCCTGGAAAGATCGCCGAATGCTTGATCGGCTGCTGGGCGCGTCCCGGTGAAACCGGGAAGGTCGTGGGTTCGAACCCCATTGGCTCCACCAATTTTCAATTGAAATATTCCTGTAGCTCACCCCTTCAGGGGTGAGGCTTTCCATAACGCCACCGACCAACTCTCCGCCCGAACGCGCATGACCTCACCACGCCGAAAAAACTTAGGCCCCAAGGGCCTGAGTTACAACCCTTGCAATCCTTAAACATCCTCACTCCACATTCCCGCCCCTATAGCCCTCGCCCTCCTGCCGACAACGCTCCTAATAAAGGAGCCCGCTCACGCACGTCCATTCCTAAACTTCTCCCGGGCTCAGTTCTCTCGTCGCAACCCTCGGCCTCACAATAACCAGTTGCAGTTCCTCAACCCCGCCTCCCCCCTCCACCGCCCGTTCTTACGGCGTCCCCGACTCCCCGAGCACCTGGCCCGGTGCTCCCTTCGTGGTGCCTGCCGGTTCCTTTTCAGAGCCATCGCCAACGTAAGATATTGAAATAACATGTGTTACTGTCATTCTCGCCCGTCTGACCTCCGTCACCTTTTTCCACCGCTTTTCCACCTATCCTTTGGTGGACATTCCCGGGTCCTTTCGGTATCCTCACCCTTCCGCTAGACCCGGCCCAAATTCTAAGGAGTCATTCCCATGGCATCGCCCGCAGTCTCCACTAAGTTCCGCGCCGTTGTCTGTCGCCATTGTGCCAAGCCTATTCGTATCCCTGCCTTGGTCATGAAGAAGGAGACCGAGTTTCAGTCGCTCACAGATTCCAGTGACATTCACTACCACCTCATTTCCCGGGTCTTCAATGTGCGCTGCCGTTGCTGCGAGCGCGAGTCGGTCTACTCCATCAATCAGATCATCGACTATCCTTTTGCCATGGCTGCCGCATCGGACTGCAAGTCCGCCGCTCTCTAAAACGCATCTCCAGAAATCTGACAACTCCCGTACGCCCCGCTCGCCGCGGCGAGCGGCCCGCGCTTATTTTAAGTGCGGCCTTCCCCGAGCTTGCCGAAGGGAAGCGCAGCTTCCGCTTTGACAGCCTAACTGGCATCACCTAACCTTCCTCTGTCTCCAAGCCCTACAACAGTTCGGCCTTCACCTCCGATAGCTTTCTCTGAAAAACAGCGACGCTCCCCCGAAGCGTCCCCGCAGCCGCACGGCGAAAATTCTCCAACTAAATCATCACACGCACTTCCGCATTGCGCCTCGTACCAAATCCACCCGCCAGCGCGCCTCGATCCCCTCAATTCGCCCTTCCCACAAATCCCCTCTCAAGGCAAAATAGCTCCGTCGCTAGCCCATGCCTAACCAACACGATAATTCCTCACCCGGAGCGCGCCTGATTCTCCGCATCGTCGCTTTGCTCACGCTGTTATTTTTTATCGCCTATGCGGTCGACCTCACCTGGTACCACACCCGCCTCGCGGTTCCCCGCCTGGGCTCCGCCAACTCCTCCGTCCACCGCATTCGTCTTCTCGCCATTCCCGGCAAAGGGAACAAAACCGAATACGAGCTCGACGCCGTCACTCCCGAAGAAGATGTCCCCTGCAGCCGCACACTTTTCCCTCATGCAAATCACAATCCCTGCTGGTACGTCTCCCGCCACGCCAAAGATCCTATCGCGATGTAATCAGCCTTCATTTCAGCGTAATCAAGCGCCGGAGGCGCGAAAGACCTTAGCCCAGGGCGTAAGCCCTGGGGAGGGATACATAAAACGATTGAGCCCCGGAGGGGCGGCAGATTCTTTCACATCCAATCTCAAATGCCCACCTCACACCATTCCACTCGCCCCTTTCACCCCTGCCTAATCCAACACCGCCCTCCCTCTTCCATTTCTCCCGCAATTCCGATATGTAATTCGCTCAGGAGGTACGCTCATGCTCCCTGCGTGTCGTTCGACCTTCCTGGTTTTGGCCGTACTTTTCTTCCTCTACTCCTCTCCGCAAACCCCAGCTCCTCCCGCCGACCCCAAAGCCGAAATCCTCGCCTTCAACGAAAAATTCATCAATGCCCACCTGCGCATGGACAATCCCGCCATCATCGCCATGTGGGCCGATGACGGCGTCAGCCTCCTCCCCAGCATGCCGCCCATGGTTGGCCGCGCCACGATCGGAAAATTCATCACGGACATCACCGCGCAGATGCCCGGCTACAAGATTGTCCGTGAAAAAATCGATTTCCACGACATTCAGGTTTCCGGCGACTGGGCCTCCGAGTGGGGTCTCGAGACGCAAGGCCTCCAGCCTCCCAATCAGCCCGTAATGGAAGGCTACGGAAAAATTCTCTTCGTCCTGCACAAAGAGGCCCACGGCGAATGGAAAATCCAGCACGAAATGTGGAACGCCAACCCCAAGCCCTGAACCAGTAGCACAGGCTTCAGCCTGTGTTCCTGTCTTTCCTTCTTCTGTAGGGGCCGGGCTTGCCCGGCCCTCTTGGGTTCGTTTTTTCCTAATCCGTCATCCCGACCGGAGAGCCGCGCAGTTCGCGGCTCGCAGTGGAGGGACCGTGGCAATACCTCAAATATTCCATCAAACCGCGCGCCAAGCTTCCAACCGCTCCTCTTTGCCTCCCGTGATCTGATCGCTGCTATCTGTTATCTCAAAACGGACGGCCACCACTGCTCGCACCTAATCCTTTTCCACTATTCCCACCCCGCTCCAATCCCGATACATTCCCTAAACTCACGCATTACTCCATTTCCAGCGTCGCTCCATGGAGGGTCACAATGTCCGCCCAAACTTCCGCCCTGAACTTCAATCCATCCCTCGCCACCATCGGCAACTGGCGCAGCCGCGTTCTCGCCATTTTTCTGATGGTCGCCATCGCCGGCATTTTCTGGGTGGACTCCCGCTACCCCGCGCTCCTGAAGCGCTATCACGCCGGAACGCAACTCAAAGCCACCGGCGCGCTCACCTTCGGCACCGTCTACCAGGTCGATCGCTCGATGCCGCTGGCCACCCGCGTCTGGCGCACCACAGTCAACTGGCTCGACGCCAATCGCATCGGCATGACCTTTTCCTTCCTCTTCGGGCCCGCCGCGCTCACTTTCCTCGCCACTCTTCCGCGCCGCAGATTCCGTTCGCGTTACCTCAACACGCTCTTTGGCGCCGCCGCCGGCGTTCCTCTTGCCGTCTGTTCCAATTGCATAGCACCCATCGCTTGCGGACTCTTCGCTTCCGGCATGAGCGCCGAATCCGTTCTCGCAGCCATGTTCGCTTCGCCCGCGCTCAACGTGGTCGTCCTCGCCATGACCTTCGCGCTCTTTCCGCTCTCCGTCGCGTTCCTCAAACTAACAACCGTCCTCTTCCTGATCTTCGTCTTTGCTCCCGCCGTCGCCTCTCGCCAGAAGCCTGAAGCTACCGCCATAACATGTCCTATCGAAATTCCTTCTGCGGAGACCTGGCCGCACGCGGCGGCCGGCGTCGCGCGCTCCTTCGCAAAAAGTTTCTGGTATGTCGCAAGAGTTGCGCTGCCGCTGATGATCCTCGCGGCCATTCTCGGCGCGCTAGTAGTCGAACTTCTCCCGCCGCAGGCGCTCATCGCCCACGTCTCCGTCGGCGGCATCATTCTCGTAGCCCTCGTTGCCGCGTTCCTGCCCGTGCCCATGGCCTTCGACGTCGCCATCGCCTACGTCGCCATGACCAAAGGCGTCCCGCTGCCCTACGTCGTCACAATTCTCTGCACTCTCGGCATCATCAGCGTCTATTCGCTCTCCGTCGTGGGCAAATCCCTCTCCTGGCGTGTTGCCGCCGCAGCCTACGCCACCGTAGCCGCCCTCGGCACCACCGCCGGTCTCCTAACTCGCCTTTTTTTGTGAGGATTACCTTCCTGGATTGTCGTACGTTTTGTAGGGCCCGCCTTCTGAGGTGCGTTGTTTGCGACCCGGATGGTTTTACGGGGCCGGCCGCGCTTCCGGTGTAGGGGCGGCTTTACGCCGCCCTCTTTCTTTTTCCTACTCCCCGCCGCCCTTCACTTCCCTCATCCTCTTCTCCAAATATCTCCGCTCGCTCTCATTCGTCACCAACCCCAGCGCCTTCTGATACTCCTCCGCTGCCTCTGCAAAATTCCCTAACCGACGGTGCATATCCGCCCGCGCCGCGTGCAACAAGTGATAATTTTCCAGATCGCTCTTCTCCGCCAATTCCTGCATCAACTCCAACCCGCGCTCCGGCCCCTCCGCCATCGCCACCGCCACCGCACGGTTCAGCGAAACCACTGGAGAAGGCTGCAGCCGCGCCAGCTCATCATAAAGTCGCACAATCTCCCGCCAATCCGTCTCCTCCGCACGCGGAGCCCGGCAATGCATTGCCGCAATCGCCGCCTGCAGCGCCAGCGGCCCCGGCGTTCCCCGCAGCGCCTCTTCCACCAGCGGAATCGCCTCGCGGATCTGCTCCCGCTTCCACCGCGAGCGATCCTGCTCCTCCAGCACCACAATCTCTCCCGCCGCATCCAATCGCGCCTCGCGCCGCGCATCGTGCAGCAGCATCAGCGCCACCAGCGCCGTCGCCTCTCGCGGCGTCTGCGGCGCCATCAAGCTTGCCACCAATCGCCCCAGTCGAATGGCCTCGGCGCACAAATCAGAGCGCAGCAGGGAATTCCCGCGCGTCGCTGCGTACCCCTCGTTGAACACCAGGTAAATCACCGTCAGCACCGCATCCAGCCGCTCCGCCATCGCCTTCGTTTCCGGCACGATGTAGGGAATCTTCGCGTCGCGGATCTTCCGCTTCGCCCGCACCAGCCGCTGCGCCATCGTTGTCGGGGACGTCAAAAACGCTCGCGCAATCTCCTCCGTCTCCAGTCCGCAGAGAGTCCGCAGCGTCAGCGCCACCTGCGCCTCCGGTGCCAGCGCCGGGTGGCAGCAGGTAAAAATCAACCGCAACCGGTCATCCGGGATTTCACCGGAGTCATAGTTCGGCTCGCGGCTCTCCGTTCCAATCTCCGAATTCCCATAAAGCGCCAGCTTTTCCGCGTACCGCCCCTGCCGCCGGATTCGGTCAATCGCCTTGTTCCGCGCCGTCTGGATGATCCATGCCCGCGGCGCGTCCGGCACGCCGTGCTCGCCCCACTGGTCCACCGCCGCTGTAAACGCCTCTTGTGCGCACTCCTCGGCTAGGTCAAAATCTCCCACCAGCCGGATCAGTGTGGCCACGATTCGACCCCATTCGGCCCGGTAGACGGTTTCAACGGCGGTGGCTGCGGCGGAGCTCATGGTTGGTCCAAATATCTTACGGTACCCTGTCGATTTCTGCCTCGCCCGTTCGACCTTATATATGGAAGCAGGAGGAACCCATGAAATACATGCTAATGATGTACGCTGACGAAAACGGAGCCCCGACCCAGGAGGAGCAGGAGCATTGTTACGCCGAATCCACCGCTTTTGCCCAAAAACTCCATGCAGACGGCAAGTTCCTCGGCGCCGCGCCCCTTCAGCCCACTTCCACCGCCACCAGCCTCCGCCACCAGGACGGAAAACGCCTCGTCACCGACGGCCCCTTCGCCGAAACTCGCGAGCAGCTCGGCGGCTTCTTTCTGATTGATGCCAAAGACCTTGACGAAGCCATCGACATCGCCGCACGCGTCCCGGCCGGCCGCTGGGGCACTGTGGAAATCCGTCCGCTTGTCGAGGTCGACGGCCTTCCCAAAACTTAATTCCCCGGCTCGGTCGATTTTTTGCCCTCCCATTCGTCTTAACTTGTAGAGGGCAGGAACGCCCAGCCGGACAGGCTCCCCGCTCTCGTTACTTGATAGCTTAAACAGGAGGTAGCACCGTGAGATTCATGATGATTGTCAAAGCCAACAAAGACAGCGAAGCAGGCAAGCTGCCCCCCGATGAAATGATCGCGGCGATGGGCAAATACAACGAAGAGTTAATGAAAGCGGGTGTCCTTGTTGAACTCGGCGGCCTACAATCCTCCGCCAAGGGCGCGCGGGTCCGGTTTTCCTCTGGCAAAACCATCGTCATCGACGGCCCCTTCGCCGAAACCAGGGAACTCATTGCAGGCTACTGGGTCATCAACGTGAAGTCCCGCGAGGAAGCCATCGCCTGGGCCAGGCGAGTGCCTCCTCCCCACGGGCCGGATCAAGAGTGCGAACTCGAAATCCGCCAATTCTTCGAACTGGAAGATTTTGTTCCCAGCGAAGCGGTGGACCACCACAAGGAACTTGGCAAGAAACTCGCAGCAGGCAAACAGTAGCCGCCGCCTGAAACGATCTGCTGGCACAGCCATTCCTGCCTGTCCTGAGCGGAGCCGAAGGGGCTGTGCTCTTAGGCGACGGGCAAGAATTTCATATCAACTGAGAGGAAAATCCGATGCAAAAAATCGTCACTTTCTTGTGGTTCGACAACCAAGCCGAAGAAGCCGCCAACTTCTACGTCTCCCTCTTCAATAATTCCAAGCTCGGCAAAATCTCCCGTTACGGTGACGCCGGTCCCGGCCCCAAGGGTTCCGCGATGGGCGTCGCCTTTCAACTCGAGGGCCAGGAGTTCTTCGCCCTCAATGGCGGCCCGCATTTCAAATTTACGCCTGCCATTTCGCTATTCGTCAACTGCGAAACGCAAGAGGAAGTGGACGACCTTTGGGCAAAACTTTCCGCCGGCGGCCGCACCGATCGCTGCGGCTGGCTCCAGGACAAGTTCGGCCTCTCCTGGCAAATCATCCCCAAAGTTCTGGGCGAACTCCTCGGCCACAAAGATCCGCAAATCGCCCAGCGCGCCATGCAAGCCATGCTGCAAATGACCAAGATCGATATCAACAAACTCCAGCAAGTGGCAGCCGAAGCAAAATCCACTGCCACTTCTGGTGGTTAAAAGCTGTAAGCCAAAAGTCTGTGCCCAAAAACTTAAAACTTAAAACAAACAGTCAAGACCTGAATCCAAAAAAGGAGCACAACATGCAATTCAATTCCTATCTCTTGTTCGACGGCAACTGCGAGGAAGCATTCACGGTGTATGCGAAAATCTTCGGCGGAAAAATCGAAGCCATGCTGACCCACGAAGGCACGCCTGCCGCCGCACAGGCCCCGCCCGAATGGCAGAAGAAAATTCTCCACGCGCGCCTTTCCATCGGCAACGCCATCCTCATGGCTTCCGACGCGCCTCCAGGTCGCTACTCCAAGCCCCAGGGCTTCAGCGTCAATATCGGCCTCACTGACGTCAACGAAGCCGAGCGCATCTATGCCGCGCTCTCCGAAAACGGCGCCATCTCCATGCCCCTTGCCGAAACCTTCTGGGCTCAGCGCTTCGCCATGTTCACCGACCGCTTCGGCACTCCCTGGATGATCAACGTCGAGCGTGCCGGCGCCCAAGCCGCTTAATTTTTCCCGGTTTTGGGGTAGGATAGTTGCCCCGGATCCTCGAACAATATTGCGTTCACGAATCGCACACAAAAGGAGCGGAAGCACATGAGCAAGGTTCGAGTGTTGGTTGGCACGAAGAAGGGCGCGTTTATTTTGTCCGCCGACGGCAAGCGCGAAAAGTGGGAAGTCAGCGGCCCGCATTTCGCCGGCTGGGAGATCTATCACCTCAAGGGTTCCCCCGTGGATCCGAATCGCATCTACTGCTCGCAATCGAGCGGCTGGTTCGGGCAGGTAATTCAGCGTTCCGATGACGGCGGCAAAACCTGGTTTCAGCCGGGCACGCCTCCGGGCGAAACCAAAACGCCCGATGGAATGCCGAAAGGCGAAAGCAACAAGTTTAAATACGACGATTCAAAGGAAACCGGCAAGCCGCTCACCACCCACCAATGGTACGACGGTACGCAGCATCCCTGGGAATTCAAGCGCGTCTGGCATCTCGAGCCGTCGCACACCGATCCCAATCTCGTCTACGCCGGCGTCGAAGACGCCGCGCTTTTCAAGTCCACCGACGGCGGGAAAAACTGGCACGAACTTTCCGGCCTCCGCGGCCACGGCACCGGGCCCCAGTGGCAGCCCGGCGCCGGCGGTATGTGCCTTCACACCATCATTCTCGACAGGAAAAATCCCAATCGCATCTACATCGCCATTTCCGCCGCCGGCGCGTTCCGCTCCGACGACACGGGCAAAACCTGGAAGCCGATCAACCAGGGTCTTGTCTCGCAATTTATTCCCGATCCCAACGCCGAAGTCGGCCACTGCGTTCACCACGTCGCCATGCATCCCTCGAAGCCCGATACGCTCTTTATGCAAAAGCACTGGGACGTCATGCGCAGCGACAACGCGGGCGACCGCTGGCACGAAGTCAGCGGCAATCTGCCCACCGATTTCGGCTTCGTGATTGACGTCCACGCCCACGAACCCGAAACGATTTACGTCGCGCCCATCAAGAGCGACGGTGAACATTTCGTTCCCGAAGGCAAGCTCCGCATCTACCGCAGCAAGTCCGGCGGCAACGAGTGGGAAGCGCTCACCAAGGGCCTTCCGCAGAGCGATTGCTACGTCAACATCCTCCGCGACGCCATGGCGGTGGACTCGCTCGACTCCTGCGGCGTTTACTTTGGCACCAGCGGCGGCCAGGTGTATGCTTCCTCTAATGCGGGCGATTCCTGGGCGCCAATCGTGCGCGACCTGCCCGCCGTTCTTTCAGTCGAGGTCCAAACGCTGTCATGATTCGCCGACCATGTCGTGGCCAAATTGGTGGCACAGCCATTCCTGGCTGTGCTCTTGGGTTATCCCTTGGAGACCTGTGAAATGAGGTTCACTATTCAATCTTCATCCGGGCTGCAAATACTCCGATGATTCGCGTCGTACTGCCGGCGCATCTCCGCACCTTGGCTCACGTGAGCGGCGAGGTCACTCTCGAACTCGCCGCACCCCCCACATTGCGCTCCGTCCTCGACGAACTCGAAGCGCGCTATCCCATGCTCTGTGGCACCATCCGCGATCACGACACGCTGCAGCGCCGCGCCTTCCTGCGCTTCTTCGCCTGCGCCGAAGACCTCTCTCACGAACCGCCAGACACGCTACTTCCGCCCGAAGTCGCTGCGGGCAAAGAACCCTTCCTGATCATAGGCGCCATAGCCGGCGGTTAATTCCGTCTCCTCATTCCTATTTCTGCATTCTTCCATCTAGCGCTGGTCTTTTAAGCCAGCCTCTTCGTCCGCCGCAACTCCACCACCAAATACGCCACCACCACAATATTCACCGCCAACACCACCACTCTCGGCCACGTCGTTTTCAAATAAATCTCGTAAATCTCCAGCGGCATCAGCGACGCCGTCGTCACGATCGTCAGATACTCCGCCCAGCGCTTGGCCATCGCCAGGCCGGTGCCCTCGCAAAGAAACAGCGCCGAATAGAAAAACGTCCCCACGCTCAATTGCCGCAGCCGGTGCTCGTCCACATTGGATAATTTCTGCACCAGCCACAGCAGGTAACGGTTGTGCGGGTCGGCGCGCAGCAGTTCGATCCAGTGCGCGAACTCTTTCGGCAGGTCTCCGTTCAGGAAATGCAGCGCGCCCAACCCCAGCGCCAGCAGCCCAATCCCGTTCACGAACTTCAGCGCCGCGATGGCCATCAGTCCGCTGTGCTTCTTGTGCCCGTTTTTTTCCGTCCTCATCTCTGATTGACTCTAGCATGCTATCTGGCTTCGGCACCTGCGCTCTCCTCCCCGGTGTGCTCGCGGGAAACAGGCTGCAAAACACCGCACTCTTGTTTATGGTGGGTTTAACTTGGGGCGGCTACCTTTGCGCCCGCCGGGAGCCGTGATATGAAAAATTCTTTCCGGATCAGGGCGTTGGCCGCGCTTTTCGTCTGCGGTGCCGCGGCGGTGCGTGCGCAGGACGCGAAAAGTTTGAAGCTCGTGCAAACCATTCCCATGCCCGATTTGAAGGGGCGGCTCGATCACATGGACGTGGATGTGAAGGGGAAGCGCCTGTTCGTCGCGGGACTGGAGAACGGCTCGGTCGAGGTCGTCGATTTGCACGCGGTCCGCTGGACCAAAAGCCTTCCCGGGTTTCAGAAACCGCAGGGGATCGCCTATGTGGCGGCGCTGAACAAGCTCTTTATCGCCAGCGGCGATGATGGCATGGTGCGCGTCTTCAGTGGTGACACGCTACAACTGTTGGATGCCATCAAGCTGGACCTGGGCCCGAATCGCCTGGCGTACGATTCGGCCAGGCAGATTCTGTATGTCGGCTACGGCGGCAAGGACGCCGGAAAAGACTACGGCGAAGTTGGCGCGATCGATGCGCGCACGGACAAAAAGATTTTCGACGTGCAGGTGGCGGCGCATCCTTCGGAGATGCTGCTGGATAGTTCGGGCGAAACGTTATTCGTCTTTATCTCTGCGCCGAGCAAGATCCAGGTGGTGGACATCGGCAAGCGCGAAGTCCGCGCCACCTGGCAGGTGAGCAGTCAGCGGCCGGGCGATGCCGCCCTCGATGAATCGGCCGCCCGCTTGCTCATCGGCACGCACACTCCCCCGGAGATGATTGCGATGGACGCCAAAACCGGAAAGGAAGTGGCCCATCTGCCGACCACCGACGGGATGGACGGTGTGTATTTCGACGCCCCGCGGAAGCGCATTTACATTTCGGGTGGCCGCGGCGAGGAAGTCGGCTCCGTTTACGTGTATCAACAGAAAAGTGCCGACAGCTACGAGCTTGTGGGAAAGATTCCGACGCGCCCGGGAGCGGGAACTTCGTTCTGGTCGCCGGAACTGAATCGGTATTATGTCGCGGCTCCTGCCACCGGGCGGGAGCCCGCGGCGATACTGGAGTTTGAACCGGTGCCGTAGCTGTGCAATCTGATCGCGGCCGCGACGAAATCAAAATGAGCTTGTGGATTTCCAATCAGGAGGAACTATGAAAAAGCTGTTGGCAATCGGAGCACTGACCTTTGCGGGGCTGGGAATAGTTGCTCTCCGTGGCGGGCACACGGCGAAGGCGCAATCCACGGGGCGCGAGATTCTTCCGCTGCAGCTCGAGGAGGAAATTCCCGTTCCCGGTGTCGCGGGCAGGCTCGATCATTTCACCGCTGACGTTAAGCGCAAGCGCTTGTTCGTGTCCGCGTTGGGGAATAACACGGTCGAAGTGATCGACACCTTTGCAGGCCGCGTGATCCGCTCCATCAAGGGACTTAGCCAGCCGCAGGGGCCGCTCTACGTTCCGGGCTTCGACAAGCTGTATGTGGCGAACGCGGAAAATGGAAAGCTGAATGTTTACGATGGCGCGGCGTACACCTTGAAGAAAACGATTGATTTTGGCGTGGACCCCGACAACGTTCGTTACGATGCCGCTTCCAAGAAAATCTTCGTCGGTTTCGGCGAGGAGGACGGCGGCATCGCCATGGTCGATCCCGCGACCGACGAGCGCATCGGCCAGGTCTACAAAACCGAAGGGCACCCGGAATCGTTCCAGGTGGAAGCCTCAGGCGGGCGCATTTTTGCAAACGTGCCGGACGCGGGGATGGTGGTGGAATCAATCGACCGCAAAACTGGCGCCGTCACCAAGTGGCCGCTGAAAGGCCTGAAAGGGAATTACGCCATGGCGCTGAACGAAGAGGAGCATCGCCTCTTCACTGTCACGCGTAAAACTCCAATGCTCGTCGTCTTCGACACGCAAACCGGCAACGAAGTGGCGCGTCTGCGCGCCGCGGGCGAGTGCGACGACGTGTTCTTCGACGCTTCCCGCAAGCGTATCTACGTCATCGGCGGTGAAGGCATCATCACCGTCATTCAGCAGAAGGATCCCGACCACTATGAGTTGATCGCCAATGTCCCCACCGCCATCGGTGTTCGCACCGGCTACTGGTACGCCAAGCGCGACCGCTTCTACGTCGGCGTCCCCGCCAAAGGCAACGAACCCGCCCAGGTCTGGACCTTCGAGGCCGAAGACTAGTGGTTATCTCACAAAAGTATATTTAGGAGGTCGGAGCTTTAGCTCCGACGTAATAGGCAAAGAGAATGTGGGCTTTAGCCCCTGAAGAAAGTTTTGCAAAACTCGCCCCCCCATCTATGAGATGGCTTCTTGTGCGTGGCGCGCTGCCAGTAGGTTTCCATTTCTGTAGAGCCCGCTTGCCGCGGCGAGCGGGCCGCTCCTTTTCTCTGCGTTCTCCCCGGCCCCCTCACAGGTTTCTGTGGTAAATCCTTTCTCGCGTTTTTCCCCTCCAAAAGAAACTTTCGATTGTCCTTGACTTGCACGCTAGCGAAGCACAAGCTCCCTTCAGGTTTCGCAGTTCCAAAGCGAAACGCCCAGTCCCTATTCCCAGCGAAGTTTCTCTTAAGGTTTAGTCCCGCATCGAGCGCTATCAGGGTAGAACCCCAAAGGGTTCCTTCTATTCCCTCGCGCGGGGCCCTGCCTCCTGTTCGACGTGCAGGTCTGTACACCCAAGACGCCAGTGGTTCCGAACCAACTCCCTCTCGCCACACGCGAGCTGGAATCTTGCATTTGTTATAAGGAGAATCACCATGTCTGAACAAAATAAAAATGTTGTCCGACGTCTCTTTGAGGATCTTTGGAATAAGGGCAATCTGCAGGTCGCGGATGAAATCATCGCCCCAACGTACCAGCACCATGATGCTTCCACGCCCGATCTCGGCAAGGGTCCCGAAGGCGAGAAGAAGCGCGTCAACCTGTATCGCGGCGCATTCCATGATTTTCGGTTGAACATCGAAGATCTTTACGCCGAAGGCGAAACCGTCGTCGCTCGCTGGTCCTGCCGTGGCGTTCATAAGGGCGAGCTCAACGGCATTGCGCCCACGAACAAGCAGTTCGCCATCACCGGCGTAACCATCTGTCGCTTTGACCACGGCAAGATCGTCGAAGGCTTCGTCAATTGGGATGCTCTCGGCCTCATGCGCCAACTCGGCGTAGTCCCCGAGCCCGTCAAGTCCATGTCCGCCGTAAGGTAACCACTCCGCCTCCGCGCGAATGGCCTGCCCTCTATGCTTTTTGTATGGGGCAGGCTTTTTCTCCGCTCTTGTAGTTTCTGCACCCTCTTCGTTCTTCAAACTAGCATCGGCTGGAACCGGTCCCGACCCACTCGCCGTTCACACACTTTTAATCTTCATCGCGGAATAAATCCCCCGCACCTGCGGTCCTGACCTCATGTAAGGGCATTTCTTCTCTGCTCACAAAAAGTGGCTTCAGGAGAATCCCAATCCTGTGGGGAGGTGTGTGCATCATGAAGTACAAATGGCTTTCCATCGGCGTCTTACTCGGCGGTGTTCTGCTTATTGCTCTCGCGAGTATCGCGCAGCAGGGTCCTACCGAGGCCCCCGCTGGCTTTGACACTCCGACACTCGCCCAAAATCCCGGCTCCCAAAGTAACAGCAACGGTATTGCTGAACCCTCGGGCGACACCTACGCCCTCGATCAAGCCTCCTTCGAACAGGATCACGACGCCAGCACCGGCCTCGGCCCGGTCTTCAACGCCAGGGCCTGTGCCGACTGCCACCAGAATCCCGTCAGCGGCGGCGCAAGCCAGTTCACCGAAATCCGCGCAGGACACCTCGATGCCAACGGTAATTTCGTCGCTGCCACCGTCCCCATCAACGACGGCGCAAACACCATCGCCCTCCGCTCCATCATCAATGACCGCGCGCTGATCCCTCAAGCCCAGGAGCACATACCCGATACCGAGGACATTAGGGCCTTACGCGCCGCACTGAACACTCTGGGAGACGGCTTTGTTGAGGCCATCGACGATAGCACTCTGCAGTCCATCGCTCAGCACCAGATCGAAATAAGCGACGGCCGCATTCATGGCGAAGCCGTCCCGGTTCCTGTTCTCGAATCGCCCGGACAATCCCGCATCGGACGCTTTGGCTGGAAAGATCAGCACAGCAGCTTGCTCTCCTTCATCGGCGACGCTTACCTGAACGAAATGGGAGTGACCAACCGCCTCCGTCCTCACGATGTGACGACCATCGGCAAAATCACCCAGGATCCCGAAGATGTCCCGGACAATCTCGGCCTGGCAGACATCGACCACTTCGCCCAGTTCATCCGCGGCACGAAGGTCCCCCCGCGAGACGCGACTCTCTCCGCAACCGCGGCCGCCCAGGCGGGGCAAAATTTGTTCGAGAACATCGGCTGCTCCACCTGCCATGTCAGCTCCATCGTCACCGCCCCTGCGGGAACGGTCATCAATGGCGGAGCGTTCACCGTCCCGGATGCCTTGGGGAATAAGATCATTCATCCTTACGGCGACTTTTTGCTCCACGACATCGGAACCGGCGACGGCATCGTCCAGAATCCGCCGCAAGATACCGCCAACAAATTGCGCACCGTGCCCCTGTGGGGACTCCGCACCCACCCACGCCACATGCACGACCTAAAATCGCTAACGTTAGAGAGCGCCATCGAACGTCACGCCGGCGAAGCCGAACATGTAAGGGATCGCTTCCAGAAACTGAGCCCCGAAGATAAGCAAGCACTGATCACGTTCTTGAATTCCCTATAGAACTTCCGATCAACCGGTGAAAACTTACTGGGAGATTGGCGGGTGACCTTCGTTCTTATCGAAGGCCACCCACCACGTGGAGTCCGTCGATCCTCTGAGGCTATTTTTCGTTATCGCCATCGTCGCCTCGGTCGTCTCCTGTTGCACGCATGGCGTGTCTCGAGACATAGTCCGCCACGGCTCTTCCGAGGGTGTTTGCCCTCACGCAGGAGGTTCGGAAGTGAATGCCTCCAAAAACGCGGGCGTTGGCGATTTCTGCCACCGCGTCCGAGAAACTAACAAACGAACGAGTCCCGGGACGAACGTCCGAGGTGACGCTAAACGCCGTGTTCTCTCCAAACGCGGCGGCGAGGATGAACGCCGCTGAACCGCTCACTGTGGAGTGGCCCGATGGATACTCGGGATGTGCTGGAGTGCCGGCGGAAAAGAAGTCCAGCCACGGTATCCAGTTTGGGTCCGAATCCGCAGGTGTGAACCCGTCCCGGATTGCGGTGATCGGCCGCCAGAAGACGTAGCGGTACTTGCCGTCCCAGCATGCGATTCCTGCGTCGGCCATCGTGACATTCAGCAAGGCGAACAGGTGCGCATTCTCGGTGAACGACAGCCCGCGTTCCACGGAGATCTGGGCGGCAATGCGGTTCCAGTAAAGCGCCGTGTTGCCCGCCCAAAACAGCGCGAGATCCGATTGATCCTGCGTGCGCCCCGATCCGGAGTAAACGCCCATCCTAAACAATTCGTCGAGATCAGCGGCGTACTCCGGGCTGTTGAGCGCGAGTGGAGGCGGCAAACGGAACTGCGAAGGCCGCCTAAGGACCCACGGCGTCATCGTGGCGAACTGTGGGCCCGCCCCGGACACTCCAGGCAATTGGTTGGGCAGTCCCTGCGGCGTTGGCCTCCAGGCGCCAATGGCAGCCTGTGTTCCAACGATACTCTGCACGCCAAGGAATGGCGGCGGTGCAGGCGCAATCCCATCGGTCAGCCTCCAGGCCCAAATGGCGTCCGCAACGGTCTGTCCCCAGGCAACTCCCGCGGCGATGGATTGGGCTTTTTCCGTTGAGGCGAGCGCCGCAAGCGATGCGTCGCGTTGTGTCTTGAGTGTCGTGCTTTGCGCGGGATACAAATCGACCAGAATGACGTATGCGGCCTGGATCGCGGCCGCCCTCTCGGAGGCATTGTGCGGCGCGTCCGGTCTTACATGCAGCGGTCGAAATTGCTGATCGATACCATTTACCGCGTCGAAAACTGACGCGGACACGAGCGCAACCACGCGCGTGGACACCAGCGGATTGGTGCCCCCCGCAATGACCGTTGTGTTCATGATGCCGATCCACTCAAGGACTGGGTCTGGAGTGGCTGCCGACACCGGCAAGGGACCGGCAGCGAACATCATCACACTCAGCATCAACAATGCGCTGCAAATCGTGGCGCCGGCAGTTCGCCGGCGAACGAACAGCAAACAGCCCAAGTTAAACCTGGTTAAGTCGCGAATCATTATCTCCTCCTTGTGAATGGAGGCAGCGTTGTGGCGGGCTAGCGGGCAGTTTGCGTTGACCTGGCAAAACGCGCGTCAGCTGGAAAGCGCTACCGTGGGCACCAACTCGTCGGTAGCAGTGGCGAGTTCTTTGCTTTCTATGCCCCTCATGCGCGCAAGTCAAGTCCGTTTCTCATTTATTGTTGGGAGTGAGGGCATCGGTTAGGCTGGCCGGGACACGCAAGTTATGGAACTTGGGCCGTTCTCAGCTTGACCAGCCGCGAGTTCGCAAGACACCCCAAGGGGGCGCGGTAAACGCCACCCCTACAGGGAAAACAGGCCACTCCGCCCGACCCATTGCACTCTGGGCCCCTTGGTGCCAAAATCACCACATTGCTGGCTCTTCGCTCGGAGCAGGGATTTCGGTCGCTCACGGGCAGGGGAACATTAGCCGCTCCGTGGTGTCTAATACCTAGAGCGGACAAAGGTTGGGGCAGCGCGCAATACAAGGACGCCCAACCCAGAAGTGCCAGCAGGCCCCAAGTTGCTCATCGCAGGTGGGGCAGAAAGGCCGACCGTGTCCGATTGGGCCAGCGCACTCTCGTGGGGTAATGACGAATCCGAGCTTGTCACCGAGCTGCAAGCCGGCTCGGAGACGGCCTTCGACTGGCTCGTCAATCACTACCACGCTCCCGTCTACAACCTGATCCTCGGGATGCTGGGTGACACGGCCGACTCCGCCGACGCGGCGCAGGAAGTTTTCTTGAAAGCCTTCAAAGGAATTCGCAGCTTTCGCCAGGGCAGCTCTCTGAAGACCTGGATCTATCGCATTGCGATTCGCGAAGCCCTGAATCACCGCCGCTGGTTCAAGCGCCACAATCAAAAAAATGTCTCGATCGACGCCGAACCGGCCGAAGGCTGCGCGCCGATTGATATCGAAGACCTGAGCGCCACCCCGTTCGAGCAACTGGCGGCGCACGAAATTCAGGCGGCGGTGCAGGGCGCGCTGCAACAGGTGCCCGATGTATTTCGCAGCGCCGTGATCCTGCGCGACATCGAAGGATTGAGCTACGAGGAAGTGGCCGAAGTGCTGGAATGCAGTGTGGGCACGGTGAAATCGCGGATCCTGCGCGGGCGCCGCTCGTTGAAAGAAATTTTGGAGCCGCTGCTGGCGGAAAAGCCGCTGCACGGCAAGCACGCCGAGCGCGACACGCAAACTTCGGAAACGCACTGGCGCCACGCCGAAGAGGTGCGCGAGGCCGCGGCAATTGCGGGAGCGAACTCCACGCAACACGTGGGCTTGCAGATGGCCTACGTACGAGTTTCGATGCCGGCAACGGCGGAAGGCATGACGCGCCCACAGCCCGCGCGCGAGGAGCAACTATGACGTGCGATAGGGTCCATCGCCGCCTCGCCGGTTATCTGGACGATGCGAGTGTATCGGCGGCGCGCTCGGCAGAGCGCGTAGCCATCCGGCAGCACCTGGAAAATTGCGAACCGTGCCGCGAAGAGTTGCAGCGGTACCGCAAACTTGCCGTAATGATGTCCCGCGTGCCGCGGGCCGTCCCTCCCGCGGATCTCGCCGTGAAAATCAAAGTTGCGGCGGCCCAGGCCCAGGCTACCCAGGATTGGCGCGGCCGCTGGCAGCGCATCAAGGACCGCTCGGAAATTCTCCTGGACAACGTGTTTCGTCCGCTCACGGTACCAGCTACTGGCGGATTTTTCTCCGCCATCGTGATTTTCGTTTTCGTGTTCCACATGATGTTGCCCGGCATCACCGTGCAGGCAGATCCAAATGACGTTCCGACCGCACTCCTGCGTCCCGCGGAGCTGATTTCTCTCTCGAATATGCCGGCTTCCGCGGAGATGCAGCATCCCGACGTCGCACTGCAGCACGAGCTGCTGGTGGACGTCGTGGTGGATGCGCAAGGACAGATGTCCACGTACGAAATTATCGTTGGCCCGGACACGCCGGAGATGCGGCATCACCTCGATCAGGTGCTGCTGTTCTCGCGCTTCCGCCCGATGCTGAGCTTCGGTCGCCCCACCCCCGGCGGCCACGTAGTGCTGAGCTTCAGCGCAGTCCACGTCCGCGGCTAATTTTTGTGGCACAGGCACTCCTACCTGTGCCCTCCACCGTTACATTCGCCTGAAATTTAATAGGATCCCCTTTCTCCTTTACTTCCTTTACCTCCTTTACTTCCTCAACCTCATGTTCTCCCTGTCCCCCCGGCCAGCTTTCTGTTTGTGAACGCCTGTTCCT
>DATMMG010000060.1:0-10314 GCA_035569815.1 Candidatus Methylomirabilota bacterium
AATCTCATGGCCCGCTCTCTCCGGCAAAAAAGAAGCTTCACCATCGGCGTCATGGTTCCGGAAATCAGCGAAGGCTACTCCTCGATGGTCTTATCCGGCGTGGAAGACCACCTGTTCCAGGAAGGCTACTTTTATTTTGTGGTGAGTCATCGCCACCGCAAGGACTTGATTGAGGAATATCCCCACCTTCTCCGCCAACGCGCGGCGGAAGGAATCATCGCCGTGGATACGGTTTACGCGGGCAGTTGCGATCTACCTGCCGTTTCCATCTCCGGCCATCGCCACGTCAAGGGAGTCACAAACATTGTTTTGGACCACAATCTCGGCGCGCACCTCGCTCTCGAACATCTCTATGGCCTCGGGCACACGCGAATTGCGCTCATCAAGGGCCAGGATTTCAGTTCAGACACGGAAACTCGCTGGCAGGCGATTCTCTCGGTCGCCCGGGAACTCGGTATCGTGATCGATGAAAAACTCACGGTCCAACTCGATAGCGACTCGCCGTCTCCTGAAGTGGGCCATCGTGTCACTCGAAAACTGCTGGAAGGTGACCCGCAATTCACGGCGTTATTTGCGTTCAATGATATCTCCGCCATGGGCGCCATCAAAGCCCTCCGCGAAACAGGCCGTCGCGTCCCCGAAGATGTTTCCGTAATCGGCTGGGACGATATTCAAGGCGCGGCCTTCCACAATCCGAGCCTTACAACGGTCCGGCAACCCCTTCGCCAGATGGGCGTTGTGGCCGCGGAAACTCTCTTGAAGCGCATCGCCGGCCCCGCCTCCACCGAATATCCCAAAGAAATTATTCTCGAACCAGAACTAGTCGTCCGCGAAAGCACCGCGCGGAGAAATTAGGGGATTGCCCACATTCCCGCTCCGGAAGCAGATAGCATTAATTCCAGAACGTATATGAACCAGAACGCCCACCTCGCGCTAATTTTTCGCCTGCAGCACCGGCGTTCCTTATAATGTAATTTCCAGCCCAATCTTAAGGAGGCACGAATGCCCGAAGCAAAGGGAATGTGGGAAGGATTGATGGATTTTTCCTTCCGCGTGTATGCGACCCCAAAGATGCTGAGATTCCTGTACGGCCTGCATCTCCTCGTCGGTTTGATCGCAGCGGTCGCCTGGGTGGTGACGCAGTTTCAGCAAGCCCCGGTTCAGGGATTGCTCGCCCTCTTGGCTGCCCTCGGCGGATATTTCATCTGGTTTCTCTACTGCCGTGTGTTTATTGAGGTGCTCGCCGCGCTCTTTCGCATGGCGGACGCGATCGCGCCCGACCGCCAGGCCCAGCAACAGAATCCGGGCTACTGACCACTCTTCATTTTCCGCTGAGCTTAAGTTTTCCCCCGGGCGGCTCCACTGGTAGCTGCCCGGCTTTCTTTTCTCACCGCTTCACTCGAACCCGCTATTTCTTCACGAAGATCGACTTCGGAATCATGCAGTGCACGCCCTTGCGGATATCCACCACTTGAGAGACCCGGCAATCGCCGACGATCGATGTGAGCGCATAAGCCTCTTCCCGTGACATCGGCACCATTTTCTGTTCCGCCAGGAAATTCACCGTTTCGCGCACCGCGATTTTCATCGCCTCGTTCAAGTCTTCGTCAAAGCCCATGAAAACCCAGTGCGTGGAAGTTTCCGCGCGCGGCCAATCAATGTGCAGGTCCTTCCGCACGATCGGTTCAATTTCGATTTCCTTATACGAGCATTCCAGCGCCGTCAGATTCACCTCCCCGTTTCCCTGCAGGCAGTGTGAATCTCCGGTCCAGATCAGCGCGCCCTTCTGGAACACTGGAAAATAAATCGTCGACCCCTCCTGCAATTCGTTGACGTCCATGTTGGAGCCGTTCTTCCACGGCCGCAGCGTGCTGGTCCGCCCCTTGGCGTCGTGGATGGGCGGCCCGGCCCTTTCTTTCGGCTCGTTCGGATCCGGGCCGACGGCGATCGTTCCCGGAAACGGTTTTAAGGACAGAATTATCCCCGGCTTGAATTCGGTGGTCATGCTCTTCGTATCCAGCTTGAAATATTCCACGTGGCCCTCGGGAAACTCGGACGCGAGCAAACCGACGGTAGGGAACTGCTTCCCGGGTAGATTGAAATTGAACCCGGAGTCCTTCATCACGATTTTCTTGATGCGGATTTCCAGCGTGTCGCCGGGTTCCGCCCCGTTCACGAATATCGGCCCGGTAACGGAGTGCGGCCCGCCTCCGGGATTCGCCAGGCGAAGCTTCACGATCTCGTCCATGGAAGCCCCGGGCCTGACTTCATCCATCCCGTGGCTCCACGTTTCGATGGAGACGCTGTCGCCGGAATCCAAAACCAGTTTCGGTTTTTCTGTTGGGTCGAACCAGCCCCACTGCACCGTGTCTTTGTTTGCCGGCAGAGAGTAGTGTTTGCCTGTCGAACTTTTTGCCGTGGGTTTTTCCGAAACAGTTTGCGCCATGGTCCGGGCGCAAACTGAGCTGGCAGCGAGAAGAACGATCAGGGTAGAGACTTTCCGTGATGAATGCATCGAACGGCTCCTTTTCGCCAGGATTTTCCACCTCGGTGCGGGAAGTATAGTGGGAGAGGGTCATGAATGTCCGCAGAAAAATGGAGGTGCGTCGAAAAAGGACGCCCTCCATCCACGCGGCCGTCTGCCAGTTCACGCGGGAAACATAGGAGCGGCCGGCTCATCAGAGCCCACGCAAAAAGTCATCACCTTCAATGAGCGAGGGAGGCTCAGCGGGTCTGGCGAAACGCGCCCATCCACTGAGAGACGGCGGAGAGTTGGGCGCGGCCGGCCTCCAGGCTGGCCTGGCGCGCCAATAGCATCACGCGAATCTGGCCCAGGGTCGTCTGCAGGTCCCCTAATTGCGATCTGTAGAGTTCGAGCCCCTCCTCTAGCTCCGGTTGCCTGCGGAGAAGCTCAGCCGATTCCGTCATAATGGGCGCCATTTCTTCAACAGGCCCGCGAATCTTGCGAACGTCTTCGACACAGAAATCACATTCGCCGTGCACGGCGCGTCGCGCTTCCGTCAGGAGCCCCGCGAGAGAAGCATTGACGCGAAGCAATGTCTGGCCAATGTCCGCGTACATCAGGCCCTCCATCCGCCGGTTTCCGCAATCGAAGAATTCTCCAGCACAGGGGACGCGTTCGGCGACTGCGCGGCCTGTGGCTTGGTGGAGACGCGGAGCCGTTGCGTGGGTTCCGCCGAGGTCACCGTGCGCTCCACATACGCCCACGCGGCGCGAATCCGCGCAAACATCGATACAAGCTCCTGCAGCAGTTCCACGGAAGATGTGACGCCGGCCTCATTCACCATCGCGCGCGTCACCGTATAAAAACTTTTCAGGTTGCGCGCGGCTTCACCGCCTCTCTCGAAATCCAGCACGCCCTGAAGCTCCCCCATGATTGTCAGCGAGTGGTTCAAGGAGTTGACGCGGTTTTCAATTTGCCCCGCCAAGATGGCCGCGATGGCGGACCGCAGATCGCGCAGGATGCGGTCATACAGCGCGACCACCTGCCCGACCGAGGATGCGGCCGAGGCCGTGGACCGCTGGTACGCAATTGCCGTGTCAAGTGTGTTCATTATGCGCTCGCTAACTGCTGGGAAATTTGGTTTTCCAGCATGGGTAATTCCTGCAAAGTGGCGTTTACCTGGGAATAGACGCTCGTGAGATTCGTTTGTTGCACCGCCAATGCCGCCTGCAGGTCAGCGACTTGCGATGTGATGCCCTGCGATGTGCTGGTGACGCTCTGCAAATCAAGCGACAGTATTCCGGTGCCGGGAGAATTGATGTTGGAGAGCACGGTCGAAAGATTCTGCGAAAATCCGTTGGTGGAGTTCTGTAGAAGGTTCTGGACCGCGGAGAAGTTACTCGAAAGGGCTGAGTTGAGAGCGCTGCTGTCGACGGACAGTGTCCCGTCGTTGTTGAAGTTGACGCCGATGCTGGCGAGATTGACGATACCGCTGTTGCCGGGGACGGAGTAGGAGAGCGCGCCGAGCAACTGCGCCTGAACGTCGCGCAGGGAGTTGTCGGTCTCCAGCGGGCCGCCTCCGCTGCCGTCGGAGGCGACATTGAACTGTGAATTGATTTCGGTGATCACGGTGTTGTATGCGCTCACCAGATTGTTAATCGCCGAGGTTGCTTGGGTGGTATCGGGACTTACATTCACGGTAACAGGTGTGGCAGGCGATGGAGATCCAAGGCTGAGCGTGACGCCGCTGATGACATTGCTGACGGTGTTGCTCGCGCTGCTGATGGGAATGCCGTCCACTACCAGGGACGCGTTTGTGCCGGTGATCGCCTTCGTAAAACTCAGCCCGGTGGTATTCCCGGAGACGGTGATGTCTCCTGGCGCGCCGGAAGCCGTGCTGACCAGGGCGAGCCGGTATCCGTTGGAATCCTGAATCACGCTGGCGCTGACGCCGATATTCTGGTTATTGATCGTGGCGGCGAGCTGGCTGAGGGTGTTGTTGGTGGAATTGACGGTAACCGTGGCAGCGGCGTTGGATCCCACCTGGACCTGAAACGTTCCCGCGGTAATCGTTGACGTGGTGGTGGTCAGCGCTCCGGTGTAATACGAGGAAGTTGTCGCCAGCGAATTGACAATGATGGAGTGGGAACCCGCGGTCGCTGTGCTGGAGGCTGTTGCATTTACCACCGCGGAGTTGGACGACGTTGCCACCTGCGAGCTGAGGATTCCCAACGGGTCATTCAACGCAAATACCGCGTTGTCCAGGTTGGAGAGATCCGTGCTGATTTTTGTGATTTCCGCGGATTGCGTATTCAGGCTGGTCTGCTGGTTCTGCAGCGCCGTGATATTCGCCTGTTGATTAGCGAGGGCATATTGGACGAACTGCTGGACGTTAATGCCTTGTCCGAACCCGGAAGTTCCCGTGCCAGTGGAGCCGGAACTTGCCAGCGAATCTGTCAGTGACGACAATGAATTAGTTGTGGACATGGATCTGGCTCCTCAGGCCTTTACCTCGACGTGGGGTATGCCTTTGGACTCCTCTTTCTTCAGGTAGTCCTCGATCCCCTGGCTGACATCGCGCACGGTCTTAGCCGGCACTTCCACGATTTCCTGGCCGGATTGCGCATCAGCAACAACGTAATAAATCCTCCCATTGGAATCGCGGCGGAAGGTCACATCCGTCTGTCGTTGCGCTGGTGTCACGATTGAGGCCTTTGCGGCCACTGAAGCTTTCTCGACTGCGCTGACGGTGGTGGACGTTGTCGAAACGCGCTGGCTGTTTGTCTGGATGCTGGCCGCGCTTGGAGGTTCTAGGGTCCCTGGTGCCTGATCTGGTGAAACTTTCATGGCTTCCTCCTACAGCGGTTTGGGCGGGATCCCTGAAAGGATCCCGCCCGCCGCCGCGCTCTTAACTTGCCGCCATTTATTGCAGCAGCTTGAGGATGCTTTGTTGCGCCGAGTTCGCCTGGGCCAGTGCCGCGATACCGGACTGGTTCAGGATGCTGAATTCGGACAGGTTGGTGACCTGCTGCGGGATATTCGCAGCAGTGATCTGGTCCTGGGCCGCCGTCAGGTTCTGCACCTGAGAGTTGATAACGTTTACCGCGGATTGCAACCGGTTGATGCCCGCGCCGATCGTGCCGCGGATGCCGGCCACGTTGGAGATGGCGGTGTTGATATCGGCCAGAGTCGTCACCGCGTTCGCGGATGAAGTCAGGTTGTCGTTTGCGAAGCTGATTGTCGTGCCGTTGTAGCTGATGGATGTGGACGCCAACGAGCCGACCGTGACTGAAATCGTGTTATTGGCCGCTGCCGAGCTTGCGTCCGTCAGGAAGATGTTCGTGGCAGCCGCCGTGAAGACCGACGTGCCGTTGAACGTGGTGCTGCTGCCGATGCGATCGATTTCCGCCTTGATCTGCGTGAACTCGGCATCCAGAGCCGTGCGCTGGTTGTTGCTCACCGTGCCGGTCGCCGACTCCGTAGCCAGCGTAACTGCGCGGTTTAGAAGCGTGGTGACCTGGGCGAGGCCGCCGTCTGATACCTGCAGCGCGCCAACGCCGTTTTGCGCGTTAGCCGCCGACTGGCTCAGAGCGGTCACGTTCGCCTGCAAGCCGTTCGCGATTGCGAGGCCTGCCGCGTCATCCGCGCCGGAATTGATGCGGGACCCTGAAGAGAGCTGGAACAATGTGTTCTGCAGCTTGTTCTGGGTGACCTGCAATTGATTCTGTGCCTCTAGTGACGCGATGTTATTAAGAAGAGAGATTGCCATGGTAAGGCTCCTTTCGTTGCTTTGTATTCCGCTTGGCGTCCGAGGAGCCTTGGTGCGCCCGGCCTGATCTCTTCAGGTCCGGGTGGCTCGCACGTCGCTACGGATCAGCCAACGTACTCACCCTGTATATCGGCTCTACCACAAAAGGCTTTACATCCCGTAAATGATTGAAAGTGGATGGCCTATCTTTCCTGGACGCCGGAGGCTAGAAAAATCTCATCCAGTGCGCGGGTCAAATGGGCGTTTCCGGAGTGGGCGATGAGACCTAACTCCAGGGCATGGGAGGACAGTTGCCAGTTGCGAACCTGTGCCCAGAGGCTGGCCGACCGCAGGTAGTCGGTGGGCAGCAGGCCCTGCACGAGCCGCAGCTTTTCGTCCGACGCCTGGGCTGCGTCCTCCAGGCGATTAAGAAACACTAACGCGAGAATCAGCCCCTCATGGATCTCTGCTACCTGCGGCGTAAGCGTCAACGCACTTCGCAACCTGGCTAGTCCCTTTTCCGCCTTGCCCGACCGGATCATCGCCAGGCACAACTTTGGCAGCACCCCCATGCTTCCGTTCTGGCGTTTAAGCGCTGCTTCATACGAAGCGCGCGCTTCGTCGAATTTCGCAAGGTTATAGTAGGCATCGCCGCGCGTTTCCGCCACGAGTGCTGTCTTTTGCCCCGCTTGCTCCGCCTGGCGGAGAAAATTCAGAGCGTCCTCATAGAGGCCCATGCGAAAGATGGTCAGGCTCAGAAAAAACCACGACACCCCGCTGGAGGGATTGAGCTCGCACGCGCGGGAGAAAAGCACTCGTGCTTCCGGAAGGTTTTTGTATTCTTCCAGTTCCAGCAGGCCCTGTTCGAGATGCGCTTGCCAATCTTTCGGAAACTCCAACAGCTTCTGGCGGCCCATCTCCCGGTAGAGTCCGTTTTTCCGGGCTTTCGTGGCCGCGTCAACCGCAAAGCCAAAATGGTGGATAAAGAAGTTCGCCCGGCCCAGTGTCCTCTTCAATTCGCGAAGGCGCGGCCCCACGCTCTCATGGACCCGCCCCACGAAATAGATCTCCGCGGATCGTCGGAACAGCCGGATATTTTCGTGCTCCACAAAGGCTGGATAGGCCGCCGCCGAACCAAGCAGGGAATCGTTCGCTTTCGGCGGTGTGTCCCAGATGCGTTCGTTGGCGCCTTTGACGTAATTGCGGATGGTAACCTGATAAGCGGCGACGGTTTTGTTTTCGAACAACGCCGGAATGCCCGCCGCCGTGCTCGGATCGAGTTGTTCATCGGCATCGAGTGAAAGAATCCAGTCGCCGCTCGCCTCGGCCAGCGCTCGATTGCGCGCTTCGGCGAAATTGTTTTGCCAGGGGATATGAATCACCTTCGCGCCAAACTCGCGGGCGATCTCCACGCTACGGTCTGTGGAACCGGTGTCGGCGATTACGATTTCCGGGGAGAGCAAGCGGACGCTTTGCAGGCACTCGGGAAGAAATCCTTCGGCGTCGCGGACAATCATGGAGACAGTCAGCGCCGTCATGTCTGCTTCCCTCCGGTGGAGTGCGCGTGCTCGGCCCCTGCTTCCAGGAAGCTTTCGAACAGCGTGGTCCAATACACGATGGGCACAAGCTGGGCAACTTGCCCGAGGAGCCCCCGCAGTTGCTCGTCGTTCAGAAGTTTTTTTCGTATGAGTTCGAAAAGGTCCAGTTGGTCCAGAGCGCGCAATCCCGACAGCGCGGATTCGACCGCGGCTCGCTTGTCCCTCACTTCCAGTTCCATCCGCACATAGTCGTCGGTTGTAAGCTTCCCAAACGGCGTGTTCCCGCTCTGCACAAGTTGCGGGTGCTTCTCGAAAAGCGCGACGTGCACCGGACCGTACGTCCGGGCGCGGCGCAGAAGATCCTCGGTCGTCACTTGCGGGTGCTCGTGCCACGCGTGGGCCACAGGATGGTATTTCACGCGATACCCTTTGGCCGCCAGGCGGATCCCGAGTTCCGTGTCTTCGCCCACCCGGAACGCCGGGTCGAACGAGCCGGCGTCAACAACCGCCCGTCGAGGGACGCTCAGATTGCAGGTGATGAAGTAAGCCGCGTCGCACAGCTGGCCGGGGTGCAGCGCGTTCTGCGGAAAAAGAAATGTAGACCGCTGAAGCCACAGCGAAAGCGCGTGGCGATTGCATTCTTCCGTAGGGGTAAACGAACCAAGGATGGCCCAGCGCTCGCGCGGATTGCGGAGGTGAACCGCCAGGTGTTCCGCAAGCAACGTGGGCGAGGCAATGGTGTCGTCGTTCATCAGCAGCAGAATTTTTCCGCGCGCGGCCTCCACACCGGCTCGCCGCGCTGCGCCCGCTCCCCCGTTTGCCTGGCGCAGGTAGCGAATTTCTCCAAACGAAAATACTTTTGTCCGGCACATCGCTTCCGTGCCGTCCGTCGAGCCGTCGTCAATGACGAGGACTTCGTAACGCGAAGCGGGCAGCGTTTGAAACGAGAGTGCCGCCAGCGCCAGTTGCAGCGTCTGCTTACGGTTGTAAGCGGGAATGATTACGGAGAGGTGCGGATCCTTTTCGGCAAGGTGCGGTGCAGGCTTGCCTCCTTCGGAAAGGCGCGCGAACGACGCCTCCGCAAATTTTGCCAGCCGTTGCGCTTCCTCGCGGCAGCGCGCAGCTTCCTCCTCCCGGCGCAGTGCGCCATAGCAGCCCGCCATGTCGTCCAGCAGCCGGATGTGGTAAACCGTGGCGGGAATTTCCCCCCGCAGCGTGGCAAAAACGTGACGGAATTGCGCCAGCGCTTCCGCGTGTTTGCCCTGTTCCAGCAACTCGTGCCCGATCTGCCAGTAGCCGAGCATGCTGAGTTGCGGGCGATACCGTGACGGTCGCTGTGTCAGCGCCTCCGGCATGACGGTTTCAACCTGGCGATAAGACCATTGGTGCGCCGGATCAAAACTCTTTCGTGGAAGAGTCGCAGCCAGGGAAAGGATGTGCCGAAGCTGCTTCCGGAGTTTCTCCTGATTGTAATTTGCGGCGATGTAGTCGCGTCCTTGCCGGCTGAGCGTGTTCCATAGAGACTCTTCGCGATGCAAGCGAAGAATCGATGCCGCAAACGCTTCGGGCGTGTCCGCGATCAATGCGTGCTCTTCGTTGGCGAGTTGCAAACCTTCCGCGCCCACCGTGGTGGTTACCACGGGAAGGCCGTGCGCCATCGAAAGCATGTTCTTGGTGATTATTCCGGTGCCAAAACGAATTGCCCCGGCAAACACGCGCCGCGCGGCGAACGCGTCTCCCAGTTCCGCCACCTTCCCCAACAACACGATGTTTTTCCCCTGGGGGCAGTGCTCCGGTGCCAGCGCGTTCCCCGCCACGTACAACTTGAGATTTGGTTCTTGCTTCTGTACGCGCGGCCAGACTTCCTGCACCAGCCACCGCAGCCCATCGCGATTGGCCAGATTTTCGAAATTGCCGAGGAAGAGAACTCCCTCGCGCTCATGAAATCCCGGCCCGGTTTTTCCCGCTTCCGCGATTGTGGGCAAATGTTCCGCGCGAATGTCCGGCAGAAGCTTCCGGTAGTGGCGGTGATCCACTTCGCTGACATAAAGGACCAGGTCCGCTTGCTGGTAGGCCTCGACCTCGCGTTGTTCCAGGTCTTCACCGCGCTCGAGATCCGAAATGTGATTGCTGAGCGGAAATGCCCGCCGCTCGCGCTCTCCGTGGCGATCTTCCGAAAGCACCATCACGCAGGTTTGCGGAGACCAGCGCCGGATTTCGTCCAGATAGTGCTCGGAGAGCGAAATCGCGTTCCAATACCAGTGGCACAGGATGGCGGTGTGGAATTCGCCCTCCTGCAGAACTTCCCGCAGATTCCAGGCCGTTGCCGTGTCTTCCCCCACATGTTTCAGCCTGTCGGGGTCTCCCGCGATGACTTTTGCGCCCAACGCTTGGAGGGCGGGGGCGTATTTTTCCCTCTCGCGATCCTGGCGCGCCAGAAATGTCACATTATGTCCGTCGCGGCGGAGTTCGCGGACCAATTCGAATATCCGCAGGTCCGCGCCGCTGCAGTCGTAATGCGGCACAATTTCATGAACCAGCAGCACGTTTTGCTGCGCCACCAT
>DATMMG010000061.1:0-6179 GCA_035569815.1 Candidatus Methylomirabilota bacterium
CCAGCAGTATAGTGATGTTTTCGAGGTTGAATTTTGCCGCAGCCGCTTGCGTGGGCGCCGCCAGTTCGCGGCCCAGGGAAAGTAAATAACGAACGGCGCTCTCGTAATTCATTTCAGGAGGTCAGCAGGTCGATCGCGCTGGAGATGAAGCCCTTCATGTCCTTGCGGTGCACCACGGCGTCCAGGAATCCGTGCTCCAGCAGAAATTCCGAGCGCTGAAAACCCTCCGGCAACTTCTGCCGGATGGTCTGCTCGATCACGCGTGGCCCCGCGAAACCAATCAGCGCGCCGGGTTCCGCGATATTCAGGTCGCCCAGCATCGCGAAACTCGCCGTCACGCCGCCCGTCGTCGGGTCCGTCAACACGGAAATGTACGGCAACTTCTCCTCGTCCAGCCGCGACAGCGCCGCGGATACTTTCGCCAATTGCATCAGGCTGATGGTGCCTTCCATCATGCGCGCGCCGCCCGAGCACGACACCACGATCAGCGGCTGCCGCGTCTCCATGGCCATCTCGATCGCCCGCGTCACTTTTTCGCCCACGACCGCGCCCATCGAGCCGCCGATAAACCCAAATTCCATCGCGCAGCAGATCACCGGCTTGCCGTTCAGTTTTCCCTCGGCGGTGATCACCGCGTCGTTCATCCCCAGTTTTCTCTGCGCGTCTTTAATCCGCCTGGCGTAGGGCTTGGTGTCCACAAATTTCAGCGGGTCCGTCGAAATCATCCCCGCGTCGTGCTCCGTCCACTTGCCGTCAAACAGCAGCTCCAGCCGTTTTTTCGAGTTCACCCGGAAATGAAACTGGCATTTCGGGCACACGAACAGGTTCTCTTCCAGATCCTTCCGGAAAACGATCGCGCGGCAGGACTCGCACTTCATCCACAGCCCTTCCGTGCGCACCCGCCGCTCTTCCGGCGGCGTCACCTGGTCGATCGCTTTTTTATCCCGCTTGAACCACGACATGGAGAAGTTTTCAGTCCTTAGTTCTAAGTTTGTAGTCTGTTTCTTGCTTCCTGATTACTGATCGCTGATTCCTGATATCCGTCAGCTAACTGCCAGCCTGAACCGCTCCACACACTCAGTAGTCAATCCCCCGCTGCGCCAGTATACCCTTCGTGTACGGGTGTTTCACTTCCTTCATTTCTGTCACCAGGTCCGCGGCTTCCACCAGCTTGGGATGCGCGTTTCGCCCCGTGCAGATCACGTGCACCTGCTCCGGTCGCCCCGTCAGCGCGGCGACCACCTTCTCCGCGTCGAGCATTTTGTAGCTGATCGTGTAGTTGATTTCATCCAGCACCACCAGATCGTATGTTCCGCTATAAATCGCCGCGCGCCCCGATTCCCAGCACTCTTCGGCCATGCGGATGTCCTCGGGATCCGTCTCCGCGCCACCGATTTTCACGAAACCCCTCCCCATCGGCCGGATTTCAAATTTGTCTTTGCCCAACATTTCCGCTGCATCCAGCTCACCGTAGTGCCACGAGCCCTTGATGAACTGCACCATCAGCACGCGCAACCCTTGGCCAACCGCGCGAAACGCCGTACCCAGCGCGCAAGTCGTCTTGCCTTTGCCCGGCCCGGTGTAAACGATCAGCAGCCCTTTTCCTTCCGGCATAACTCCAATTCCTCGTCAGGCGCGCCATTTCGTGTGGATAATTCAAGTCTGCGGAGTTGCCCCAGAAACGTCAAGTTACGGCGCCAAGATTTCCGAGCGGGATTCCAAACTGAAAACAGACTGTGCAGCTATTGAATGTCGAGGCGCTTAACCAATTCGTGCGCGACGATTCGCGCGTGCTCCATCGCCACTTCACCCAGTGTCTGTTTCGCCGGTGATTTTCTGTCTTTCAGCACGATCCACAGCCCTGGCCGGTACACTTCGTCTCCCCCGGGACAAATCGCACCCGTCAACTGTGTAATTTCAAAATCGGGAACGTGGCTCAGTCCCAGGTCTACCAGATGCGTGGTGTTGGGTAACGGCGGCGGGTTGCACATCAACTCCGTCAGCACGCCGCGCGCGTCGTCAACCAGGTCGCGAAATCCCTGCGACACCAGCAGTGCATCGATATCCCGCGGCGTCGGTTGCTCGATCTGCTCCAGATCGTAATCCGGCAGCGGCTTTTCCAGTGGAATTTCGATCGCCACTGATGGCTGGTCTTTATCCGCCGCAATGCGTATAGGCATGATTCTTATCGTTGCACATCATTCCACGGAACGCCGAAAAACGCACGTCCCAAGCAAACAACTAGCTAACTAGCCTTGGCGGAGTCTACTTGGGATATGGGCTTCCTGACAAAATCGCAAATGCCCGGTAAATCTGCTCCGCCAGCATCACCCGCGCCAGTTCATGCGAATACGTCATCGCGCTGAGCGAGAGTTTCTGCTTCACGCGTTCCCGCAAACTCTCGGGAAACCCGTCCGCATCGCCGCAAATAAAAATCACCTCGCGTATCCCCCGATCCCGGTGCTCTCCCAGCCACTTCGCAAACGCATCGGAGTCGTAAACCTTGCCGCCGGCATCCAGCAACGCGGAAACCGCCGCGCGATTCACTTCCAGGCGCTTCAGCACCGCTGCCGCATCCCGCGCCTCAACCACCTCAATGGGACACGAACGCGAGACGCGTTTTACATACTCGCCAAGCGCCGAAACCATTTCCGGCCGGCGCGTCTTCCCCAGCATCAGCAGGCAAATCTTCATCCCGCGAGTTTACCTTCCTCATCGAGCGCGTCTTCACATCGCGTACCTTCAGCCGACGGCTTTTCACAAATTATGTTTCGCTGCTATGGAAGCACCAAAGCAAAAAATTGTCATCCTGAGGCCCGCGTCTTTTGCGGGCCGAAGGACCTCAACGTAAAGTCTGCGTTGGATTTCAAATTTGAGGTTCTTCGCCCATCTCCGGTTTTTGGAGTCCGGTGATTCAGACTCACCTAGATTCCACCGGAGTCCACAAACCGGACCTCGTCGGATGCTCTCAGAATGACAACGTCTTGATTATTTCGCCAAGCAACAAATACGAAATACTTCTGAAGTTCCGCCTAACCCGCTTTTTCCGAAAGCTCGCTCCGCCGGTGCGTTTCCGGCTCGTCCGGTAGCGCCAGCGACGGCACCTGCCGCCACAACCGCTCCAGATCGTAAAAACGCCGCGCCTGTTCGCCGAACACGTGCACGATGAATCCGCCAAAATCCAGCAGCGCCCACTCCGCCGAACGGCGCCCTTCGCGATGCTCCGGCGAACGCTTCATTTCGCGATACAACACGTCTTCCACTTCGGAGCAAATCGCCTGCAACTGTGGCGTGCTGTAGCCTGTACAGATCACGAAATATTCCGTGAACGCGCTCAAGCCGCTCAGGTCCAGCACGGTAATCGCGCCGGCCTTCTTCTCCTGCGCCGCTTCCACCGCCAGTCGCACACCCTTCGGTAGCTTTTCGAGTTTCACCGGTACAACCTCTGTTTCAAGATATATTCCTCCACTCGCGCGGAGACCAACCCATGAATCGATTGCCCGCGGCTGGCCTTACGCCGAATATCGGTCGCGCTCACTTCGCTGGCCACGTTTTCCAATAAATAAACCGTCGTTTTATCCAGCCGCGCCACAATCGGCGAGCCGTGCGCTACGGTCTCTTCTTCCTTCTCACGCTTGGCGTCGCGCCGGCCGTGCAGGTCGGGAGGAATCACCAGCCTCAGCGCTTCCAGCCGGATGCCCGGCCGGTTGGCAATCACGAAATCGCAAAGGCCCAGCAGCGTTTCGTATTCCTTCCACATCGGAATATCCAGAAACGCGTCCGCGCCGATGATGAAAAAGATCCGGTCGCCCTGGCCATGGTACGCATGGCGGAAATACCGCACCGTATCCACGGAATAGTGCAGTTGCGTACCGCTGAAGTCTTCACCCGCTTCCGCCAGCGAAGGCACGAAATGCGGATGCTCGGTAGCCGCCAGCGCCACCATCGCGAAGCGGTGCGGAAACGGCGCCAAGTGCTGCTTTAATTTGTGCGGAGGACGGCTTGCGGGAATGAAATGTACTTCGTCGAAATTGAATCGCCGGTCTGCTGCCCGGGCTACAGCCAGGTGGCCAGAATGGATGGGATCAAACGAGCCGCCAAAAATTGCGATCCTTCGTGGATGGTGTTTCGCCGCCGTACGGTTAGCCTGCGCTGTCGTCAACCTGCCTCCCGGATGCTCCCCTAACCAATTCTCTCACGAAACGGAGTTTGCGGAACCGTCTCAGTCCTTGTTTTCCAGGTCATCCACGATCGCGGCGGCCTCTGAATCCTTTACTTCATTTACTTCCTCTACCTCATTTACCTCAGAATCCTCGTCCTCAACCGTTTCCTTCGGAATCTTATCCAGCGCGTCTGCGATCCCCCGCACCAGTTCCTTCACGCCTTCGCCCGCTGCCGCTGAAATCGCATGGAATTCGAATCCCTTTTTCTTGCAAAATTTCTGCAATTCCACCAGCTTCGTGCGGTCCGTCGTGGCATCCAGTTTCGTTGCCGCCACGATCATCGGCTTCTCCAGTAATTTTTCGCTGAACGCCCCCAGTTCCCCTTCGATAATTTCAAACGCTTTCACCGGGTCCAGCTCCGCAATGTCGCTCGTATCAATCAGGTGGACCAGCAGCCGCGTCCGCTCCACGTGCCGCAAAAAGCGAATACCCAGCCCCGCTCCCTGGCTCGCGCCCTCAATTAACCCGGGCAGGTCGGCCACCACAAACGTCCGGCCCAACTCCGTTCCGTGCCCACCGGTCCCGCCATCGGCGTTCACCACGCCCAGGTTCGGCTCGAGCGTCGTAAACGGATAGTTCGCAATCTTCGGCCGCGCGGCGCTGATCACCGAAATCAGCGTGGACTTTCCCGCATTCGGAAAACCCACCAGGCCCACATCGGCCAGTAGCTTCAGCTCCAGCCGCAAATTCCGCTCTTCCCCGGCCTCGCCTTCCTCTTTTTCCCGAGGTGCCTGGTGCCAGGGCTTCGCAAAATGCTGATTACCGCGCCCGCCGCGTCCGCCCTGCGCCACCAGCAACCGCTGCCCAGGCCGCTTCAAATCCGCCAGCAGCACATTTCCCGTCGCGTCAAAAACCAGCGTGCCCACCGGCACCTTCAGAATCGTGTCGTCGCCCGAAACGCCCGAGCAGTTCGAGCCTTCCCCGTGCCGCCCGCGGTCGGCCTTGAATTCCCGGTTGTAGCGGTAACGCAACAGCGTGTTGTCGTTGGGATTCGCTTCCAGGTAAATGCTGCCGCCGCGCCCGCCGTCGCCACCCGAGGGCCCTCCCCGCGGCACATACTTCTCCCTGCGGAACGCCACGCAGCCGTTCCCGCCGTCCCCAGCCTTCACCGAAATTTTCGCTTCATCAACAAACATACTTCACTCTTCTCTGGATTCTTCCTCTGTGCCCTCAGTGTCCTCTGTGGTAAAAGCCTTTTCGTCGGCTCTAAAGACAAAACGGCCCCGACTCGCGCCGGGGCCGCTCGCATGCCTTCGGACTTAGTTCGCGGCCTTCGCTTCTGCCGCCGCAGGTGTCACGCTGATGAAGCGTCCCCGGTTGCCCTTGTCCTCAAACTTCACATAGCCCCGTACCAGCGCAAAGAGCGTGTCGTCCTTACCCTTGGACACGTTCTCGCCCGGCTGGTGCTTGGTGCCGCGCTGCCGGATCAAAATAGTTCCCGCGTTCACCAACTGCCCGCCGAACCGCTTGACGCCCAGCCTCTGTCCGTGTGAATCGCGCCCGTTGGTGGACGAACCGCCGCCCTTCTTATGTGCCATGACCGAATCCTTCCCTGTAGTGGCCGGACTTTAAACCGGCCATCCGAAATCGAAAAACCGGAAAATTGTTAAAGCTTGATCTCGCTGACCTGCACGGCCGTGTAATTCTGCCGGTGGCCCCGCTGAATCTTGTACTGGTTGGTCTTCTTGAACTTCAAAACGGTGAGCTTCTTCGCCCGGCCCTGCTCCACGATCTTACCCGTGACGCTGGCGCTCGACGCATCCGAACCCGCCATGACCTTCTTGTCGTCGGTGTGTACCGCCAGCACGGTCCCGAATTTCACCTGCTCGCCCACATCACCCTTGACCCGCTCAATGCGGATGGTGTCGCCCGGTGCGACACGATATTGCTTTCCCCCGGTCTGTATAACGGCGTACATCTGTCCTCCAAAGCCTAAAGGCAAACCACAATTATACT
>DATMMG010000062.1:0-41787 GCA_035569815.1 Candidatus Methylomirabilota bacterium
CTCTGGCGGTGGTCGAGCCCGCGGCCGGGAATATCGGCGGCGGCGGATTCATGCTGGTCCGCCTCGCCAGCGGCAAAGCCACCTTCTTCGACTACCGCGAAATCGCCCCGGGCAAGGCCACTCGCGACATGTACATCAAGCCCGACGGCACGCTTGACGGGAAGGCCTCGACAGTTGGTTATCGCTCCGTCGCCGTGCCCGGCACCGTTGCCGGCCTCGCCTTGGCGCTGAAAACCCACGGCACGATGAAACTTTCCGACGTGATGCAGCCCGCTATCCGCTTCGCCGAACAGGGTTTTCCCGTCAGCGAAAAACTGGCGCGGCAATTTGCCGAAGAACGCGCCGACCTGCAGCAATTTCCGATGAGCAGCCACATCTTTCTGAACGACGGCAAGATGTATCGTGAGGGAGACATTTTCCGGCAACCGGCGCTTGCCGCGACCCTCAAGCGAATCGCGAAGAAGGGCCCGGCCGAGTTTTACCGGGGCAAGACCGCCCATATCCTAGCGCGCGATATGGCGACTGGCGGCGGCTTGGTCACGATGGATGACCTCGCCCACTATCAGCCGAAGATTCGTGACGTTCTCCATGGCAGCTACGCCTTCGATGGTCAGCGTTGGGAGGTGCTCTCCGCCCCGCCGCCCAGCTCTGGCGGGGTGGCCGTGATCGAAGCTCTCAATATTTTGCAAAGCGTCCCGCTGAAAGGCTGGGACGATCCGCAGAGCGTGCACATGGTCGTGGAAGCGATGCGCCGGGTCTTCGCCGACCGCGCGGCATTTCTGGCCGACCCAGATTTCAGCAATGTTCCCGTCGCGGGCCTGAGCGATCCGTGCTACGCGCGGGAACTCCTCTCCACGATCGATCTGCAAAGCGCCACTCCCAGCAAGGACGTTCACGCGGGAAACCCGCACGTCTGCAACCAGGGAGTGAGCGCCAGCGCCGCGCCGAATACCATCATCAGCCTCGGCGAAGGGCCGCACACCACGCACTTCTCGGTGGTGGATGCCGCGGGAAACGCGGTGGCCAGCACCACGACGCTGAACGACAGCTACGGCTCGCACGTAACATCGTCCGCAGGTTTTCTGCTGAACGATGAGATGGACGATTTCACCACGCAGCCCGGCGTGCCTAACGCGCTCTTTGGCCTGATCCAATCCGAGGGCAACACCATCGCGCCGGGCAAGCGGCCGCTCAGCTCCATGACGCCGACCATCGTGCTCCGCGACGGGAAGCTGAGCTTTGTCACCGGTTCCCCCGGAGGCCCGACGATCATTTCCGCGACGCTGCTCACCGTGATCAACTGGGTGCGCCTGGGCATGGACGCGCAATCGGCCATCAACGCTCCCCGCTTCCACCATCAGTGGCTGCCGGACGAGGTGCTGATGGAGAAGCTCTTCTCGCCGGAGATGGAAAAGGAACTTATCTCGCGCGGCTACGCGGTGAAACGCAAGGGGCACATCGGCCTGGTCAACGCGATCGGCATCGACCCCAAGACCGGTGAACGCTGCGGCGCCGCCGACCCGCGAGACGACGGCTCCGCCATAGGCTACTAGCCGAGATGAACCGCTTGCCTTATCGGAAACCCTGCTCCCTAAATGAATGAGCAACCTCTTCCTCCGCGATAAACTCTAGGTTATGCAAAGAATCCTTTCGACCTACCTCTTTGTATCCAAGAAGCTGACGCCGGAGCTTCTGGCGCTGGTTCACGGAGCGGGTTTTCAGGCGATCGAGCTATTTGCGAGCCGAGGCCACTTCGATTACACGGTCGCACAGGATGTCCGTGGCCTGGCTCACATTCTGGCTGACAACCGCCTGCAGATTGCTTCGCTGCACGCGCCTACAAGCCGCGATTTCGGCCCCAACCGCGAAGGCGGCACTCCCCTATCGATTACGGAAGTTGAGCGCGTGCGGCGTATTGAAGCCATGGACGAACTCAAACGAGCCATTGATGTTGCCGAAGACCTTCCCTTCTCCCGGATGATTCTGCACATGGGCGGCCACCGCGATGTCGCCGACCCGCGCAAGCGCGATGCGGCCTTCAGTTCCCTGGAGCACCTGGTGCTGCACGCCAAGCACGCGGGCGTCACCATCTGCGTGGAAAACACCACCAGCGAAATGGGAAGCCCGTCCTATCTGCGCACCTTCGTGGAAGAAACGCGCCTGACCGGCCTGCGATTCAATTTCGATATCGGCCACGCTCACCTGGCCGACGGCCCGGAAGACGAGCGCGTCGCCACAAGTTTTGAAAGCATGCGCGAGCACATCGTCAGCGCGCACATTCACGACAATCTGGGGGACAAAGACGCCCACCTTGCGCCCCATGATGGCTCCATCGAGTGGCCCGCCGCGCTGAAGCTATTCCGCTCGCTGCCCAACGGCGAAATTCCCCTGACGCTGGAATTGAAAGAAAAGACCGGCCCCGATGCCACGAGCCTGCCCGACCAGATCACCGCCGCCGCAAAATCACTCGACCGCCTCGAAGAAGACTTTCAGGCGCAATAATTACCGCTGTTGAGTTCCGCAAACCATTTTGTTCACACTAAAGCACGATGAGAGTCCTCGCTGAAGTTAAGACCTCCATCGTGTGATTGAGCCCATCGGTTGAGGACCCCCGCCTTCCCAAGAAAGGCTCTGGCCTTCTCTGTTAAACTAGTTGTTTGGAGTTTTCCTAGAGACGCCCACCATGACCACGATCACTATTGAAAACGCAGGCAAGTACGACGGCCAGGAAGTGACCATCCGCGGCTGGCTTTATAACATTCGCGAATCCGGCAAGCTGGTGTTCCCTATTTTTCGCGACGGCACCGGCATCATCCAGGGCGTGTGCTCGCTGAAAGAAAATCCCGAGGCTTTCGAAGCGCTGAAGGGCCTGACGCAGGAGTCCAGCGTGATCGTCACCGGCAAGATTCGCGCCGAGCAGCGCGCGCCCGGTGGTTACGAAATGGGCGTCACCAAAATTCAAATCGTCCAGCGCGTTTCCGAAGCCACGCCCTTCCCTATCCAGTTGAAAGAGCATGGCGTCGATTTCCTGCTCGACCAGCGGCATCTGTGGATCCGCACACCGCGCCAGGCCGCGATTCTTCGCATCCGCGCCGAAGCCATCCGCTCCGCCCGCGAGTTCATGGACTCCCAGGGCTACACGCTGACCGACGCGCCGATGTTCACTCCCGCGGCTTGCGAAGGCACCAGCACGCTCTTTGAAGTGAACTACATTGACGATCAGAAGGCGTACCTCACGCAAAGCGGCCAGCTTTATATCGAGGCAACGGCCATGGCGCTCGGCAAGGTGTACACCTTCGGGCCAACTTTCCGCGCGGAAAAATCCAAGACCCGCCGGCACCTGACCGAATTCTGGATGCTGGAACCGGAAGCAGCCTACGCCGAACTCCCCGACATGATGAATCTCGGCGAAAGCCTCGTCAGCGCCATTGTCCAGGGAGTGGTGAAAAACAAGTCCCGCGAACTGGAAGTCCTGAAGCGCGACATCAAGAAGCTCGAGAACATTAAGCCGCCCTTCCCGCGCATCACCTACGAGGAAGCTGTCGGCGTCCTCCAGCAGAACGGTAACCCTGCCAAGTTTGGGGACGACTTCGGCGGCGACGAAGAAACCATCATTTCCAGCAGCTTTGACCGCCCGGTGATGGTTCACCACTACCCCACGGCGATCAAAGCCTTTTACATGCAGCCCGACTCAGAGCGCCCCGATTTGGCGCTCTCTTTCGACATGCTCGCTCCCGAGGGCTACGGCGAGATCATCGGCGGCAGCCAGCGCATCCACGACTACGACCTACTGGTTAACCGTCTGAAAGAAAACAACTTACCCGTGGAGTCTTTCCAGTGGTATCTGGACCTGCGGCGCTACGGCAGCGTCCCCCATGCCGGCTTTGGTCTGGGCCTGGAGCGCACCGTCGCCTGGATCTGCGGCACAGAGCACATTCGCGAGGTCATCCCCTTCCCACGGATGATTTACCGGGTATATCCTTAATCCGGGGTAGTAGCGGTACCGTCGCCTCTGTTCCACTCAGCTGTTTCTAGACCAAAGAGAAGTGACTCGTGAATGGTAACCAGCGACTGGTGCGCCCCGCGCGGGGAATCACCGGTCACCAATCACCAGTCCCCTTTCACGGAGCCTTTTCATGCCTCAAAAAGTTCGCATCATCGGCGTACCCATGGACCTTGGCGCCAGCCGCCGCGGCGTGGACATGGGCCCTTCCGCCCTGCGCGTGGCCGGCTTGCAGGCGCGCATCAAGCAGCTTGGCGTTCAGGTGGAAGACATCGGCAATATTTCCGTGAAACAGCCGGAAGAGATGCCCGTCGGAGAAAAGCGCGCCAAGTATGTCGAGGAAATTACCGATGCGTGCAAAGACCTGGGCGCCGCCGTCCAGAAAGCAATCGAAGAGGGCTGGCTGCCGCTCGTGCTGGGTGGGGATCATTCCATCGCGGCTGGCTCTGTCAGCGGAATTGCCGCGCACTTCAAGAAGGAAAAAAAGCAGATCGGTTGCATTTGGCTGGATGCCCACAGCGACATGAACTCTCCGGAAACCTCGCCGTCGGGAAACGTGCACGGCATGCCACTGGCCGGCATTCTGGGTTACGGCGTTCCCGAATTGTACGATCTCTTCGGTTACAAGCCCAAGATTGAACCGCAGAATGTAGTGTTAGTAGGCGTGCGCGATCTGGATTCGCATGAAAAAAAATTCATCAAGAAGCTTGGGGTAAAAGCGTTCACCATGCGCGAAATTGACGAGCGTGGCATGCGCGAAGTGATGGCCGACGCGCTGAAATTTGCCATGGATGATACGGACGGTATCGCGGTCAGCCTGGACATGGATTTTGTGGACCCGAGCGACGCTCCCGGCGTGGGCACACCGGTGCGCGGCGGCGTTACCTATCGCGAAGCGCACCTCGCCATGGAAATGATCGCCGACAGCGAAGCCATGGTCTCGATGGAAGTCGTGGAAATCAATCCGGTCATCGACGAACACAATCGCACCGCGCTGCTCGGCGTGGAACTCGTCCTCTCCGCGCTTGGCAAGAAGATCCTCTAGCGCTTGGGAATATCGCTCAGACCTGGGTACGCCAGGATTAGGCAGTGACTGGCTCGCGCCGTTTCAGTCTAGGCAGCGACATAATGGACTTTCCAGCCTTCTCCTCGGCGAGCCGCAGGTCGTAAAGGCTTTGGAGATTCAGCCAGAATTGAGCACTGGTGCCGAAGAAATGCGCGAGGCGCAGGGAGGTATCGCCGGTGATGGAGCGAGTTCCGTTCAGGATTTGCGTGACGCGATTGGTCGGCACGCTCATTTTGCGCGCCAGTTCCGCCGCGCTCAGGTCAAGCGCTTCCAACTCTTCAGCCAGGTGTTCTCCGGGATGGATAGCAGGCATCGCCATAACGATAAGCATATCGGGAGACTCCTTACAAAGGAAGGTGATGGAATTGCCGGTGAGTGCAACCATCTCGTGCACTTAGCCGTTGCCGCTTCCGCAACGTCGGCGCGACTCCCCTTTTCCCTTTTTGGGCGTTTCCACTTATAACTGAATTCTTAGTTAAAATGATTGCTTCCTTGGCCCGGCAAGACAGGAAACATACGTGACCCCAGACAAGAAGAAAAGACTCCGCGTTGGCGTGCTCTTTGGTGGGCGCTCCGGAGAACATGAAGTTTCCCTGGTTTCCGCCGCTTCCGTCATTCGCGGCATGGACCTGGATAAGTATGAACCCGTGCCCATCGGCATCACCAAGGACGGCCACTGGCTGGTCGGTGAAGGAGCGGCAAAGCTGCTTCCGGACATCCTGAAGAGCGGCCGGCGCGTGATGCTCACCGCCGATCCCACGGAAGCCGCCATCGTGCCTCTCGATCGCGGCGCGGGCGCGCAACGCTTCGACGTGATTTTCCCCGTTATGCACGGGACGTTCGGCGAAGACGGCACCATCCAGGGCATGCTGGAGCTCGCCGATATTCCCTTCGTCGGCGCCGGCGTTCTCGGCTCGGCGATCGGCATGGATAAAGACGTATCGAAACGCCTTTGCGAGGGAGCGGGAATTCCCGTTGTGCCCTGGGTTATCGTGTTTCGCTGGCGCTGGGAAAAAGAGCCCGCCGCGGTGCAGGCGGAAATTGAAGCAAAGTTTCCGTATCCGGTCTTCGTGAAACCCGCAACGCTCGGCTCTTCCGTGGGCATGACCAAGGTGCACAACTCCGAAGAGCTGGCGCCCGCGCTGAACCTGGCGTGCGAATTCGGCATGAAGATCCTGGTCGAAAAAGCCGTCAGCGCGCGCGAAATCGAAGTCTCCGTCCTCGGCAATCACGATCCGCAGGCCTCCGTGCCCGGCGAGATCGTGCCGCACCGCGAATTCTACGATTACACCGCGAAGTATCTGGAAGACGGCACCCAGCTTCTGATCCCAGCCGACCTGAAGCCGGTGCAGATGAAGAAAATTCAAACCCTGGCCGTCGAAGCGTTCCGGACATTGGAACTCTCCGGGATGGCCCGCGTGGACTTTTTCCTCGAGAAAAAAGGCGGAAAACTATTCCTGAACGAAGTGAACACCATCCCTGGCTTCACTTCCATCAGCATGTATCCCAAATTGTGGGAAGCCTCGGGGATAGGATTCCGCGAGTTGATCGACAAGCTGATCGACCTTGCGCTGGAAATGCACCGCGAAAAAGCTCGCACCAAGTATGCGATCGAACTGCCCGAAGGCTCCGGCGGCGCGCTGGCCGGATAGCAGCGCGGCTTGCCAAAGCACGCTGATTCGCCCTGGGAACCAATTCACGAAAATCGACGTCCAATTAAATAGGGACTTTGCGGGTGTCCGCCCGCTCTTGTAACATTCAAGGGCGGCGCGTGTCCCGCGTCCGCATTGAGTGATACCAGCCGGAGACAACCGAAATGTCGCTTCTTGAACCACCCGTAGAAAAGCCGCAGAAGTCGCGAGCAATGGCGATCACGGTTGTTGTGCTGCTCCTCGCGCTGGGTACGGCGCTGTGGTTCACTTTCCGCTACTACCCGGAGAAGAAGGCGACAACGACCTTCTTTGACGCGCTGGTCGCCGGGGATACGAACAAGGCCTACGGCTTGTGGAAGCCTTCAGGAAGTTACAAGCTGGATGACTTCACCGCAGATTGGGGACCTGGCGGGTATTACGGCCCGGTGAAAAGCTACAAGATCATGAGCGCAAAAGCGCCCAAGCAGAGCACCTCGATTGAGGTGAATGTGGCAATCAGCCCGTTTTCGCCAATGCCCGAAGCCTCGGATGCGGAAAAAAGCAGCAAGACGCGCGTCGTGACGCTTTGGGTCTTACCCTCCGACAAATCCTTCAGCTTCCCGCCATAGGTTTCCACGGCTTGGCCGGAGGAACGCCCTTATTTCTTCGACGCGAATGGGATTGCTTTCGGAAAGATGAGCGCGAGTTACGTATGGATTTCGTCGAGCGCCCCGGCAAGCTCATCTGGAGAGACGCTGGCAGTTCCCAACTTGCCGACGACGACGCCGGCAGCGGTGTTCGCAAGCAGTGCCGCGTCCGGCAGGGACGCGCCCGCGGCGATGGCCAACGACAACACGCTTAATACCGTATCTCCCGCTCCGGTGAGATCAAAAACCTGGCGGCCCGTGGCGCTTCGTTCAATTCCTGACTGCCCCACGCGCGCGTATGTGACTTCAAAGCTCGTCGCCGGGATGTACAAATGCCGAGGGGAATCTTCCTCAAAAATACTCATTCCCTTTTCACCGCGAGTTATCACCACAGCTGCGCAACCAAAATGCGGAAGCAGTTTTCGTCCGGTTTCTTCCACGGATTTCTCGTCCGATAGCGTGCGGCCAACATAATGGCCCGCTTCCTTTGTATTGCAGACGATCACCCGCGCGCCGCGATAGGCATAAAGGCGCGAAGTTTTGGGCTTCACAAAGACGGGCACTTTTAACTGGTGCGCGGCGTTGAGCACGCGATCTGCAAAACCATCTCCAAGCAGTCCCTTGTCGTAATCGGATAGCACCAGTCCATCAAATTTTTCCAGTGATGCAACCAGGACGCGGAAGAGCCTTTCTTCCGTCTGCGGGGAAACTGGATCGCGGCGTTCGCGATCGATGCGCACGATGTGCTGGTGCTTCGCGATGATGCGCGTCTTCAGCGTGGTCATGCGGTCCGGATCGGCGATGATGCCTCGGTCGCCAATGCCCAGCTTGCTCAGGGCAGTGTGCAGCGCCGCGCCGGCCTCATCCGGTGAGGTCTTCCTGGCAGTATCACCACGCCCCACATTTTTCTGAGCGCCTGCTACCCCGAAAACTTCCACCTGCGCGCCAAGCGCGGCAACATTGACCGCCACGTTGCTTGCACCCCCGGGGCAATCCTGCTGCGAGACATAATCGACAACGGGTACCGCAGCCTCCGGCGAGAGGCGATTCGCGTTTCCCCACACGTAACGATCCAGCATCAGGTCGCCGAGCACGCCGATCCGCAACTTGCGGAAACGAGGCAGCAGGCGCTTGAGTCGAGACACCGTGTTGGCGGCTCCGGATTTCATGTCTGGAAAGTTCCCCGGGTCATTCGGGAGAAATGGTCGCTTCTTCGGAAAGCATCACAGGGATGCCGTCCCGCACGGGATAAAGACGCTTGCACGCTTCGCACTTGTAGCCGGAATCATCCGGAACGGGATGCACGGGTTTCTTGCAAACCGGGCAGACGAGTATAGCGAGAACTTCTTTGGGAATCGGCATGACGGTCTCCAGATGCTGAAAGAAAACTGTAGCAGAGGACGCGCGGACTGGCCAATGCCAGAGGATACGCAAATCGCCGCGAATTCCGGCTCGTTACGCAGGGACATCCTGGGCTACGGGGACGCAGGCTTCGATACAGGTTCCCCCACCTGGCCGGGAATGTACAAAGAGTTCCCCGCCAATGCTGCGCAAGCGCTCCTCCATGCTGAGAAGCCCCAGGCCTTGCGAGGTTTCCGATGAGTTTGGATCGAATCCGGTTCCTCGATCCGAAATCCGAAGCCGCAGCGAGCCGGAAAAATCGTCCAGTTCCACATGAGCCTCCAGGCATCCGCTGTGCTTGTGGACGTTTCGAATCGCTTCCTGTGCCACGCGGAAGAGACACAATGAGGCGTCTTCGGAAAGCCTGCTGGTTGCGCGCGCACTGACGAATTGAATGTGCATGGAATTGCGGCTGGCAAATTCCCGGCAAAAATTATTGAGCGCGGGCGCCAGGCCCAGCAACTCCACCTGCGAGGGATGCAGCCGGCGCGAAATGTTGTGGACATCGGAAGCGATTCCACCGGCGGTTCGCACCAATGACTCCAGTTCTCCGGCGAGAGTCGAGCTGACTTTCAGGGAGGCCAGCTTGATCTGCTCCAGATCAATGCTGAGTACGGCCAACCGCTGTCCGATATCGTCATGGAGATCCCTTGCGATTCGCGAGCGTTCCTCCTCTTGGGTCCGGGTTAAACGGTTGCGCAGCGCCTGCAGTTTTTCCTCGGACCTGCGGCGCTCGGTGATGTCCTGGTAGATGGCGAAGGCGCCTACAAACGACTCGCCGGAGAAGACTCGAATGCCGTGCAGCTCGACGTCGATCAACGTGCCGTCTTTTCGCCGGCGCTGGGCTGTCGCGTGGATGACGCCGCCTTCCCGGACGGCATACGTCATCCGGTTGGCCTCTTCCAAGTCATGCGAGGCGATGATGTCGTCGATTTCCCTGCCTTGCAGTTCGCTCTGTGCGTAATGAAACATTTGCTCGAACGCGGGATTGCAGAACACCACGCGGTTGTGTTCGTCTTTGGTCACGATACCCAGCGGGCTGTTGGCGATCAAAGCGTCCAGGTACATGGTACGTTCCAGAATTTGTTGCTCCGCCCGCTTGATCGCGGTGATATCGAAGGCGGTGGACAGAATGGCGGGCTTGCCCTCGAAATTAGTGCGGGCGCCCGAAAAATCGAGCCAGCGGCTTTCCCCGGATTTGGTCCGGATCATGAACTGGTAGCGAGGTTCGGGATTTTCTCCCCGGAGCCGTGCGTTGGAGCGTTGTTCGCCCATGGAACGAAATTCAGGATGCACAAGGTCCCAGGGGTTGATGGAAAACAGCTCGTCGCGCGAGTAGCCGCTGAGATTTTCCGCATACTGGTTAACGTACACAAACCGTTCACCTTGCAGGATCCAGATGGCGCACGGGGCTGTCTCCGTAACCAACCGGAACTTTGCCTCGCTTTCGCGCAAGGCGTCTTCGGCCAGTTTGTGCGCGGTCAGGTCCACAAAGCTGACCAGATAGGAATCCCCCACGCGGCAGAGGTGAAGTTCGAGTTCGCGGGCTTGGCCATCCTTGCAGTGCGCCCGGGCATTCATTGATAGCGATTCGCCGGGCGCCTGGTCTGCCCGGTTCATCAGCGCGCGCCATTGTTCCTGAATGGATTTACGATAGTCCGGATCAGGATAAGCAATGCGCCACCACTCCTCACCGTCCGGCACATCCCCGGGGGCATAACCGAAAAGTTCCAAATACTTTCGGTTCGCCAGTTCAAGCCAATCGTCAGAGACCCGGGTAACCTCGATGGCTACCGGCGAGCCATGAAGAATTTGCAGGATGCGCTTCTCGCTGGCCCGCAGTGCGGATTCCGCCCGATGGCGCTCGTCGATTTCTGTCTGGAGTTCTACGTTGTTGACGGCCAATCCCAGGCGGCGTATCTCGCTGACTTCCAGGTCGCGTTCCGTCGACTGGGACTGTTCAATGACCAACAAAATCATTCCCAGGCAAATCCCGCAGATATGCACCAGATCCAAAAAAAACAGAGGAGAGCCGAGCAGAACCTGCACGTAGTCGATGGGATTGGGCGTAATCTCTGTGCCGTTGCCGTAGAACTTTCGAAGGATGCCGACAAAATCAATGGTGTAGGAAACCTGGTCAATGGCGTAAAAAAAACAAAATGCACCGGACATCAACGCCGCCCAGGAGCCCTTTCTGCGCCACTGCCCGAAAAATACGAAACAACAATAAGTGAGCGCCAACGTCATGGTGAACGTTCGAGGAAGATTGCGCGCCGCGAAGCTCACCTCCCGGTGCGCACGGAGAGCGTAACCAAACCAGAAAGTCGCGACCGATAAGGCCAGCGTGAGCCAGAGGCCGGCCTTGAACAACCTTTGCAACGAGCGCCCTGGAACTTGCCAGCTCAGCCCCCCCAGAGCCAGCAGCAACGACTGCAAGATTCCAAAAACGATGACCGCCGCGAGCAGGCAGATTTTCAGAGGGGCCCAGTCCGGTCCGGATTTCACCGACACGATGGCCGGGGCCAGAAAGAGCGCGGAGCATGTCCACGCCCAGGCCCACCAGCGGAAAAACTCGACCTTTCTCAGGCGCTGGTAAAGGGCCCAGAGCAGCACGGCGAGAAAAATCGTGATCAGCAGTTGAACGTGGACCGACTGGAAAGAGGGATGCGGGTTGCTGTTCATTGGAACGGGCTCTAACGAACGAGATTATTTCTCTCAAATCCCTGGGTTTTTGGAATTTTGGACTGGCGGAAGTGTACCGCACTCAACCGTCAATTGCATGCGATTCGGTTCGCAACCATGGCCAGGTCACGGCAAACCCCATGAGCAGCGCAAGGACGGGATCGCAGGGATGTCGCAGCCGCAAAGAAACTTGCGTCAAGTAATAAACCAATGGAAACGCCAGCGGAAAAGCAGCTACGGGCAAAACGAACCACCTGCGTGCCAAGAACAGGCAGATAATTCCCAACGAGACGCCGAGAATGGTCAGGGCGTTCCAGAAAAAGATGAACCGCACCAGGCCGGAGTCGGCGCGCAGAAAGTCCTGCCAGGGCGACGGAGTTCCCATCCAGATGGCCACCACGCGGCGCCCCGCGAGTTGAAGGGCCAGCGCGGGGTGCGTGCGGATGAATTCCTTCGCGGCCCGGCCTTTTTCTTCGAGAAAAGCCGTTTCACCCAACTGGGAGTACCGGTGCACCTCTTCATAGCGCGTGATGCGGTTCATCTGCCTGGAATGCTCGTCGTAAATCGGGTTGTTCCCCATCCACAATTCAAACGGAAAATCGGAACGGACCGGAATGAAGCGGTGGAATTGAACGGCGTTTCGGATGGTCCAGGGAAGGCAGACAAGAATCGCCAGGAAAATGATGAGCGAAATATCGCCCAGGCGCCGAAGTTTCGAAGAATTCGATCGGAAATAAATCCAGAGCAGAAGCAACGGAAAGACGGCTCCCAGTGCGGGATTTACCAGCAGGGAAAAGCCCCAGAAGAATCCGTACAAAATGAAATTCCGCCGGCGGGTGTCATCGGCCAGGCGAAAGGTAGCCCAGAGAAGAGTAATGGCCAATAAAGCGGAAAGCGAGGTATCCCAGATCCATTCGAAGGGAATGAGGATCCCGCTGGGGAAAATCGCCCACAGACAAGCGGCCGCCATCGCCGTCGCTCGATTTCCGATTCGCAGCGCGGCATAGTACAGCGGCAAGCAGACGAGCGCCGAGAACAGGCAGTTGAAGAGGGCAGCAGCATAAAACGATGCGACCGTAGAGCTTCCGAATACCTTGAAGATGCCTGCTAGAAAAAGCGGGTAGACAGGCGCGAGCCAGGCGGTAGGCCCCGTCGGTTGGCGAAACACGCAGCAGAACCCCTGCCCCTGCGCCAGCGCCGAAGCAACGCTCCCGACTTCATTCTGAAAAGGAACGGTGGCCAGCGCTTCGGCGGGAACCTGGTGTGCCTGGGAAAACAGGAAAGCGAGCCGCAGACAGAGCGCCACACTGAATATCAACCACGGCGATATGAGCAACGACTGGAATCGCGAATTCACCAAGACGAGGATAACTCCCATGAGCCGCGCGGCAAAATTCCACTGGGCCGCGGCCCGTTCGATTGTACTTTGAAGGCGGGTCTGTTCCAGCGCGCGGAGTTCCGCCGGAGAGTCGGCTTATAGCGAATCCACGCGCCAGAGCAGGCGCGCGGAGAAGGAGGTATGCTGCATAAAATCCGGACGCCACACGGCCAGGATCTGCGAGCCCTGATAAACTCTCTCGAATCCACCTTCGGATTCCGACACCGTTTCGATGGGAGCGACCCAGAATTCCTGCGCCCCCGGTGCGTGCAGCGTGACGCGGATTTTCTGCCAGCCATCTTCCACTCGCAGCAACGGGGCAGGTAAAACACCCGAAAAGCGCAGGTTGTTCGGGCCCGTGGGCGTCTCGAAGAAACGGTCCGCATCCGCGGGCGCAAGAAAGTTGATCACCGATTCCAAACCCAGGGCGAGCGGACGCGACAGCGGAGCAGAGACCGAAATCGAAAGATCGCAACTGACTTCGCAACCATGCGGCGAGGGGCCAAACAGGAAAAGCTTGGTGATCGAAAGCCGCGGCACTTCCCCGCCCTCAGCGACGTATTCGGGCAGATCGAACGCAGTCTGCAACTCCGCGTAGTTCGCCGAAGAAGCATGCAAGAGGTAGGGGCCCGCGGCCGCGGCTTTCACGTCTTTCAGCCGTAACTCCTCAAAGTCCGCCTGCGTCTGCGACGCATCGAACAGTAACAGGCGAAACGCGTGCCGCGGATAGCGATCGTAGCGCAGGAACCTCTCGAGATTCGGCTCTTTTACCAGCACTTGATCGTGAATGGAAACCGCGCCGTCCGCGGCGGGCTTCACGTCTGCTGCCTCGCGGAGCCGCGAATGGTAAGCCTCGGGACGCCGGATCACCGAATTGATCAGCGTGGCGCTCGCGGGACGAAAATCGAAAAACGCCAGGGTCGCCCCATCGGACAGTTTCAAGAGGGCCTGGAATTCGGGAGCGCTGAAGAGTATCTCAGCAGCGCCATCGGCGTCGTAGTCCACCAGTTCAAGGCGGGGCATCAGCCCGCCCGGGGTGAGCTGGTCCGCGAGGGCCTCCGCACGGATCAAATTGCGCCAGATTTCCGTGCGCAGGTGCGGCGCGTAAATTCCGCCGAACACACCATGCCAGTAAGCATCGTTGCCCTGCCCACGCAGTACGCGGTCCCTCGCCTCCTGATGTTGCACGGCGTATTCCGCGCTGGTCCTCCGCGTGGGAATCGAAGCCACGGCCGCCGAGGCTCGCAGCATTTTCTTGTGGAGCAGGTTGGACTCCGGATACTTGCGGAAGAAGCCGCGCCAGGCGCCTCCCCGCAAAAACGCCAGCACCTCCGGCCGCGATGCGAACTCCTTTTCCAACGCATAGAAGCGTTGCCGCGTCTTTGTCGGCAACACCCACTCCATCATCTCCGCATAAGAAGCGGCCGGCAGATCCGCGCGGCCCAGCGGCAGATGGCCGGCCATAAACGCGCCGGGCGTCACCGTCTTCAACCACGAAGAATTCTCCTCAAGCGCGGAGAAAAATTCCTCCAGCCAGCCGTCGGTATAGCAATGTTTGAACGTGCCGGGCCAGCAGCCAAATTTTTCCATGTCGTCGCCAAAAGCGGCGGCGCCATGAGGATGCACCTGCGCGGCCTTTTCCAGATAGGCGATCGTTTCGGCAGGCTTGCGAAAGGGTATCAGGTAACGCAGGTCTTTCAGGCCGGGGAACAGCCACACCGATTTTCCGCGATCCTCGGCGATATAGGCGCCAAACAATTCTTCCGCCTCGAATCCGGCCGAGATGAACGGCAAATCGTCCACCAGCGTGTACGCCACGTTCGCCTCGGCCAGCGAACCCGGGAGTTGCGGTTCCCACACGCGTTCGGCCAGCCACGCGCCTTTGGGGCGCTGCCCAAAATGCTGCTCGATGTAGTTTCCCAGACGATTCAGTTGCTCGACCTGGTCTACCAACGGAATCGAAATCAAAATCGGCTCGTAGAATCCGCCGCCGATAAGTTCCACCTGGCCAGCAGCCACGAGTCTTCTTAAGCGGTCGAAATATTCAGGATGATTCTTCTCAATCCACAAAAGCAGAGGCCCGGAATAGTGCAGCGCCAGCCGCACCCCCGGATGCTTTTCAACCATCGCCAGAAACGGGTCGTAGGCAGTGCGATAGCACTCTTCAAAAACATGCTCAAAATTTCCAGCCGGCTGGTGGGCATGAACAATCAGGAGAAGATGGAATGGAGGGCGAGGCTCGGGCATCAGATTCACATTCCATAATACCGCGACAGACGGCAAAGGTTATATCGAAGAGCGGTTGCGATCGATTAAACTTTCGCTATTTGGAGTAGCTGTGAACTCCAACCCAGTCCACGGTCATGGCCAGCGCGTCCGGTGAAAATGTCTCCTCGATGGCGGCGTATTCGGCGGGAGTGCCTGTGTAGGCATGTTGAAACAAGTGGTTCAAACCGGGCAGTTCACGGGTCTCCGCCTGAGTATTCAGAGAATCGCGAAATGCTTGTTGAACCAGAGGCAGATTCGACTTCGCGGCAACCTGCAAATCCTTCTGGCCATAAAGTGCCAGGACGGGACAAGTGACGGCCTTCAGATTTGGCAGCGGGTCGTAATCCAGAAAAAACCGGAACCATGGCGATGCCAGCATCCGGAGTTGCGTCTCCAACGCCGCGGGAGGCAGGGCCGCATCCAGTCCCGATTCCTTCACCAAACCCACAAGCTTTTCGGCGAGAACGTTCGGGTCCTTCTCTTTGCGTACCAAAGCATAAGCGGCCTGATCGAACCCCAAGCTGGCATCCAGTTGCTCCTCGCTTAGCCCGCCGGCGCGGCCAATCAGTTCAGACTGATTCAAAAGTGTCTTCTCGCCTGTGGTTGCCGGCGCAGCCAGCAGCACCACCCACTTCACGTCTTTTGTGTGCCCCGCCAGATATGGGGCAATCATCGCACCTTCGCTGTGCCCGATAAGACCGATCTTGGATCCATCGATCTCTTTGCGAGATTTCAGGAACGCCAGAGCGGCTTGGGCATCCGCGGCCAGATCCAACGTGGTTGCGATGTCTGGATTTCCGGTGGATTGGCCGACGCCCCGCTTGTCGTAGCGCAACACGGCGATCCCTTTCCGGGTGAGCGCGTCGGCGATCAGGAGAAATGGCCGATGATTGGCGAGCGACTCGTCGCGATCCTGCGGCCCCGATCCGGCGATGAGCAGTGCCGCGGGAAATGGGCCCGCGCCCTTGGGCAATGTCAGGGTTCCGGCCAGCTTAAGGCCGTCGGCTCCGCCGGCGAACGCGACTTCCTCTTCAACGTAGGGGAAGGGTCTCACCGGAGTCTGCGGGCGGCGTAATTCGAGAGTCTGGTCCGAGCGCTGGAAGTTCAGAGGCAAATTGTCCGCGCTAGTTTGCGACCATTTGCCCGCCATCGCATTCCTGGCCAGGTTCAGAGTTCCTTCGTAGACTCCCGCCACCGAGGGAATTTCGAAGTGAAACACCGAATCCTTGAAGGTGACATGATTGGCGGGCAGCCCGCTGACTGCCTGGTCCAGGCTGTCGAGCGCGGCGATCAGCGCTCCTTCGGTGTCGTGAGAAATGTGCAATTGGAATCTGAGGCGCATGCCATGCGTTTCCACGGCACCTTGCCACAAGCCCTCCACTGGGAAAATCGCGTCGCCGGGCTTGCGCGCGGTAGCGCCCGTCTCTCGGCGGAAAATCAACGGGATTGAGACGTTGCCCTGGGACCAGCTTCCGTGAATGATCTCGTGGTCCGGTGTAACTTTGCCTTCGAAGTGGGCGCCCACGGATGTGAGCTCGAGTTTCAGGTCGAAATTCGCGAAGGAAACCGAATTCGCTTCGATGGCGAACACGCCTTGTTCCAGGCTGTCGAGCGTCGCACGAAGGGAGCCGTTCGCGCTTTTAGAAAGGTGCAGCAGCAGATGAAGTTGCGCCTCACCGGCCTGCAGCGTGCCGGAGTATGTGCCCTGTGGGACGCCAGTCAATTGCGCCGCGGCCCGGCCTGCGCATGGAAGCGCAAGCAACAACAGGAGGCACGAAAAGTCAGTCAAAATTCGGCGCAAAGTTTCCCCTCGAACAGGCGCAGGCCTGGTATCGGATTGGATGAGAAATGCCCACAAAAGGCCGCCTTGCATCGTTATCCCAATCCCGCGAACGAACCGGGTAAAAAAAGGAGCCCCGGGAATCCGGGGCTCCTCAAAAAGAAAAACTGCCAGTTCCGAACGGCTTCGCTTACTTCTTGGCGTACCAGTCGGCATTCATCGCGGTGAACTGTTGCCACTTCTCCGGCAAATCCTCGAGGGCGAAAATCGCGGTCACGGGGCAAACCGGGACGCAAGCGCCGCAGTCGATGCACTCGACGGGATTGATGTAGAGCATCGTCTCGCTCTGATGGGTCGGCTCGTCCTTGCGCGGGTGGATGCAGTCCACCGGACAGACATCAACACACGCGGTGTCTTTCGTGTTGATGCAAGGTTCGGCAATCACATAAGCCATGCAAACTCTCCTTCGCTTCAGGTAGCGGGCCGGGGTTAGGTTTCAAAACGCAGCCGGCGATAGTCCAACAAAAATAGCGCTGCCGAGAAAAAAGCAGCATCAAATACATTCTACTTGGTACTCCCCGGATTCTCAACCGGCCCGAAACGGCTAGAATGGAGGTGAGAGGAAACCACATGAAGCTCAGATACGCGCTGGCAGTTTTGCTGGTGGCAGCAAGTCTTGGGTTGGCCGCGGCGCAAACGCCCGCTACCAAGGACCCGGAATTGATCGACACGCAGGGCTACCAGAAGCTTCTGCAGCAATACAGAGGGAAACCCCTGCTGGTCACGTTCTGGGCCACCTGGTGCGAACCTTGCCGCGACGAATATCCGATGCTGAACGAACTCGCCAGGCAGTACGCACCGCAAGGTCTGAAGGTTGTCGGTGTCAGCCTTGACCAGGACGGCGACCTTATCCTGATGCGGCGATTCCTGGCACGCTACAAACCAGTCTTCCCCAATTATCGCAAGAAAAAGGGCGAAGAAGACGCGTTCGTGCAGGCTGTCATGCCGGGATGGAATGGCTCACTCCCGGCTTCCGTTTTCTATGGGAAAGACGGCCAGCAAGTCGGGCGCTTTGTCGGCGCGGGCGACCACGACACTTACGAGGCAGCGATCAAGACGCTGCTCTCTAAATAGCGGGGCGTTGAAAACAAACTCACTGAGCCTACGATTCGATCGCGAGCGAAATATAGTGGCCGGTCTTAAGACGGGCCACTACACAGGCCGACCGATTAAGAGCAGATCCCTCGCTTCGCTCGGGATGACAACTCGTCGGGACTTTATTCAACGTGTTCGTACTTTCGAAGGAGATTCCATGCTTGATTTGAAGGGAAATAAAATCACGTATTTCGGGCACAGCACGTTCGGCTTGACGACGCCGAGCGGGCAGTTTGCGATGATCGACCCCTTCGTGATGTCCAATCCGCGGTGCCCGGAAAACCTGAAGAAACTGTCCCGGCTTGATGCCATCTTCATCACGCACTGCCATACCGACCACATCGGCGACCTGCTGCCGCTGGCGAAGCAATTCAAGCCCAAGGTTGTTGCCACCTTCGAAACGTATCTGTGGCTTGATTCCAAGAAAACGGGCGCGGAATGCCTGCCGGGAAATAAGGGCGGATCGCAAAAGGTCGGCGATTTTGAAGTCACGATGACCAACGCGTTCCACTCCAACTCCATCGAGGACAATGGCGAGCGCATCTACGGCGGCGAGGCAGGCGGTTACATCGTCCGGCTCCCCGGCGGCGTATCGCTCTATCACGCGGGAGACACCAACGTGTTTGGCGACATGAAGCTGATCGGCGAAATCCACAAACCCGATATCGCCTTGCTGCCGATCGGGGACGTCTTCACCATGGGCCCGCGCGAAGCCGCTTACGCCACTCGGCTACTGGGCGTGAAGCACGTGATTCCCATGCACTACGCAACGTTTCCGATGTTGACCGGCACGCCGGAAGGCTTTCGCGCCGAGACAAAAGACATCGCCGGGCTGACGATTCACGCGATTAAGCCGGGGGAATCGTTGGGATGAAGAGTTGAAGAGTTAAGAAGTTCAAGAGTTCAGAAGTTCAAAAGTTAAAGATGGAAAAAGACGGATCAGTTTCTTCGCTGGTTAGGAGCGCAGGAAGTTGCGCATGAAGAACATGAGGTTCGCGGGGCGCTCCGCCAGGCGGCGCATGACATAGGGGAACCAGTCGCGGCCGTACGGAATGTAAATGCGCAGGCGATAGCCGTCACGCACCAATTGGCGCTGCAGGTCGGTTCTAATCCCATAGAGCATCTGGAATTCGAAATCGTCCTTGGAAATCTGCTTTTCCGCCGCCCAGCGAATCGTGGCCGCGATCATTTTCGGATCGTGCGTGGCGACGCCATGATAAAACCCGCTTGGCAGCAGCATGCGCATCAGGCGGATATAGTTGCCGTCCACATCGGCTTTGCGCGGGTAAGCGACCTCGATTGATTCCTTGTAAGCTCCCTTGCAGAGGCGCACGCGGCAGCCGACGGAGAGCAAGTCGTTGATATCGCTTTCGCTGCGATAGAGGTAGGACTGAATCACCGTGCCGATCGCGGGTGTTTGCGCGCGAACGCGTTTCACCAAGTCCACGGTGCGCTGCGTGTAAACGGAACCTTCCATGTCAATGCGCAGGAAACTATCGTTGGCAGCGGCTCGCTCGGCGATTGAAAGCACCAGGCCTTCGCAAAATTCCGCGGAAATATCCAGCCCCAGCTGCGTCAGTTTGCAGGAAACGTTGGCGTGCAGGCGTTCCTGGGCGATGCGGTCGAAGATTTCCAGGTAGGCGTCGCGGGCCTTTTGGGCATCGGCGGTGGTGCTGACGTTTTCCCCCAGGTAGTCGAGGGTCGCGTGCATTCCCGCATCATTGCAGGCGCGCGCCACCTGCAGCGCCTCTTCGAGGGTTTCGCCGGCGACAAAGCGGTGAGACATCCGGCGCGTAGTGGCGTTGGTGGTGACCCAGTGGGCGAAACTTTTGCTTTCGGAAAACTTCAGCAGGATCGAGCGCAACATGGACAATTCGATTATGCCCGGAGTTGTGCCGGGAGGCCAGTCGGGAGCTAGTCTTTGTGTTCTTCCAGAAACTTCTCCGCATCCAGCGCCGCCATACAGCCGGAACCCGCCGCGGTGACTGCCTGGCGGTAGCGGTGGTCCTGGACGTCGCCCGCGACGAACACGCCGGGGATGTTTGTCAGGCTTCCGTGGCGCGGAATGATGTAGCCGTTCTCGTCCGTTTCCAGCTTGCCGCGAAAGGCGGTGGAGTTCGGGTCATGCCCAATCGCAACGAAAAGTCCGTGCAGTTCGATTTCCCGCTTCTCGCCGGATTTGGCGTTTTTCAGGCGCACGCCCGTAACCGCTTTATCGGGAGCGAGAATTTCGTCCACTACGTAGGGCACTACAAATTCGAGCTTTTCGTTCGCTCGGGCCCGGTCGATCATGATTTTCGAGGCGCGAAATTCTTCCCGCCGATGGATCAGGTATACGCGGCTTGCGTAACGCGAGAGAAAGTTGGCCTCTTCCATCGCCGTGTCTCCGCCGCCGACAACCGCGATGGGTTTCCCGCGGAAGAAATAGCCATCGCACGTCGCGCAGGTGGACAGTCCCCGGCCGATCAGTTCTTTTTCTCCAGGCAATCCCAGCAGGCGCGCCGAAGCTCCCGCCGCCACGATTACCGAACGCGATTCGTAGGTTTCTTTCCCCGCTGTAATTTTGAACGGGCGATTGGTCAAATCGACTTCCGTCACTGCACCGGCCTTGAATTCCGCGCCGAAGCGTTGCGCCTGCTTGCGCATGTTTTCGATGAGTTCCGGCCCCATAATCCCATCGGGAAACCCGGGATAATTCTCGACGTGTGTGGTCAGCGAAAGCTGGCCGCCGGGCTCATGGCCGTCCAACACGATGGGCGTCAGATTCGCCCGCGCGGTGTAAATCGCCGCGGTCAGCCCGGCACATCCGCTCCCGATGATTACCACATTGTTCATTAGAAAGAGCTCCATACCTTAGATTCGGAAAGCTGGCCTGGCGGTACAAGGCCCAAACGGGACAGGTCGAAAGATTGTAGCATTGTCGTCACCGAGCGGCGGTGTGAAGCGGCGTCGCGCAAGTCTTTCATTACAGTCTGGATGTTGCCGCCGAATTGTGCAACGTAATTGGGCAACGAAACTTCGGAGAAACGGCCAATTTGGCGATCCCCCCAGGTTGCGAGGATCTGGACGCTGAATTGCGTCTCTTTTAGAGTAGAAGGGCGTTCAAAAGTTACACCGATGAGGAGAGTGTATGGACCCGCGTTATCCCGTTGGAAAATTTGCCATGCCGACCGGCATTACCCCCGCCATGCGCCAGGCTGCGATTGAAGATATAGCAAACACACCTGCGAACGTTCGCGCTGCGATCGCCGGGCTGACGGACGCACAACTGGAAACTCCGTACCGCGAAGGTGGCTGGACGGTGCGCCAGGTGGTTCACCATCTCGCCGATAGCCACATGAACGCCTACATACGGCTGCGGCTGGGTCTCACGGAAACCGAGCCCACCATCAAGGGGTACCAGGAGGCCGATTGGGCGCGGCTGGATGATGCGCAACACGCGCCGGTCGAAATTTCGCTCAAACTTCTTGAACCACTTCACGATCGTTGGGCCCGGCTGCTACGGACGGTCACGCCGGAGCAGTACGCCCGGCCGATCCGCCATTCCGAATCGGGCCTGAAAAATGTCGAATGGCTGCTGTTCCTCTACGCGTGGCACGGCCGGCATCACACCGCGCACATCACGGAACTCCGCAAGCAAAAGGGTTGGAATTAGCCGCTTTAGCGGTGGAGCAAATCCGCCCGCGCCATAAGCACGCGCGCCGGAATTTTCCATTAGCAAACCGGGTCGTCCGGAAATTTCATCGCGAGTTGCCGCGTTTGCTTTGCTTTCTCGAATGACAGTAACATGAGAAGTACACCAACCAAGGAGAGCACATGGCGCGACCCGCGGGAACTTATGCAATTTTTGAGACTTCACAAGGCAACATCGTTTGCAAGCTGTTTGAAAAGGAAGCACCAAAGACTGTTGAGAACTTCATCGGCCTCGCCGAGGGCACCAAGGAATTCAAGGACCCCATCAGCGGCAAGAAGGAAACGCGGCCATACTACGACGGCCTGATCTTTCACCGCGTGATCCCGGATTTTATGATTCAGGGCGGATGCCCGCAGGGCGACGGGCGCGGAGGGCCGGGTTACAACTTCGCCGACGAATTCCACCCCAGCCTGCGCCACTCAAAAGCGGGAAAACTTTCCATGGCCAACGCCGGGCCGAACACCAACGGCAGCCAGTTCTTCATCACGGTAGCGCCGACACCGCATCTCGATAACCGCCACTCCATTTTTGGCGAGGTTGTCGAAGGCCAAGACATCGCCGACAAAATTTCCAAAACTTCCCGCGACGGCATGGATCGCCCGCGTGTTCCTGTCACGATGAAGGTCCGGATCGAACGCGTTTCCTGAAGATCGAGGCTGCATGCTTTCGCCCGCGCGCCTGACGCAAATGCTGACGGAATTCGTTTTCCTGCTGCTGGGCGCGCTGGTGATGTGGCTTGCCGCCAACGGACGAATTTACTTCGATCGCCATGGCGCGGGCTGGCTAATTCTCAGCGTTGGGTTGGTCGCCTGGGGCTTGCTGGCGCTGGCCAAGCCCGGGCAATTCTGGGCCAAGTGGCAGAAGTGGAATCGCGGCGGTTCGCTGGTGCTGCTGGGGGTGGTGATGCTGGCCCTCTCCCATGTTCCATTCGACTGGGTTGTGAAACTTCTTGCTCTGGCCGGCCTGATCCTCATTGTGCGCGGCATCCTCGGTTCGCTCCTCATTTTGCGGCAACGATAGCGTCCACTCAGCTATAATCCCCGGCAATCAACACTTCCCTCCGCCCGTGGGAAGACCTGCCTGCGAGCGCCGATTTTTGGCTCGCACCTTCGAAGAGGAGAACAATCGTGTTCAAAGAATTCAAGGAATTCGCAATGCGCGGCAGTGTTTTGGATTTGGCCGTTGGCGTGATCATCGGGGCGGCATTCGGAAAAATCGTCTCTTCTCTCGTGGACGACATCCTGATGCCGCCGCTCGGCCAACTTCTCCGGGGAGTCAATTTTGCTGATTTGTTCATAAGCTTGAGCGGCACCCACTTCGACAAGCTCAAGGACGCGAAGGCCGCGGGCGCGGCGACGCTCAATTACGGCAATTTCATCAACACCGTGATCAATTTCCTGATCGTGGCCTTCACCATTTTCGTTGTGGTGCGCATGGTCAATCGCTGGATGCCGAAGCCGCCGGCACCGGTCACCACGAAAGATTGCCCGCAATGCGCGATGGCGATTCCGGTAGCCGCAAAGAAATGCGGGCATTGCACCAGCGCGGTGTAATGCACAATTCAAAGAGGCCCGCCGCAGACGGCGGCCGATACAACAGCAAGAACGGACCGCCTCGGAAGGCGGTCCCTACAAGAAAAATGAGTGCGGGGAAAATGTCGGCGCGCCGACATTTAAAGTAATACTTGAAGCTTATTCTGTTTGGTTAACGGAATATCGGGCGGGAAATACAAGCTGCGGAAAGAAAAGCAGTTAGAAGACCGGAGCACGAACTAGTACGGGAAAGAAGCCTCGTCAAAATGTCTCGTTATGAGAAAACAGCCTAAAGCGCAGGGGGCTTTTTCTTCGCGTTGGATTCCAGATGTGATTTCAGCCTGGCCATCAAGGCTTCTTCCTGGCCGTCGTCGAGCTCTTTCATCACTTCTTCCAGCGCAAAATGGACCACGTCGTGGTGATGGATTTCCAGCGGCGCCGCGGATTCGCTGAAGCGCAGCCACAAGCGGTGGAGCAGGTTCACTTCATTGGCGGTGAGATTTGGCGCGTGAGGACCAAGGACCTTGTAGGTCTTGTCGCCGTTCGCCATGTGAATTTCCAGATTGAACTGCGGCTTTGGATCGCCCAGTTTTTCCCAAGCGTCGCCGAGATGCTTGGCCTGCTCTTCGGTGGACTCCTTCGGCGAGTGGCCCAGCACAATCGTGCTGGATTGCAGCGAAGTGGCGGCGCTCAGAATAGCATCCCAAATATCATTGGCAGCCACGACCGCCAGGCGGATCGTTTTCCCGCGCTTTTCCGCGATCGAAAGCGCCTGCGAAAACAACTGCTGCTCGATGCTGCCAAATAGCTGCTCCGCTTCCAGATCGTATTCGCCCGATGCCGCGCGCCGCAGCAACCTGACGTGCAGGACCACAACATCCCGGCGCCCGGGCTTTACCCGGTCCAGCACATTGCCGAGGTGATACAGGGAGTGGATATTGCTGACCGGGACCAGAATGTTTCCCGGGCGCGCGCCGACCGATTCCGGAGTGAGAATGCCCTCGGTAGCGAGGTGAAACTGGTCCATTTCCACGTGCGCCGTGTTTCCGCGAGCGTGGTGGGTAAATTTTTCTGAAATCGTGAAAACGATGAAAAGGAAGATGGAAAAAGTGACCCCGGCGATGGTCGCTTCTTTTTTGGTAAAGAGGTTGATTACGGCGATGCCGAGGAGCACCAGCGTGATCAAGCTCAAGCCGAGGGGGATCTCCACGCCGAATACCCGGAAATTCAGCGGGACGCGATATTCGCGGTCGCCGGGATGCGTGTAGCGCAACACCAGCACAGCCAGGCCCTTCATGGCGAAACTCCAGATGACGCCAAACGCGTACAAGTTCGCCAGGAAGGTTACGTCGCCGCGACTGATGATAATCGTGAGAATCTGCAGCCCGGCGATGATCCAGATAATCCGGTACGTGGTGCCGAAGCGCCGGTGCGGCTGGCGGAACCAGTCCGCGAGCACGCCGTCTTCCGACACGCGGTTCAGCACGCCGTTGGAGCCGACAATCGCGGTATTCACAGCGCCGGCCAGAATCAGGGTGCCCACCACCACGACGAAGCCGTGGAAGATCAGCCGCAGAAGGAACGGCCCTTCCAGGTTCATCGCCAGGCCGCCGATCAGATTTTCGAGAAAATTCTGGCGCTGGGCGTCGGGGATTAACATCACGGCAAAAAAGGAAACCAGCGAAGTGAACACCAGGCTGTAAACGAAAATCACCAAGCCGGTCTTCTTCAGATTGGGAAGTTTCGGATGCTCGATTTCGCGGTAGACCTGCGCGAGCGACTCTTCTCCGCTCATTGCCAGGACCGAATGTCCCAAGCCGACAAAAATCGCGATGAGCGCGGCAAAATGGGCAAACTTCACGCCATAGAGCCAACCCATGGCATTGGGTTCGAGTTTCAGATTATGCGGGGTCGGGAAGGGCGGCAGCGCGGGATGCCGCACCAGGACGGTGTATACGCACCACGAAATCAGGATGACGACCATGACGGTCGTTATCTGCATGATGCGCATGGCCTTTTGACTGGATTCGTGGACGCCCTTGATGTTGTACCACCAGAAATAGAGCGTACAGAGGATGGCGAAAAAAGCGGCGCCGATGTTCGGCGAAACATGAAATCCCAAGTGGATGTAATCGGAGGTTTCGTTGATCAGCCCGACGATATATTGTCCCGCGGAGACGCCGCTGATCGGACCGGTGAGAATGTAGTCGAACATCAGCGCCGACACGCTAAATTTGGCGAGCGTTCCGCCGAGCGCTTCCTTGACGACGCGATAGACGCCGCCGCGCACGAACATGCTGCAGCTTTCCACGTAGATCGCGCGGACCGAGTAGGAAAACAGCATGATGCCGAGGATGAACCAGGGAGCGGCCTTGCCGATGTAGCCTTCGGCTTCGCCTCCGGCGTAGTAGGCCGACGAAGCGAGGTCGTTGAGTACGATGGCGGCCGCGCGCCAGAAGGAGATGAAGCTTAACAGCGCCGTGGTCGCTACCAAGACGCGCGGAATGCCGCTGCCCTGGCCGCCCTTGGCAGCCGGGCTATGGGGAGTGCTGCTCATTTACGGGTAGTTTGACCTGCAGATTGCAATGCTCGCATTTTTCCGCAGACAAGTCCAGCAAACGGCGGGTGGCTAAACGATTTATTGCTGGCTTTTTTCCGGACTTTCGCGAAATGCGCGGGCGCATTCCTCGCACGGGCAAAGAGTGCGAAGGTAATCGTAGCTGAAGATTCCGGTGGAGTGCCCGTCGGTGAAACTGATTTGCACGGCGTAGTTTCCAACCTGGGTGGCGGCCTGGGCGCGGGGCTTTGGCTTGTACATGGGCAGCAGGGGCGAGGACAGGAGATTCGTGGACGCCACGGGCATTGCTTCTTTCTTGCCACGCTCGTCGTTACAGGTTGCGCAGGGGCACTGGTCGCGGAGATAGGTGAAATCGTAATGGCTGGAATGGCCGTCGGCCCAGGCGATGTCGACACCCGCGCCGGTTTTTACGTGGATTTTTACCGCGGTTGGCTTTTTTCGTTGATCGATGGGTATGGGCATCTGTAAAGATCTTTCCTCTCGCAATCCTCACGCAATCCATTGTCCAGGCGCTTCGGAAACGGCGCCCGCCCCGTAGAATCGCTGGGACGGGCAAAAGCGCCCGCCTCAGAAGGCGGCCGCCACAAAAGCATTCACCTCAAACCTTTTCTTTCTTGTGATCGCAGCATTCGCCCGGGGGAATCGGGTTACCGTGGGGGCAAGTCGTCGGGTGCCCCAGGAACGAGCAAATTTTCTGGTCCAGCTCCGGACTGATGATGTGCTCGAACTTGCAGGCCTCGCTGTGCACTTCCTGATCTTCGATGCGAAAGGTGTCCTTGAAGAGACGCTCGGCCAGCCGGTGGCGGCGGACCACATCCCGTGCGCGCTGGGTTCCCGATTGCGTGAGGCGGACGTCGCCGTTCTGCAATTCGATCAGGCGCAAATCCGACATGCGCCCGAGTAAACGCGAAACCGGCTCGGCGGCAATTACCGGAAGTTGTCCCGCGGGCCCTTCGGAGCGCAGCAACTCCTTCTGCGCGGGCTTGCCGTCTTCGCCGCAAATCCAAATCTGCTCGAGCAGGTGATCGAAGCGAATTTCGTCGTCGCTGGAAACCGACGTGCAGCAATCGGCAGAATTCGCGAGCGCGCAAGCCATCGGATGATTCGGCCCGTGCAACGCAGTGTCAAAAGAAAGATGTCCGTGGGCAAGTTCGATGCGGCGGTCGGCTTGAAGGGAGATGTCCGGATCGTGGGTGACCATCAGGATGGTGTGGCCGGCGCTGTGCAGTTCGCGGAAAAGCCCGAGTACAATTTCCTCATTCGCCTCGTCGAGGTTGCCTGTCGGCTCGTCGGCCAAAATTAATTTCGGCTGGTTGATCAGGGCGCGCGCAATCGCGACGCGCTGCTGCTCACCGCCAGAAAGTTGCGAAGGCAAATGCGTAAGGCGATGACCCAGCCCGACTCGCTTCAATGCTTCCGCGGCCTGCCCTTCGTCTGTGACACTGTGAAAATACTGTGCCAGCATCACGTTTTCGAGGGCGCTGAGATATGGCACGAGGTGGAACTGCTGAAAGACGAAGCCGATTTTTTCGGCGCGGTAGCGAACCAGGTCGTTTTCGGAAAGTTTCGCCAGGTCCACGCCATCCACGATCACGTGGCCGGAGGTGAGGGTATCCAATCCACCCAGAATATTGATCAGCGTGGTTTTCCCGGAGCCGGACGGCCCCATCAGCGCCGCCCATTCGCCCGCCTGAATGTGGAAGGAGATGCCGTTCAACGCGCGCTGCGTCCCATACTCCTTCACCAGCGATTCAATGCGCACTTGGGCGGTCACGCTTCACCTCGAAACACACTTGCAGGACGTACGCTCGCGAGTCGGCGCAGGGGAAATGCGCTGGCTATCGAAACGAGGATAGTGATGCCCACAGAAACAGGATACACAATCCAACGAGGCTGCGCAGCCACGCCAAATACGGCCTTGCCGAGCCAGATGGAGCCGAGAACGCCAAACGCCGAGCCAATCACCCCGCCCGCAATGCCCATCAGAATGGCTTCCGCCAGGAACAGCCGAACAACGCGGCGCACGGAACCCCCGATTGCTTTCATCAGCCCGACGTCATTTTTGCGCTCAATCGCCACGTTGCTCATTCCCGCCATCACGCAGAGCGAGGTCAGGATCAGGACCAGAATCACCGTGGTGGAAAGCAGGCCGCTGATGCGGTTATAGAGTTTTCCCTCCGCCTGGGCGAGCTGCCTGACGCCGTGCACGTCTGCGCCAGGCAAGCGCTGCGCGAGCGCGTTGATGAAGCGCTCAATCGAATCCGGTGTGCCCGTCACGCTGAGCTGCGCCAGGCTGATGCGTCCGGGCAAATCGGCGAGCGCTTGGGCAGTGGGCAGCTTGGTGAAAATCTGGGTGTCTTCCGGGCCGCCCGTGGCCACCACCGCGAACACCTTGCACGTGGCTTCCCTGCCCTGATTGCGCAGGTGCAGCGAATCACCCACGTGAACTTTGAACTGTTCGGCGGCTTTCGCGCCGATTTCGCACGCCGCCGGATCTTTCTCTTTTTCGGCGGAATATTCCGTCCGCCGTCCGGGCCGGACTTGCGTTAATCCCTGCCCTTCGGCGCCCGCGATCACGGCCGCTTGGTGATGGACCTCGCCGGCCTTGGCGACTTCGCCGATCACGTAAAGAAACGCCACGGCCGGCACGGACTTCCCGGCGTTTTCGGTTGGCAAGCCCACGAGCAGTGCCTGCTCCAGAGTGCCACCTGCTGAATTTGCATTCGCATCGCGTGGAGCGATGATCACGTTCGCTCCCAGCGCGCGAAATTCCGTGGTCAAGCGCCGCTTGGCATCAATCTGTAAATTGAGCAATGCCGAGGTAATCGCCGCGCCCGCGCCCAGCGCCAGCAGAATCACGAACAAGCGTCCATAATTCGCGGTGAGCAGCCGCCGAACGATTCGCCAGAACATTGGGGAATCGCTCATCACTCGCCCCTCAGGATGGGCGCCGGGTCATATCGAGAAGCGCGGCGCAGCGGATAAGCGCTGCCGAGCAGCGTAATGAGCGATGCAAGCACCAGCACCATGAAGAAGAGGAAAAATTTCGGCTCCGGCGTAAATCCAAAAATCTTTTGTCCCAGCATACGCGCCAGAAGGATTCCAACCGCGTAGCCGATGCCGCCGCCGACAAACGCCACCAGCAACTGCTCGGCGGCCAGCAGCACGCCCACCAGCCCGGAGCCCGCGCCGAGCGCCTTCATCAATCCAATTTCCGTGCGCCGCTCGATCACCGAAGCCGCCGCCGAGGCGCCGACCGCCAGCGCCGCTGCCAGCAGCGCGGCGATTGTCACCAGCCACAGCAGGGTGCGCACGCGGGTTAGAATCGTGCCTTCGCCCTCCGCGACGCGGCGAATCACGCGCACATCCGTCCCTTTCAACTCCTGGCTGATCTGCAGCGCAATCGCCGAAATATACGGGGAGCAATACCAGCGGTCGAATTCCGCCGGCGTCATGGTCTTCGGGTCCTTTCGCCCAAACGCATCTTCCGGTTTGGTCAGCGCGCTCACATAGAGCCGCCGATATTGCCCTGGCTTGTCAGCGAGACTTTGCGCCACATCGAGCGGCACAATGATGGCGTCATCTTCGGGTCCGCCCGTGTCCAAAATACCCACCACTCGTAAAGTGAGTTGCTGTTGCCTATCTAACGTGTAGGTGAATAACTCGCTTCCGGGCTTCAATTTATCATTGGCGACTACTCCCCCTCCGCCTGGCAATTCAGGTCCCCGACGAACACCAAGTGCCGCGACAAGATTTTTCCCAATTACACATTCATTCTTGCCTTCCGCAAACCAGCGGCCTTCTTTCAGTTGCCACCAGGGATTTGTCTTTTCGATTCCTGTCACGTAAGTCGTGCCGTCTGGGATCTTGACTTCGTGATTTACCCACGTTCCGATGACTGTGTACGAGGGTCCAGAGGGAGGGTTGAAAAAGGAGTCTGCGCCAAATGAATCTGCTTTGACTTGCAGTTCCAGGATCGGCGCAAAGGCCTTGATGTTGAAGCGCCAGAAGATTGTTTTTAGTTTGCCGAGGTCTGCTTCGGGAAGGTAGGCGCCGGCATTCGCCGGACGATAGTCCACGCCGCCAATTTCCAACGGGAGCGAGTCTGCCTCCGGCGTCACCAAAAGATTCGCACCCAGGCTGCGAAATTCCTGGGCCAGGCGGTCGCCCACGTCCAGCGAGACGCTCAGCGCGGCGGTGGCCACAGCCATCCCCAAGGCCAGCGCGGCCAAGGTGAGCATTTTGCGTTTTGGCCGGCGCGTGAACGAGTCGGCTACAAGTCGAAGGAACATTTATGCGGATTGGTGAGAGCGCCAAATCTCCTATCGCGGAATTTCTTCCGCAGCTTTGGTCACCGACGAAACATCAATGACCACATCGTCGCCCTGCACCTGTGACGTGAATCCGATCGGATTGCAGCCGCCCTTGCCCCCGATGGAGGGAATATAAATCGCCGAGGCGCAGTGCCGGCAGATTACGTTCTGCCCATCCTGGCGATAGCCTTCGGCTCCGCAGATCAGGCAGGCGTCCAACGCCGTTCCGTAGCCGTTGGGCTTCTTGATGACCATGAAACGAATGCTCTGTCCGTTGGCGTTCAGGGTGAAGAGATGCAAGTTCCCGTCCTGCACTTCGGCGACAGGCACTTTCACGATGCCGTCCACGGCTTCCACCGCCCGGGCTTGCGGCGGCGCTGAATTCACTTTCGCATAAATGAAATCCGCGGTCAGCGCGAGGATCACCGCCAGGCTCATGCTCGCCGCGGCGATCATCCACCGCCGCTGGCGGCGATTCTGCGATTCCACGAGCCGGCGTTCCGCGTCATTCGTCACAGCAGTAGTAGTTTTCTTGTGGGAAGCCGCTAGCCATTCGCGAATGATCATCAGAGCGGCCGCACCGAAGACGAACACAAAAAAGAACAGTTCGTTGGCCACGATCGGCCCGAGCACGGCCATCTCCGTCTTGCTCGATGGCAGCCAGCGCGCCTCGCTTAATTCGTGCAGCCCGGTGACGGCCAGTTGCACGGCCACCAGCATCAGGATCCAACTGGTCACGGCAAAGAACCGGTGCAGCGGCACTTTCAGGGTGCCCTTGAAAAAGAAGAGTCCCACGGCGACCGCGGCACCGATGCCGGCGATCGTTCCAATCCAGGTTTGCAGGCCTTCAGTCGAAAGCTCAACCGCGCGCAGAATCAGCGCCAGTTCCGCTCCTTCCCTTACCACCATCAGGAACACAAAGAGTCCTATGCCCCAGCCCGCTGCCGAGCCCGCTCTCGACGCATAGGATTCCACCTTCTCTTCGATCTCTTTTTTCAGATGCCGCGCGATGCGATTCATCCAGACAATCATGGTGACCACAAAGAAAGCGGCCACCAGCAGGAGCAACCCTTCAAATCCGTCCTCGCTGATATCGAACCGCTCCAGCGCAATGGCCACGGCCAGGCTTAGGGCGACCGCAGCCGCCACACCACCCCAAACAAATCGGACTAGTTGAGTCCTATTGGTTCGCGATAAATAAACAAGGATAATCCCAACAATGAGGGAGGCTTCGACACCCTCACGAAGGGCGATGAGAAAAGCAGAAAGCACGAGCACTCCAGTTGAAAATGATTTGCAACAACGATTCCAGTCTAACGCCTCCTTCTCCACTGCGTCAAGGGCACACGCCCTTTTCCGCGACACGGTAGAATGGTGTGTTGCGTCTATCTACTAGAATGAGAAGACCGCCATTTACCGCCATCACCGCACTGCTCGTGTCCCTGGCGCTGGTCTGCCAGGCCCTGCCCGCGCAAGACCCTCAACCCCCCGACCCAAAACGCGATGCGCAACGCTCTTTTGTGAAGCCGGATCCGAAGCACGCGAAAAAATTGCTGGAGCAGGCCGCGACCGAAGAAGCCGCCGGGGATTACGTGCGCGCCCTCGGCGATTACGAAGAAGCGGCGCGCTACGCCCCGTTTGATGTGACCATCGTGGGCAAAGGAGCGGCGCTCCGTTCGCGCCTGTTACGCGAACACCTGGACGGTGCTGAGCGCCAGGCAGTGGCGGGAAATATCGACAGCGCCACTCAGCAGCTCGCCATGGCGCTGGAACTTGATCCCGGAAACCCGGCGATCCTCGAGAGGCTGCAGCAGATCGGCTCGATGAAGGAGTCGCCGACAGGAGAGAGGCGGCCTGATCCCGCCGAAGGACTGCCCCAAGTCACCCCGGATAAGGCCAATAAGAGCTTCAATCTGGAGACGGACGTGAAGTCCGCGTACGAGCAGGTGGCCCAGGCATTTGGGTTGAAGGCCACGTTTGATCCCGATCTTCAGGCGCGCAACACGCGCCTGCATCTTCAGGACGTCGATTTTTATACCGCGATGAAAGTGCTGGGTATGGAGACAGGCACTTTCTGGAATGCGGTTGACGCAAAGCAGTTTCTTGTGGCGCCCGATACCGCGGAGAAACGGCGGTTGCTAGACCCCGAAATCGAGCAGACCATTCCGCTCGCCTCCTCTGCGACTACCACGGAAATCGGCGAAGTGGTACGCGTGATCCGTGATCTCACCGGTCTTACACACGTGAACCAGGACAACTCGGAGCACGCCATCACCGTGCGAGGAACCGTACAGCGCGTGCACCTGGCGGAGGAAATCGTAAGCAACCTGGAACACGGGCCCGGAGAGGTACTGCTGGAAATTGATCTTCTCGAAGTGGATCGCACGAATGCCAGGAACCTGGGCATCAGTTGGCCAGCAAGCCAGCAACTGGTGCATGTGCCGCAGAATCTAGTCAATTCCCTGCGTTCCGCACCTGATTTGAGTTCGTTGCTTACCCTTCTTGCCGGAGTGTTCGGAGGGCCAGCGGGCGCGATTGCAGGCGGGGGGATTTCCAGTTTGACGTCCGCCATTCCGGCCGTAGCAGCCCTTGGAGGCGGCAAGAGCACCTATCTCCTCGTCCTGCCAACTCTCTCTGCGCAGTTTTCGGAGGCGCTGTCGCTGGTGCACAGCGGCACGCAAATTTTGCTGCGTGCGCAGGACGGCAAACCGGCCACGATTTTTGTCGGCGATCGCGTGCCAATCACGTTGTCCCTGCTATCGGGGAGTCTCGGCTCAACCGGCTTCACGCCCAACCCCGGAGGTTCCGGAGCGACAATTCCAACGCAGGCATTCCCCGTTGGGAAAAATCCGGTCGCGATGGTGACAGCGGATTTCCGGAGCGCCGGCACGCAGGATCTCGCCGTCGTCAATCAGACAGATAATACGCTGACCATCCTGCTGAACCAGGGGACCGGGGCAGTTCCGCAATTGGCGCAGCCGACGAGCGGGGCCGGTCTGGTTTCGCCAATTTCGCTCGGAACCAACTGGACCAGCTCCACGCCAGCCCCTGCCTTGGCCACGGGAAGCCTGAACGCGAACACCAATTTCACAAACAGCGACAATTTTGCGGATTTGCTGGTGACCGACCCGGTTGGCAACGGTGTGATCGAGTTTCTGGGCAACGGCGATGGGAGTTTCAAGAGAGATGTGACCCCGATTCCCGTTGGGAACCAGCCCAGCTCTATCGCTGTGGGCACCTTTAATACCAATAACGGTGATTCCAACCTGGGATTCGTGGTAACGAATTTCAAGGACAACACTCTTTCCGCGTTCGACGGCAGAGGGGATGGCACTTTCATTGAAGTACCCGGTTCGCCTTTCACATTGCCCCCCACCGCGAGCGGCCCGGTAGCAATAACGGTGGCTGACTTCAACGGCGACGGTCTTCCCGATCTGGCGATTGTGAATCAGACCACAAAAAACGTAACCATATTGGCGGGCAATGGTAATGGCACGTTCTCGGAGTTTCCGAACTCTCCTCTAGCCGTCGGTAATCTCCCCGTGGCCATTGCATCGGGAATCCTCAGCGGCAGCAACGGCCCGGCACTGGCAGTGGTAAATCAGCAGGACAACACGCTCTCCGTGTTTCTCGACAACGGAAACGGCACATTTGTGGCGGCGGCACAGTCTCCGCTGGCGACGGACACTACGCCGAGCGGCGTGGCGATTGCCGAGCTCGCCCAGGCCTCCACCGGCGGCATCGCGGTAACCAACACTGCCGTGGGCACGGTCACGCTCTTCGCCGATCTGGGCAACGGCCTGTTCGCCAACGCGATTGAGCCCGCTGCCGGCACAAGTCCCGACGTCATCCTGGCCGGGGATTTCACGGGCAGCGCTTTTCCGGACATCGTGGTCACGAACAACATCGCCGGCGCGGTAGGCGAGGTGACGCTGGTCGAAAGCCCCGCGAGCCTGATTTCCAATCCCGCGATCACCCAAACCCCTTACCCCGGCTCCGAATATGAGGACATCGGGATGAAAATCAAGGCCACACCGCAGTTGCACGACACGAAAGAAGTAACGCTGCAGCTTGAATTTGAGATCAAGGCACTCTCGGGAAACAGCATTAACGGCATTCCCATCATTTCGAATCGCACCGTCACGCAAACGGTACGACTGAAGGAAGATGAAACCTCACTTATCACCGGCGTCCTGAGCGATAGCGAAACCAAATCTCTCACCGGCCTTCCCGGCCTGGCAAGACTCCCCGGCGTGGGGTACGCGTTCGGCACGCGGAGCAATTCCTACACCGACGACGAAATTCTTTTCCTGGTGACCCCGCGCCGCGTTCGCTCGCCCTTTCACCAGACTAAAACTATCTACGCGGGCACCGGTGAACCCGGAGGACACGGTCAGGCGGGCGGGACCACACCTCCTGTCCAACGGCCGGATCAGGAACCCGTGCCTGCTCCCGCGCAGCCGCCGGGAGAGACCCCGCAACCAGCTCCGACTGGGGCTCCGACGGGCGCACCGGCGGAGCAGCCGGCGGGGCCGAGGCAGAGACGCGAGCCGCCGCCAAATCAACAGCCCCCGGCGAATCAACCGCCGCCAGATCAACAACCGCCTGCAAATCAGCCACCGCAAAATCAACCGCCGCAGCCTCAACCCGAAATTCCGCTGCAGCAGCCGCCTCCGGGATAAATTTGTTTGCCGCGAGTTCGGGGGCGATGCAATCACCTTTGCAAGTGAGCTGGGGTCGGTGCTCCAGTTGAGATCCTGAACGCATCCCTGCCGGATGCGTTCAGGATGACTACGCTTTGGGGCTGGATGGAGCAGGGGAAAATTTTCCAGGGTGCACGTGTAGCGGGCCTAATTGTTAATTCAGAAAAAATCAGGGCAGGGGATCAAACACAACGACAGGCTGGTAAGTTCGCGGCACCACGGCTTCGGCAATGGCGATCAGTTTGTTTTCCTGGCTGAACACGCGCAACCGCGGCGGCTGAGCTTCTTCGGTGTCGAGATGTGTGGTGGCGCCGGGAGGTAATTCCACGCGCCCCGGTTTCAGTTGCGAAGGCATCACGTTGAATTTTCCCCCATGGCGAATTTTCTTTTCGAGCACGGGAAGAACGTTGGTTCGCGGAAAATTCGACAGGAGATGCTCCAGCGGAATCAGGCGGGACTCGAACTTTCCGTCCTGCTTCGCCTGCGCCAGCTCTTCCAGGCCGATGGCTTGTTCGAGCGAAAATTCCCCTACTGCCGTGCGGCAGATTTCGGCGAGATGCGCGCCATACCCGAGCTTCTGTCCCATGTCGTGGGCCAGCGACCGGACATAGGTTCCCGAAGAACATTCAATCGAAAAGCGCGCGACCGGCCCTTCCATCTCCGTCAACCGATACTCAAAAATCTCGATGGGTACAGCCTTCAATTCAAACACCTGATTCTTGCGGGCGAGTTCGTACGCCGGCCGCCCGTGAATTTTCTTGGCGGAAAATATCGGCGGCATCTGTTCGAAGCGACCGGTCGACTCCACCGCCAACCGCTCCAGCACTTCGCGGTCCAGCACGGGCGCCGCATCCGGGCCGGCGGGCTGGCCTTCCGAGTCAAAGGTATTTGTGGCGTAGCCGAAACGAAAACCCGCCGTATAGCGCTTGCGCCGGCCGGTATAAAAACGAACAAAGCGGGTGGCCTTGCCCAACAGCAAAACCAGAACGCCCGTTGCCAGCGGATCCAGCGTGCCCAGATGACCGATCTGCCGGAATCCCGCGAGATGCCGCACAGCATCCACGATGTCGTGCGAGGTCTTTCCCTGCGGCTTGTTGATGACCAGGGCGCCGTCGAAAGGAGCGGGTTGTGGTTGGCGGGGCATTTGGGGAGTATTCAGTTATAAGTTCTCAGTTTTAAGTAAGGCAACAAACTCGCGTCAGGTGCCCGCTCCAAAACCATTCGGGGTGCAAACAACGCACATCGAAAGGCGGGGACTACAAAGGCATTCGGTGTTGCGGATCGAGGGTTGCGCTTGCAGATCATTGCTCAAGGGTTTGGTTCCGGCTTATCGGCCTTGTCCGACTTCATTTGTTTCAGAAGCTGTTCGATGCGCTCCACATGCTCCTGCGAGAGATCCAGCGTGAAGTGCAAATCCGGAACGCGCCGCAACTGCAGCCTTTCCACCAGTTCGTGCTTGATGTATCCGGAGGCGTGCTCCAGCGCCTTGATTGCGTCCTTTTGTTCCCTGGAATTTTCCGTGCGCACGCTCACGTACACCCGCGCGTGCTTCATATCCGGCTGCACGCGCACTTCGCTGACGCAGACATTGCCTTCGAGGCGGGGGTCTTTCAATTCGCCCACCAGCATGGCGTTGAGCTCATGGGCGATTTCCTCGCCGACGCGTAGATGACGATGATGATCGGGACTCATATTCAGTTACTAGTTCTAAGTTTTTGCTTCCGACTCAAAACTTACGACTTATGGCTTACAACTCTCTCCCTTGCGGCACGTTCAGAACAACTCGACCGAATGCCCTACTACCATCGGGCCCAAAATATTGTCAGCTTCCGCCAAAACTTTCTGCAGCGCCTCTTCCACGTGGCGTTCTTCATTCGAAAGAGTTACCACGCCTACGACCGAGCGCTGCCAGGTATCCTCGAAATCGAGTTCCGCGACCGCCACATTGAAATGCGCGCGCAAGCGATCTTTCAAACTGCGCAGGACCTGCCGCTTATCCTTCAGCGACTGCGCTTCCGCGATGTGCAACTCCAGTGTGAGTAATCCGACGGGCATGGCAAACCACCCTCAGGCCCGGGAAGCCTGAGCCTGATGTATAGCTCCTATTTGCGTGCGGCGGAAGAACCCTGGGCAGCGGCTTCGGCGGCGGACAACTTGGTCACCTGGAAGCATTCCAGAATGTCACCAACCTTGACGTCGTTGAAGTTCGCGATGACCATGCCGCATTCAAATCCCGTGCGCACTTCGCTGGCATCGTCCTTGAAGCGCTTCAGCGAGCTGAGCTTGGATGTGTAAATCACGGCGCCTTCGCGAAGGACGCGGATCTGCGAGTCGCGCTTGATGACGCCGTCGACGACGTAGCAGCCAGCCACTGTGCCGGACCCCTTGATGCGGAAGGTGTTGCGAACTTCCGCGCGGCCAACGTAGGTCTCCTGGAAAACAGGTTCCAGCAGGCCTTCCATGGCTTTCTTAATTTCATCGGAAACTTCGTAAATGATGTTGTGGGTGCGGATGTCCACTTTTTCCTGCTGCGCGAGGTCCTGGGCCTTGCGGTCTGGACGCACGCCGAACGCGATAACGATGGCGCCCGACGCCGAGGCAAGCAGAATGTCGTTTTCGGTTACCGTGCCAACGCCCGCGCTGATGATTTTCAGTTTTACCTGATCGGTCGACAGCCTCGGTAGCATCTCTTCCAGGACTTCGGCGGAGCCCTGCACGTCGGCCTTGATCACGATGGGAAGTTCTTTCACTTCCCCGGCCTTCAACTGCTCGTGCAACTGGTCCAGCGTGATGCGGCTGCCTGCGCTGGCGCGCAATGCCGCGTCGCGCTGCTTGGACTGCCGGAATTCCACCACGTGCCGCGCCTTCGCTTCATCGGTAACCTGGAAGTGGTCTCCGGCTTCGGGAACGCCCTGAAGCCCAAGCACTTCGACCGGCGTGGACGGCGGGGCGATCTTCACTGGGCGTCCGTGATCGTCAAACATGGCGCGTACCTTGCCGAAAACGGAGCCGACGATAAAAAAGTCACTGTTGTTGAGCGTGCCGTTTTGCACCAGCACGGTGGCAACCGGGCCGCGGCCCTTGTCCACGCGCGATTCGAGAACGGTTCCGCTTGCCGGCGCGTCCGGATTCGCTTTCAGTTCCCGCAAATCCGCCACCAGCAGAATAATTTCGAGCAGCTTGTCGAGGTTCTTTTTTTGTTTTGCGGAGACTTCAACGAATTCGGTTTCGCCGCCCCATTCCGCGGGCATCAATCCCAGTTCCGAGAGCTGGCGCTTGACGCGCTCAGGTTGGGCTTCCGGCTTGTCAATCTTGTTGATTGCCACGATGATCGGCACGTTTGCGGCCTTCGCGTGATCAATCGCTTCGCGCGTCTGGGGCATCACGCCGTCGTCAGCCGCAACCACCAGCACCACGATGTCGGTAACTTTGGCGCCGCGCGCGCGCATCCGCGTAAACGCTTCGTGGCCCGGCGTATCCACAAACACCACGCTCTTTTCCCCCACCTGCACCTTGTAGGCGCCGATGTGCTGCGTAATGCCTCCGGCTTCGCCCGCCGCCACGTCTTCCTGGCGGATCGCATCGAGCAGGCTGGTCTTTCCGTGGTCCACGTGGCCCATGACCGTAACTACCGGCGGCCGCGGCTTCAGATTTTCCTTGGTTTCTTCCTTCGCCACCTCGAGAACCATTTCCTCTTCGAGGGAGACGACGCTGACCACGCCGTTGAACGATTGCGCCAGGTCGGTAGCGGTCTGGACATCCAACGCCTGGTTGATGCTGGCAAACACGCCGCGATCGAGGAGCGTCTTCAAGAGATCTTTTGCGCGGACATCGAGCTTTTCCGCCAGTTCGCGGATCGTAATGCCTTCCGTCAACGTGATGTCGCGTGGAGCGCGCGGCTCCGGCGGCGCTATCGCAGCCGCTGCTACGCCGCGGCCGCCTGCTCCCGGACGCTGGCGCGTCGGGTGCAGCTTCCGTTCGCCTTCCATCTCGCGCTTGTCCGCCATTGGACGTTGGCGCTGTTGCGGCTTGCGCGCATAAAGCGGCTTGCCGGGCTCCGCCTTGGACGGCTTTTCGGAGAACGGCGAGGGCAACATCCCAGGACGAGCGCCAGGCGTGCGCGGTCCAGGACGAGCGCCAGAAGGCGCAGCACCTGGGCGCTGAGTAAATGTGCGTCCACCTCCGCCTGGTCCACCTGGGCCGCCCGGACCTCCGGGACGCGGTGTAAACGGGCGTCCACCCTGGCCGCCGGATTGCTGCGGGCGCATTGGCTGACCGGGACGCGGGCCACTTGGCCGACGATCGCGATCACCCGGCGATGTTCCGGGAACCGGGCCACGATTTCCCGTGGGCATGGGACGAAGAGGTTGCTGTGGGCGCGGCGCAGGGGACGGCGCGCCAGAGCGCGCGGCTTGCGGCTGCGAGCCCGGTTGCTGCGGGCGCGATTGCGGAGGCGGAGATCCGCCTGGACGTGCGGTGGGCTGTTGTCCCGGGGCGCGGCCCGGATGATGAGGATGAGAAGGAGCAGGACGCAAAGGCTGTTGAGGCGCAGGCCGAGGCGCGCCAGGAGTTGGCGAAGTGACCGGCGCGGAAGGACGTTCGACCGCGGGTGTTGCAGATGTCGCGGAAGGCGGCGGGGCCGCGGGTGGCGTAGTTACAGGCGGTGCGGGGGCAGCGGGTTTTGCCACAGGGGCTGCGGGCGCATGGGCCAAGGCTGGAGGAGGCGCAGCAGCAGGTGCGGGCTTGACAGCAGCGGGTGCAGGAGCAGGGGTTGCCACCGGCGTGGCGACTGGTGCCGCGGCCGCAGGTTTCGGCGCGACTGGAGGGTGCACGGTCACAGCAGGAGGTGGAACTGGGGGAGCGGGAACGGGCGGCCTGCGAAGGGCAGCTTTTGCCGCTGCTTCTTTCGCCGAACGCTCGACTTCCGCCGCAGTTTCGGCATCCGCTACACCCTTCAGGTGGTGCTTAACCTTTTCCGCCACATCAGCGGGAATGGAACTGGAGTGCGTTTTCTTTTCGGTAACGCCAAAACCTGCCAAAAGGTCAATGATGGCTTTCGCCTTGACCTCGAGTTCGCGCGCGAGCTCATTAATGCGGACTTGATTTGCGTCGCTCATGCTTCTTAGGAACTTTTCTCTTCCTGCTGTTTCGCCGGGGTTTCTTTTTCCGGGGAGGCAGCTGCTTCCGAGTTAATCTCCGAAGCGGATTCCGTTGTTGCCGAAGTATTCGACTCGTTCGCGGATTCGGCCGGGCTTTCGTCTGATGCCTCAACTCCCGTTTCCGTCGCGGGTTGGGCAGATGCCTCGGCTGCCGGGGTTTCTTCGCCGTTTTCGTCCGTGGTTTCCACCGGCGTGGCCGCGGCGTCGCCGCCGCCTTCATAGAAGCGGTTCACCGCCTGATAAATCTTGTCCACCATTTTTTCGCCGATGCCCGGAATCTCCATCAACTGCTCCGGGGTCATGCTGGCGAGTTTTTCCAGGTTCGAAATGCCCGCGGCTTCGATCTTTTCGATGGTCTTGGGACCCACGCCCGCGAGGACTGTCAGTGGAGTGGTTGGGGCCGTCAGCGCGGTCATCTGCTCTTCGATTTCGCGGCGCTTCTCTTCTTCGCTCTTGATGTCGATGTCCCAGCCGATCAGTTTGCTGGCCAGGCGGACGTTTTGTCCTTTTTTGCCGATGGCCAGGGAAAGCTGGGAATCTTCCACGATCACTTCGAGCTTTTTGTTTTCCGGATCGGTGATTTGCACACGGGTGACTTTGGCCGGGCTCAACGCTTTTTGGGCGAAGGCAACGGTCTCTTCGTTATAGGGAATGATGTCGATTTTCTCGCCGCGCAGTTCGCGGATGATGGACTGGACGCGCATGCCCTTCATGCCCACGCAGGCGCCGACGGGGTCAACGTCCTTGTCGCGGCTGGCCACGGCCACTTTCGTGCGCTCGCCGGCCTCGCGCGCGGCGGCGCGAATCTGCACGGTGCCGTCATAAATTTCCGGCACTTCCATTTCAAAGAGGCGCTGCACCAGCGAAGCGTCGGCGCGAGAAACGATTACCTGCGGCCCCTTGGCCGCGCGGTCCACGGCCTTGATGACCACGCGCAAACGCTCGCCGATATTGTAGGTTTCGAGCTTGGACTGCTCGCGCTTGGGCAGCCGGGCTTCGGTGCGGCCCATGTCGACGATGAGGTCGGGGCCTTCGGCGCGCTTGACGATCACGGTCACGAGTTCGCCGGCGCGGGTATGATACTCGTTGTAAATGGTGTCGCGCTCCGCTTCGCGCACTTTCTGCAGGATCACCTGCTTAGCGGTCTGCGCGGCAATGCGGCCCAGCACATCGGTCGGCTTGGCGGTCAGAATTTCGGCTCCGATTTCGGCGCCTGGATTCTTTTTCTTTGCGTCGGCCAGGCTGATTTCGCGCTTCGGGTCGGTCACTTCTTCCACGACGGTGTAGACCGAATGCACGTCCACCTGCCCGCTTTCCGGATTGAACTTCCCGCGCAGGTCTTCTTCGGTTTTATAAAATTTCCGCGCCGCCACCACCATGGCGTCTTCAATGGCGGAAATCACCACTTCCGGTTCGATGTGCTTCTCCCGGCTCAACATCTCGATTTGTTGATAGAGCAGATTCGCCATTTCTCTTTCCTAAAACTCCACCACCAGGTTCGCTTTCCGAATCGCGCCGAGCGGTATCTCCACGATTCGCGCGTCTTTCCCCTTCAACTCCATGCGGACATTTCCGTCCGCGAAACCGCGCAGCCGTCCTTCAAAAAACTTTGCTTCACCGATCGGCTCGACAGTCGAAATCTTCGCCAGCCGGCCAGAGAAGCGCTCGAAATCGGCGGCCTTCGTCAGCGCGCGGTCCATTCCCGGTGAACTAATCTCCAGGGTGTAACCCGGCCCCGGAATCAATTCTTCCACATCCAGAATGACGCTGAGTTGCTGGCTCACGCGCTCACAATCG
>DATMMG010000063.1:0-21175 GCA_035569815.1 Candidatus Methylomirabilota bacterium
TACTTGAACAGGTTTTCCTTGGCTTCGGCGCGGCTGCCGCTGCCACGGATGACGCGAATGACGTTGTCGAGGTGATCGAGGGCGATCTGGTAGCCGACCAGGATGTGTTCGCGCTCTTCGGCTTTGCGAAGTTCGAAGATGGTGCGGCGGCGCACCACTTCCATGCGGTGCTCGATAAACAGCTTGATCATCGGGATCAAGCCGAGTTCGCGCGGCTGTCCGGCGACGATGGAGAGCAGGATCATGCCGAAGGATTCCTGCATCTGGGTGTGCTTGAAAAGATTGTTGAGGATGAGCTGCGACTCTTCGCCGCGCTTCAGTTCGACGACGATGCGCATACCTTCGCGGGAAGATTCGTCGCGCACGTCGGAGATGCCTTCGATCTTCTTGGTCTGGACGAGTTCGGCGATGCGCTCGATGAGCTTCGATTTGTTGACTTGATAGGGGATTTCGGTGATGACGATGTTTTCGCGGTCCTTGCTGGCTTCTTCGATGGCAGCTTTGGCGCGCATGATGAAGCTGCCGCGGCCGGTGCGATAGGCGGCTTCAATGCCTTCCCTGCCCGCGATGTAGGCGCCGGTCGGAAAGTCCGGACCGGGAACGATCTTCATGATTTCTTTCAGGGGAGTGTCGGGCTTTTCGATCAGGAGAATGGCGGCGTCCACGATTTCGCGCAGGTTGTGCGGAGGGATGTTGGTGGCCATGCCGACGGCGATGCCGCTGGCGCCGTTGACGAGAAGATTCGGAATGCGCGACGGCAGGACTACCGGCTCTTCGCGGGTCTGGTCGAAGTTGGGGATGAAGTCGACGGTCTCTTTTTCGAGGTCGGCAAGAATGTCTTCGCTGATTTTAGCTAGGCGCGCTTCGGTGTACCGCATGGCCGCCGGTGGATCGCCATCGACGGAGCCGAAATTCCCTTGGCCATCGATCAACGGGTAGCGCATGTTGAAGTCTTGGGCGAGGCGAACGAGGGCGGGGTAGATTACGGCTTCACCGTGCGGATGATAGTTGCCGGACGTGTCGCCGCAGATCTTGGCGCATTTGCGGTAGCCGCGATTGGACGCGAGGCCCAGGTCGTTCATGGCGACGAGGATGCGGCGCTGAACGGGCTTTAGGCCGTCGCGGACATCGGGAAGCGCGCGGGCGATGATGACGCTCATTGCGTAGTCGAGATACGACTTGCGCATTTCGGCTTCGATATCGATGGGAAGGAGTATTGATGTGTTCTGCTCGTCTGCCATGTGTCCTCAGCCTTCGCTCGTTATGGTCGTACGGTACTGCATGCCAGAAACTTGATTCAGTGACTCGCCCGTTCGAGTGCAAATGCTTTGACGGTGTCGAACGCGTCCGCGGCGTTGGTAAAGCGCCTCGATGCAAATGCAGCTTCGATCATGCGCAAGAATGATTCGCATTCGGATTGATCGCCGAGATTGATTGCCACGCCTCTTTCGTTGTCTGGCGTGGACGTGGGAACGGCGTGAAATTCACTTACGCTAAGACCGCGCAATCCCGGCAATGTCGTCCAGCCTAACTGGTACATCATCGTTTCCGTACTTACCTCGCTTCGCTCGTCTGCCGGTCTACATGTCGTGCCGACACTATCGAAAAGCCTCAGGCCTGAAGGCCTGAGCTACAGCTTAGATATCGAGATTGACTACTTCGAGGGCGTTGTCCTCGATGAATTTGCGGCGGGCTTCGACGTTTTCGCCCATGAGCGTGGTGAAAATATCCTCGGCGGCGACGGCGTCTTCGAGTTTGACCTGCAGCAGTGTGCGGGTGTCCGCGTTCATGGTGGTTTCCCACAACTGCTCGGCGTTCATTTCGCCCAAGCCCTTGAATCGGGTGATGGTGAAATCTTTTTTGGCGTCTTCCATGACGTAGTTGAGAACGTCGGTGGCCTTTTCCCTGGTGACCTTCGTGCCGTTGCGCGCGACGGTGAACGGCGGATGGTTGAACTCCTCGATCTGCTTGGCCAGGGCGCGGAGGCGCTTGTACTCGGCGGTGGAGGCAACACCCCAGCTGACCTTCTGGTTGTGCGGAAGGCCGAATTGAATTTCGTAGAGGCTGTGTTCCTCATCGAAGGCGATCTTGCCGTCGAGCTTGAGTTTCGACTTCTCGATCTCCTTGAGAAGCTTTTCCAGGGCCTTCTTGTCCTCGAAATCCGTTTTCTTTTCGAGGCCGCTTTCGGCGAGGAGTTCGACGAGGCCGGGTTCGCGAAGGCGGCGCCCGAGTTTGGCAGCGGCGGCATCGTATTCCTGAACGTTCAGGAGAAACGTGGTGAGGCGCGCGCCTTCGAGATTTACGCCTTCCTTGGCTTTCACGATGTGATCTTCGGTGGCGCGCTTCATCAACTCGCGGGCGAATTCGCGATCGTCGCGGATATATCGCTCCGTTTTGCCGCGCTTGACGCGGTAGAGGGGCGGCTGGGCAATGTAGACGTGGCCGCGCTCGATGAGCTCCTTCATGTGGCGGAAAAAGAAAGTGAGGAGCAGGGTACGGATGTGTGAGCCGTCGACGTCGGCGTCGGTCATGAGAATAATTTTGTGATAGCGGAGTTTGCCGGCGTCGAAATCGTCCTTGCCGATGCCGGTGCCGAGCGCGGTGATGATGGCGCGAATTTCTTCATGGCCCAGCATTTTGTCGTAGCGGGCCTTTTCGACGTTGAGAATTTTACCTTTGAGGGGAAGAATGGCTTGGTATTTGCGGTCGCGGCCCATCTTTGCGGAACCACCGGCCGACTCGCCCTCAACGACGAACAGTTCGCAGCGAGCCGGATCGCGCTCCTGGCAATCGGCCAACTTCCCGGGGAGGCCGCTGGAATCCATCGCGGATTTGCGGCGAGTGAGTTCGCGGGCCTTGCGGGCGGCTTCACGGGCGCGGGCGGCGTCAATACACTTTCCGATGATGCGGCGCGCGACAGTGGAATGCTTGTCGAACCAGTCGCCGAGTTTCTCGTTTACGAGTTGCTCGACGTCGCCCTTGATGTCGCTATTCAGCTTGCCTTTGGTCTGGCCTTCGAACTGCGGTTGCGGCAGCCGGACGCTGACAACGGCGACGAGTCCTTCGCGCACGTCGTCACCGGAAATGGTGACTTCGTCTTTCTGTTCTTTCAACATGCCGGCGTTGGAAGCGAAATTGTTGATGGTGCGCGTGAGAGCGGAGCGAAAACCGGAGAGGTGCGTGCCGCCATCGACGGTGTTGATGGTGTTAGCGAAGGAGAAGACGTTTTCGCCGTAGGTGTCGTTGTACTGCAGGGCAATTTCGATTTCAACGTTGCCCTTTTTGCCTTCCATGTAGATCGGCGAATCGTGGAGCGAAGTCTTGCCGCGGTTCAGGTGCTTGACGAATTCGGCAATGCCACCGGTGAAGCGGAATTCGGCTGTCTTTTCGTTCCGCTCATCCGTAAGGGTGATTTTCAAGCCCTTGTTAAGAAAGGCGTATTCGCGGAGACGGGTGGCCAGCGTGTCGTAGCTGAAGACGGTCTTTTCGAAAATGCTTGGGTCGGGATGGAACTTGACCTTTGTGCCGGTTTTGCGGGTCTTGCCAGTCTGCTTGAGTTTATTGGTAGGCTTCCCTTTTTCGTAACTCTGTTCCCAAACGGCCCCATCGCGTTGAATTTCGAGTTCGAGAAAGTCGGAAAGAGCGTTGACGACCGAGACGCCGACGCCGTGAAGACCGCCGGAAACTTTGTAGGTGTCGCTGTCGAATTTGCCGCCGGCGTGAAGAACGGTGAGGACGACTTCGGCTGCCGGCCGCTTTTCGGTGGCGTGCATGTCGACGGGAATACCGCGGCCATTGTCGACCACCGTGACGGAATTGTCGGCATGAACGGTGACGTTCACTTCGTCCGCGTAGCCAGCCATTGCTTCGTCGACGGAATTGTCGACGACTTCCCAGACCAGGTGATGGAGTCCCATCTCGCCGGTCGAGCCGATGTACATGGCAGGGCGCAGGCGAACGGCTTCCAGTCCGCCGAGGACTTTAATGGATTTCGCATCGTACTGGTGTCCGGTCTTTACAGCGGCTGTTTCTTTGTCGCCCATTTGCTCTCCTGACGTACAAGCCTGCGGCAATCGGGTCGCGCGGAACGGCGCTTTTCATACGGAGAATGTTCCGAGTACGACCGCTCAAGAAAATTTTTGCGAAGCAAGGAAAGGCGTGATGTCTGTATTCTGCAACCGTCGCCTCACCCTTTGGCTGAGATCCCACTGGGCAGATCGGAGCTCGTAGGGCTTCCTGCTTCATCCCATCCCGCGTTCCGGGACGTGGCGAAGACTTATGTTCTCCAGGGTGCGAGACCTGCTCCTGGCGCAGAGCGTTCGAGGTCCAGCGGTCCTGGCGGACGTGTCGATTGGGGGGAAGAACAACCGATCGACAACACTTAAATTTTACTGGAAAAGGGGGAGATTCTCAAGCAGGAGGATGGGGGTTGTGGATAAATAAGTATAGATATTCCAATAAGTTAGAATTCTTTATGAAGTCAAGTTGGCTCTTCAAACTGAGCTAGTCCGAGAGTGAAATCCGATCTGGCGTTTGGGCGGAATTGGGATCTCCAACATCTGGCGGAGAGTGGCGAAAACGGCGTGAAATTTGGAGGCGTAACGCTTTTCCATCTCGGCGATTTTTCTCCTCAAGTCTTCGTGAGTGGCGAGCATGGCGCGGAGCTGGAGGAAGGCGCGCATGATGGCGATGTTGACCTGGACGGCGCGATCACTGTGGAGAACGCTGGAAAGCATAGCTACGCCGTGTTCGGTGAAAGCGTACGGGCGATACCGACGGCCACCATGAACTGAAAAACTTGAGGTTCCAGTCTGGAACCTCAAGTTTTTGGCTTCTTTGGACTTTAGCTGGAACATAAAATCTGCAGGAAATCGATGTGCATTCCGCTTCACCGCTTTGTTCAGATTCTTGGTCGTCACACGATAAAGTTGCGCAAGATCTGAATCCAACATCACGCGAGTACCGCGGAAGAAGTAGATTTTCCGGCTGATGAGAGCGGTGGGGATGAGCGCGTTTGCAATGGGCTTTGGCATCGTCGGATAAATCTTGAGGTTCCCGTTTGGAACCTCAAGATAGCCAGACCCTATAACACAACTGTTACATAATCAAGTAAGAATAGCTCCGGTCTCTAAAGCGAATATTTCTACTCGGCAAACGGCTGGCTCAGATGCGCATGGGCATGATGACGTAGCGGTAGCGATAGCTTTCGTCGGCGAGGGGGCGCATCTGGCCGGCGGATTGTTCATCCTTGAGTTCGATGCTGATGGGGCCGTCGGCCGCGGCGGCGAGGAAATCGAGCATGTAGCTGGAGTTGAAGCCAATGGAGATGTTGTCGCCCTTGTAATCCTTGTCGATGGTTTCTTTCGCTTCGCCGTATTCGGGGCTGGAGGCGGAAATTTCCACGCCTTCGCTGGAAACGGCAAGCTTGACGGCATGAGAGCGCTGGTCGGCGAGTTGCGAGACGCGGCGCACGGCATCGCTGAGTTCGGCGCGCTCCAGAACCACCGTCTTCGTGTTCTCGCGTGGAAGAACCGCTTCGTAATTCGGGAACTGGCCGGTGAGGATGCGGGAGATCAGCAGGCGGTGCCCGACCTGGAAAAATAGGTGGCTTTCGTCTTTCGCAAACTCCAGATGGGCGTCGGAGCCGGCAGCTGCGGAGAGTTTTTCAACTTCGTCCATGGCTTTCTTGGGGATCAGGACGCGAACTTCCCCGTTAAGGCCGGCAAGTTTCTGGTCCGTTTCCGCGAGCGCTAACCGATGGCCGTCCGTAGCCACCATGGCGAGGGTATCGGGCTTCAGGATCAGTAAGCCGCCGTTAAGCGTGTAGCGGGACTCTTCCATGGAAATGGCGAATTTCGTTTTGGCGATCAGGCTTTCGAGCACCACGGCCGGAAGCTTGACCAGGGTGTGTGGCATCGCGGGCAGGGCGGGGAAATTTTCCTTGGCCATGCCGACGAGCTTGTATTTCTTCTTGTCGCTGACGATTTCAACCCAGTGATTGTCGAGCAGTTTGAACTTGATTTCTCCTTCGGGGAGAAGCCTGACAAGTTCGAGAAGCTTTTTGGCCGGGATGGTGCCGGCGCCCTCTTTTTTGACTTTGGCCTCGCAGGAGGTGCGCACGCTGAGCTCCAGGTCGGTAGCCGTGATTGTCACGCGGCTACCCTTGGCCTCAACCAGTAGATTCGAAAGAATGGGGATCGTGGTCTTGCGTTCCACGACGCCTTGCGTGGTGGTGAGTTCGTTGAGCAGCGCGGACTTGGTTACGCTGAATTCCATGTATTGGCTTTCCTCACGTGCGGTACCGGTTGCCGTCATGTGGCTTTCCCCCGCTGAAATAACCCGCTGACGTACTGTACTCGCTTTTCCGCCAAGTATAAAGTGCGCAAGCGGCTCTGGCGTTGTGGAAATGCAGCGGTCTGAGGATTTCGTGGTGTAGGTGTCCAGGCTGGAGAAATGAGGATTTTCACAGACACAAAGACTTTCACAAGAACTGTAAATAAAAATTAAGTTCATAAAGCTTGTTGTTGTGATGAGCGCTGTGGATTGGTGGAAAAGCCCACGGACGCATGCTCCGCTTGGCGATTCTTCCGCCGGTGTCACGTGGATTTCCGGGCGCAACTGCGGAAAAATGGAGTGGTGGCACGGATGGATCAAGTTGCTCCGCTTCCGTGCACATTTGATCCGCAACATTCCCACGCAATGTTCACACGTTGCTCACAAGTTCTCCGCGTGACAAAACCTGACGCAGGGCATCCCACTTAATAGAATTTCGGACAGCCATGGACAGGAAGTTCGGTCCAGGTTTAGTTCTGCCGAGATCGTTCTCGTTCAAAGGAGAGACAAAAGATGTCCACCGTTTTGATTACAGGGGCGAATCGCGGACTTGGTTTGGAATTCGCGCGACAATATGCGGCGGATGGATGGGATGTGGTCGCTACATGCCGCGATCCGGAGAAGAGCGAGGATTTACAGCAACTGCGGAAGAAAAACAACAAAGCATCTTTGCATACGCTGGATGTGGCCAGCGGTAAATCCGTCGCCGCGCTCGCACACGCACTTGGCGGACGGCCAGTAGATTTGCTGATCCTGAATTCCGCCATCTATTCGCGAAAGGGGAACAAGATCGGAGAGATTGATTACGAAGCGTGGCGACAAGCAAATGAAACCAATTTGATGGGGGCAGTCCGGGTTGCCGAAGCGCTGCTTGAGAATGTTGTCGCCGGCAAACGAAAACAAATTGCAGCGATCAGCACGGGAATGGCCTCGATGCAGGCGTTGAAATCCACTTTCGGTTTTGGCGCAGTTTATCAGTACAGAACGAGCAAGGTCGCTTTAAACATGGCGATGTCAATCCTGGCCAAAGAACTGGAGCCGCGGGGGATAAGTGTGGTGATATTCGATCCTGGGTGGGTGCAGACAGATATGGGTGGCGCGAACGCTGCCTTGACGCCCCAGGAGAGCATAGGAGGAATGCGTAGGGTACTGGCCGGAGATTCGATGAGCTTAACCGGCAGATTTGTGGGCTACGACGGCGCCACACGACCATGGTGATTGGGAATTTACGAATTTATCTACGCGCAAGAACAAAAGGCCCGCTGAATGAATAAGCGGGCCCTTCAATTTCTGGATAAATGCAGATGTTACTGCAAGGCGTCCATCAGGCGCGTGATGGTACGATTCAGCTCTTTGTCGGAGCGGCGGAGTTCTTCAATCTTGTTGATGGAGTGAAGGACGGTAGTGTGATGCTTGCCGCCGAACTGCCGGCCGATCTCGGGAAGCGAGGCGGTGGTGAGCTGCTTGACGATATACATCGCCACCTGGCGCGGGAAAGCGATGGCGCGAGTGTTGCTGCGCACCTTCAGGTCCTGCTCGCGCAAATTGAAATGCTCGCTGACGCGTTTCTGGATGAGGTCAATGGTGACGCGCTTTTCTTGCGACGCGATGATATTGCGAAGAACCTGCTGCGCGGTGGTTAGCGAGACGATGGTGCCGGTGAGCGAAGCGTAGGCCATCAGGCGGGTGAGGGCGCCCTCGAGCTCGCGCACGTTGGACTTGATGGCGCGGGCGATGTACTCGGCGACGTCATCGGGCAAATGGAACCGATCGTTCTCCGCCTTTTTCTGGAGAATCGCGATTTTTGTTTCCAGATCGGGCGGCTGAATATCGGCGATCAAACCCCATTCAAAACGTGAACGAAGGCGTTCTTCGATCGAGTTGATGTCCTTCGGCAGGCAATCCGAGGAGATGACGATCTGCTTCTGTTGTTCGTACAGCGCGTTGAAGGTGTGGAAAAATTCTTCCTGGGTGCGCTCTTTGCCGGCGATGAATTGAATGTCGTCCACGAGCAGGACGTCAACGGTGTGGAAGCGATCGCGGAAACTGATCATTCGATCGAATCGCAGGGAGTTGATGACTTCTATGGTGAATTTTTCGGCGCTGACGTAGCTCAGACGCATGGCCGGGTTGCGCTTCTTGATGGTGTGCCCAATGGCATGCATCAAATGCGTTTTGCCCATGCCCACGCCGCCGTAAAGGAAGAGCGGGTTATAAGCCTTGGAAGGCTGTTCGGCGACGGCACGGGAGGCAGCGTGCGCAAACTCATTGGATTTGCCGACGACGAAGGTGTCGAAGGTGTAGCGCGTGTTCAGTTGATGATCGCTGCTTTCAAAATCAAGCTTGGCCTGCTTTGTGCCGTTAACCGCAGGAGCGGCCTGGACGGGTTCTTCCTCAGTGCAGACGTATTGCACTTTCATCTGAGGAGTGCCCATCTGGTGAAAGACGGCCTTCACAATTTCGCCGTAGGTTCGGGTGAGAACCTGACGGAACACGGTGCTCGGAATCTGCACGTAAAGGGTGTCCCCCTCGGCGCGATTGAGCCGGGTGGGCTGAAACCAGGTGGAATAGGTGTTGATGCTCACCCTGGATTTAATCAGGTCCAGGAACTTATCCCAGAGATTCTGCACTTCTTTTTCACGGCCAATTTGGGTAGCTGTCGTCATCAGAAAAAGCCAAACCTACACCATTTCCACAGATGTGTAAAAGCTGTGGAAAGTCAATTTCGCCCTAAAGCTTCAAGCCTTGGAGTTCTTTCCCGCGCTGGAACGATTGGTCGTGCCCCTGTGAACCTGCGCGGTCCTTTCAGACCCGCTGAACCAAGCACCATTGCATTCAAACTGTGTTGGATTCTCGCGCACTGTTCCGGTGGGAGCAAGCGAAAAGTGTGCGAGGGGGTTCAACGAAGTTCACATGCCATGCACAACTTTTCCACAAGCACGGGAATTGTGCAAGAGCTAAGAATTCCGCAACATTTGCCTGATAAAATCGCGGTTTACATGCAGTGCGAAATGTGAATGCACTGGTTGAGTGCAAAGCGACCTGAGGAAAACGCAGTGAATTTTACTCATGGAGCTCGGTCCGGCCGGGCGAATTCGTACACACCGATGGGATCCGCGCCGATGAGCAGGCGTTTTTCCTCGACAAGCAGAACGTTGGCTTCGATGCGCGCGCCATCCTTCGTGTAAATCTGATACTCGGAACGCCGGTTTCCGTCCTTGTCGAAATGGAGGAGGGTGTTGTGCAGCGCGATCCAGACGTCGCCATTTACGGGATCGACGCCGAACGCGGTGAGGATGGGCTGGAGTGACGGCGGCTCCTGGCGCTTTTCCTGGCGCTCTATTTCCTTGCGGGCTGCACGGGCCTCGGAGAAAGCGTCAATGTTCGTAAATTGGAAATCCTGCTTGGCGAATCCGAACCGGTCGTATTGGCGGACCACCGGCTCGGGCAGGTAGGTGTACCCGTAGTAGATATGACCATCGGGATCGGAGCCCACCCGCCCGACGCTCACGTAACGGTTGAGGTCGTCTCGCTCCGAGAGTTGCTCTGAATCGCCAAATTCGCGGACAACCCGGCCATTGGGGCCAAACACGGTTACCAGGTGGAGGCCGCGCGGCGCGGTCACCGCCACTTCGCCTTCGGGAAGCGCAGCCAGCGAAGTCGGAGAGTTGAATTGCATCGAGCGGATAAGGGCGCCCGTGGGTGAGAAGACGTTGACGAGATTGTAGCCCCGATCGGCGACGTAGAGATTCCCTTGGGAATCGACGTCGCAATCTTCGCCAAAGGAAATCGGCGGCCGGCTGGCTTTATCCGTGGTGGAGGACGCCGGAGCGGCGCCGAGGACGGTCAATTGCTTTTCCTGGGAATCGAAAACCACGATTCCTACGGTTGGCGAAGCAAGGAGATAGTATTTGCCGTCCCGCCCATGCCGAAGCGCGCGCAGCCCCGGCCCGATGGACGGGAAGACCCGGCGGCGTGCCATCAGTTGGTCGTCGACTTCCGAGGCTGCGGAAGCCAGCGCGAGGGCGAGGGCACAAGTAGCCGCCGCGGCGGCAAGGAATTTCCCAATTTTCCCGTGCATGGTTTCTCAGATTACCGCGGGCGCTCCGCGGTTGCCTCCTTCTTTGTCGAATTGGCAAACGGCGCGGGGAAAGCAAAGCGATCAATCAATGCGGAGACGGAGACGTTCGATGGATTTGGCCGACAGGCGGCCGGCTTCGTTGCGGGGAGCAGCTTCGTCCGTTTCGATGAGCACCGCGTTCATCTGATTATCGCCGGTGGCGACTTCGAAACGCGCGGGAAGGCCGTCCAGGAACTTCTTGATAATGCCGGTCCGGTCCATGCCGATCACGCCGTCGTGCGGCCCTGTCATGCCCACGTCAGTGATGTACGCGGTGCCCCTGGGAAGCACTCGCTCGTCAGCGGTGGCCACGTGCGTATGCGTGCCAACGACGGCGGTGACCCGGCCGTCGAGATACCAACCGAGGGCGATTTTCTCACTCGTCGTCTCCGCGTGCATGTCCACCAGGACGAAGGCCACCTCAGCCGGAAGGCTGGCCAGCAGTTCATCGGCTTTCTTGAACGGGTCGTCGTTGGGCGCAAGAAAAACGCGGCCCTGCAGGTTGAGCACGGCGAATTTCACGCCTGTTTTCGACTCTCCCACAAACAGTCCGCCGCCGGGATTAACCGCCGCAAAATTCGCGGGGCGCAGCAACCGGGGTTGGTGCGGAATGTATTCGAGAATTTCCTTGCGGTCCCAGCTGTGGTTTCCGCCGGTCAGCACTTCGATGCCGAGGCCCAGAAGCTCTTCGGCGATTTTCGGAGTGATGCCAAAGCCGGAAGCGGAGTTTTCGCCGTTGGCGACCACCAGATCGATGTGGCGGTGTTCGACGAGGTCGGCAAGGCGTTCCTGGACGATGAGGCGCCCGGGAGAACCGACGATGTCACCGATGAAAAGGGTGCGCATAGGTGAAGGCAGTAATCCGTAATCAGCGATCAGTAATCAGTAAGAAAATCGTGAAACCAAGATTAGCAGGCTGTGGATTGCCCTGAACAGCAGAAGGAGCGGACTGCTTGGCCGTGGGCTGCTAGGCCGTGAACCTCTGAAATAGGTGGGTACCACGAGCCGGCCATTAGGCTTTCCTGCCCCGGCCGCGGGTTTCGCTGGAAACCCGCCGACGGGACAGGCCGTGCACACAAGCCGACTATCCGCAGCACCCCAGAGATTCGTTACGGTTCAAACGGCTTTCGCGACCACACCTGCTTCGAAGTGCCGCTCCGGCATCTATTATCCTCTCCCGGGGAAGTTCCGTCCAATCGGCGCCCAGAATCGCTGGCGCGTCTCGGCCAGCGCAGACTAACCGAAGTGCCGATAGCCGTCCCAAAACTCTCGCCAGGGCTTTTTAAGCCCCTGGCACACGTAAATGTCGGGGTGTTCCCGAGTTTCTTCATTCTCGACGCCCAGACGGTTCCAGGAATGGGCAGCGACGCGGCAGGAAGTGAAATTCTGGGCCAGAAAACCGGCAGAGTGTCCCAGAACAATCAACGTATCCGGCGGTGGATCGCCATAACCCCGCACCCAGAAGGAATTGACGCCACTGATAACACCAGGGAGCCCGTACTTCGGGCCGTAGAGATTGACGGCCCCCGCCTCGCCATAATTGGCAGCGAGGATTCCATAATGCGCGCGCTCGTCCGGGGGGAGAGAGTCGCGAACCTGTGCGACAGTTTCAACCAACTCGGGCCAGCCGATCTCTTCCACATAGTCGCCTTGAACTTTACTGGCGATGTCCCACCATTTGGAATGGACCCGGGCAAGGGGTAAGGCCAGCATCGCGGCGATCACGATGTCCACCGCCAAGACCAGCAATGCGACGGCGCGCAGAGCGGCGGCCCAACCCCGGTTCACCGAAGCTAGCCAACGTTCTCCCCAGACGCTTCCCGCGGCGTAGATCATCGGATAGGCCGCGGCGAAATAATAGACGCGGCCCTTCAGGACGGCGAGGAGCACCAGGGGAACGACAAACATCCAGCCAATCGCGCGGAGGCGTTTTCCGGCGGGCGCAAGCAACGTGAAGTACAGTCCCGCGAGACAAAGAGGAAATGCCAGCAGGGTCATCTTCAGTTGACCGGGAAGAAAGTCGTCCGTTCGGCCCTGGCGGACATCGCGCGCGTGAATATGTTTCAGGAAGTCCACGGAAATGAAATGGTTCTGGGCCTGCCAGAGCAAGTTGGGCAGCATAATCAGGATGCAGAGGGCAACGCCATACCAGAGCCATTTGCTGCGCAAATATTGCCGCGCGCCTGTGAACAAAACGCCGGCCACAATGCCCATGGCGAACACACCCATGGTGTATTTCGAAAGCATGCCGAAACCGATGGATGCCCCGACGGCGAGCCACCAGCGGGGATTGCCGCTCACCAGCAGGCGCACCATGAAATAAGCGGCCAGAACCCAGCAGAGGTAGTCAAAGGAGACGTATTGCATCAGGGCGCCGCCGCCGAGGCAGAACGGCACTCCGGCGAACGCGGCGACCAGTTGCGCGCCGCGGCCTCCGCCCATCTCCCGCGCCATCAACCCCGTGAGCACAAGGGCGACCGCCTGGGCGAGCGCCGCAAAGAGACGAAAGCCGGGCAAGGTTGGTCCGAAGAGAATCAGGGAGATTCGCCCGAAGAACGGGGTGACGGGCGGGTAGGCGACGTAGCCCCACGCCAAGCGGCGCGCGTCGTCGAGCGTGGCGAGTTCATCGCGCTGGAAACCATAGCGCTGGCCCACGAGCATGTGAACGATGACGGTGACCAGCGCGAGATAGATCAACAGCGCGGTGTCGCCGAACCACGGCGAATCGTGTGAAGTCTGGTTGAGATTGCGGGATTGCTGTTCAGAGGAAATGTTCGCGGGCAAGGCGGAAGCTCCCGGAGACGATTTTCTGGCCGAGCTATGTGCACAAATCATAGCAGCACCGGGGCGCGCCGTGGAGGTTCGATGAAATGCAACTGCCGCATCCCGGGATGGCGATGCGGCAGTTGGAGTTTCAGAAAATAGAAAGAGATCAGGGTTTTGGTTGCGGGGCAGCCTGAGGCTGCTCCTTGGGAGCTTCTTTCGGAGCTTCCTTCGGTTGCTCCTTGGCGGCTGCCTTCGGCTCGATCGAAATAAGCTCGACTTCGAAGATCAGGGTGGAATTCGGCCCAATGGGAGAGCCAGGGGCGCCGCGCTCGCCGTAGGCGAGATCCGAAGGAATGAAGAGTTGCCATTTCGAGCCCACGGGCATGAGTTGAATGGCCTCGGTCCAGCCTTTGATTACCCCTCCGACGGGAATCTTAAGGGGCTCCTTGCGCTTGTAGGAACTGTCGAACTCGGTATTGTCCACCAGGGTGCCGCGGTAGTGGCAGAGCACGGTGTCGTCCGCTGTAGGCTTTGGGCCGGTACCCGCAGTGATGATCTTGTATTGCAAGCCGCTGGGGAGAGTGACCACGCCCTCCTTGGTTTTGTTGGCGGCGAGAAAGGCGTCTCCGGTTTTCTTATTTTCAACCGCGACAGCTTTCGTCTTGGCTTCTTCCTTCATACGGACTTCCATCTGCAACGCCGTCAGCGCTGCCTTGGCCTCGTCGTCGGTAAGCAGGAGCTTGCCGCCGGCGAGGGCGTCTTTGAGGCCGCGGGACAATACTGCAGGATCGATGTCGACAGAATCCCGTTTAAGGTTCTTGCCGATGTTCATGCCGATGGCATAACTGGCCTTCTGCTTCGGCGTAGTGAGGGCGAGTGGCGCCGCGGTTTTCGCGGTGCCGGATTTTGCGGCAGTGGCAGGTTTCGCCGCTGCGGGCGGGGTTGAAGGGGAATTCGGGGCGGGAGTCTGTTGCGCCGGAGTACCGGCGGCCAGGAAAAGTCCCGCGGCCACGATAGAGGTAGCGATAAATGTTGTTTTGGACATAGACGACTATTGTGGCATCCCCGGCGCCCGGGAACAAATTGAAAGCTGGACCCGGGTGTGACTCGCGGATAATTGGGGCCTTCGCTACAATGTCTGCGCGAGCAAGGAGACCAAAGAGATGAATTACCGGCGGTTTGGGCGAACGGGATGGAACGTCAGCGAAATCGGTTACGGCATGTGGGGGCTTGCGGGCTGGACGGGTTCGGACGATGCGGAATCCCTGGCGTCGCTGCGGCGCTCCATTGAACTGGGATGCAATTTTTTTGATACCGCATGGGCTTACGGGGATGGGAAAAGCGAACAGATTCTTGGGAAAATTGTCCGCGAATACAAGGGGAACACTTCGGTCGGCGGTCCGGACAAACATCTCTATGTGGCCACGAAGATTCCACCGAAAAATCGCCGTTGGCCGAGCCTGCGCAACTTCACCCTCGACGATTGCTACCCGCCGGCCTATCTCGAGGAATACATCGAGAAGAGCTTGAAGAATCTTGGTCTCGAGACAATCGACCTGATGCAACTGCACACCTGGGAAGACCGCTGGTTGAATGACGAAAGGCTTCCACGGGCGATCGAGAACATGAAGAAGAGCGGAAAAGTGCGGGCATTCGGGCCGAGCCTGAACCGTTGGGAGCCTTCGAACGGCATTCGCGCGGTGCTGGAAGGTCACGCTGAGGCGGTGCAGGTGATTTACAACATTTTCGACCAGAATCCCGAGGATGCGCTCTTTCCCATCTGCCGGATGAAGCAGGCCGCCGTAATCGCTCGCGTCCCGTTTGACGAGGGCACGCTGACGGGAACATTGACTGTGAACTCCACGTGGCCCGCGGGCGACTGGAGGAACACTTATTTTGTGCCGGAAAACTTGAAATCGAGCGTGGAGCATGCGGAAGCGCTGCGGCCGCTGGTGCCGCCGGGCAACACGATGGCGGAGATGGCGCTGCGCTTTATTCTGAACAACCCCGATGTGAGCACGATCATCCCAGGGATGAGGAAACTGAAAAACGTGGAAGCCAACATCGCGGCGGGGAAAGCCGGCGCCCTGCCGGCGGAATTGCACAAAAAATTGCGCGCCCACCGGTGGGACCGCAATCCGACAACGTGGTCGCAGTGAGCGAGGTGCACATGAGCCAAAGCATCAAAGTGGATATTTATGGCCAGGTCTACCCGATCAGCGCCGAACTGGAAGAGGCATACGTCCGTAGGATTGCCGCGTATGTGGACGAGAAGATGAGGTTGATTTCAGACGCAGCGAGGACCGTGGACACGCAAAAGGTGGCTGTGCTGGCGGCGTTGGCGATTGCGGATGAGTTGCACCGTTTGCGAGAAGAGCGCGGGGAGCGCGAGGAGATATTGAAGGAGCAGGCGGAGCGGTGCCTGACGCTGGTGGAGCGGGCGTTGCGGAAGACGGAGTAAGAGAAGAGGTTTAACGCAGAGGCGCAGGGAAGAACGGCCCGCCTCCGAAGGCGGGCCCTACAAGTGCAAGATTAGGTGGCGCGGAGAGCGGCGCCGAGTTGATTTTCCAGAGCAGCCACAATGCGAGTAGAGAAATCGTTGATCTGTGCTTCGGTCAGGGTGGCTTCGCGGCTTTGAAGAACGATCCGCACGAGAAGCGAGAACTTTCCTGCCGGAACATTTTTGCCGCGGAAAAGGTCCGCGGCTTCGATGGAAACAATTTCCGCGATGCCCAGCGACAGAATGGTTTTTTGCACCTGGGAAAAAGTGACGCCGTCCGCCAGGAAAAGAGAAAAATCCCTTTCCACACCGGGGAAACGCGGCAGCAGTTCGTAGCGCCGATTGTTCTTCACTCCGTAATACATGCAATAGAGCGGCCCCAGGGTGATCTCCGCCAGAAAAACTTCCTGACGAAATTTGAATTTTTCGGCGACACGCTTGGCGAGTTGACCGGCCGAGCCGAGCGCGGGTCCCGATTCCCTGCCGAGAGATATCGCGCCGCGGCGCGCGGGATTCAGCCAGTCGGCGCCTCCATGCTCCCAGCGGAGGCCGCCGGAGAGGGCACCGATAGCGTCGAGATCGCCCTTGAGATCGGCGAAAGTGTAATCGCGCGGCGAATCGTATAAAGCCTGGGGACGGGCGGCGCCGGTCGCGCCAATCGAGAGGACTCGCGTTTCGACCGGCTTGCCATCCACAAAACGGTAATGGCTGCCAATTTCGAAGAGCCGTGCGTTGCGCTGGCCATGATTCAAATTCCACTCGATGGCGGAGGTCATGGTGACGGCGCCAGTGGATTTCAGAACGCCGGCTTCTTCGGAGAGCGGATTCGCGAGTTTCGCGGGTGCAGCGTCGGGCGGGCGGAAGAGTTCATTGCGATCTTCGGCGACATGCGGCATGGTCAATATCTCGTGATAGCCCAGGCCGATCAACCGCTCGCGAAGGCGCGTTTCGGCTTCGTAATGCGGCAGTCTTGCCGCACCGGCTCGCGATGCGGGAAGCCGCGGCGGAAACTTGTCGAGTCCATAGACGCGGGCAACTTCTTCGATGAGATCGATTTCGCGCTCGACGTCGGCACGCCACGAGGGCTGCGTGCATTCCCAGGCAGCGAGCAGCGAACCTGCCGCGCCGCGGATCTGATCCACGCGCACGGGAGCAAATCCGAGCGCGGAAAGAATCGTTTCGAGATCCTTATCCGGAACATCGGCGCCCATGATTCGAAGAAGTTCCGCGCGCGTGATGGTGATCTTTTTTGCCGCGCGTTTGCCGGGATAGACGTCGACCAAACCGGAGAGCAGTTCCCCGCCGGCAAGCTGCAAAATAAGTTCCGCAGCACGGCGAGCCGCGAGTTCGGCCATTTCCGGATCCGCGCCTCGGCCAAAGCGGGTGCTGGCTTCGGTGTGCAGGCGCAAGGAACGGGCCGCGCGGCGAATGGAGATGGGGTCGAACCAGGCGCACTCGATCAACACGTTTTTTGTCGAGAAGGAAATTTCCGTTTCGGCGCCGCCCATGATGCCGCCGATTCCGATGGGGCGGGAACCATCGCCATCGCAAACCATGCAGATGCTGGGGTCGAGGGTGCGCTCGGTGCCGTCGAGTGTTTTCATTTTTTCGCCAGTCTTTGCGCGGCGAACCACGATGCTGTGATCGCGAACGAGATCGTAGTCAAACGTATGGAGAGGATGCCCCAGTTCGAGCATCACGTAATTGGAAACATCCACGACGTTGTTGATGCTGGCGGTGCCGGCGGCTTCCAGGCGATCTTTCAGCCATTTAGGTGACGGCTGAATCTTCACGCCGCGAATTACGTGCACGGTGAAGCGGCCGCACAGCTCCGGGGCGTCAATCTTCACTTTTACAGCCTCGTTGGCCTGGGCGTTTTTGGATTCCGCGGGCTTCGGCGAATTTGTTTTCAACGGGAGCCGGTAGATGGCGCCAGTTTCACGGGCGATGCCAAGCATGCCCAGGCAGTCAGGACGGTTGGAAGTGATTTCCGCATCGATCACCGAGCCGTGCGCTCCGGTTTCGATGGAGGCGATATTCGTGCCGGAAAGCGCGAGCCGCGAAGCAACTTCCTCGGGCGAGGCAGTGACGTCCACAAATTCTTTCAGCCAGTTGTAGGAAACTTTCATGCCCGTGTCCTGTCGTGATCCAGTTTGCCCGCGTAGACGCGCGTGCGGTATTCCATGCGCACCACGCCGCCTTTCTGGTGGAAGTCGAAGAGCTTGCGAAGTTTCTTCATCATCGGTTCGTATTGCGGATGGCTCGGGGGCGGCGCGTACGAACTGCTGCGCAGTCGGCCGCTCAGCCCGTCAAAATCGAATTGCTGAAAATTGGGCAGCGAGTGGGAAGTAAATTCATTCGGGGCATAAAACTCGAGCATCTGTTCCGCCCGCGGGTAACTTTCGTTGACGCGGGCGTAATCCGTGCCGAAGCGCAGCAGCAACGCCTCATAATCGCGCAGGAATGCAGTGTCGTCGAGCAACCGCTCGTTCCAGATAACCAGAACGCGGCCTTCCGATCTAAGAATGCGGCGAAATTCATCGCGCGCCGCGGGCATTTGAAACCAGTGAAAGGCCTGGGCGGCCGCCACGAATTCAACGGATTCAGCGGGGAGCGTGGTGGCCTCGGCGGAACCCGCGACGCTCGTAAACTTCGGGTACTCGCGCAGGAATTCCTCTCCTGCCGCGCGCATTTCGGCGTTGGGCTCGACCCCCAGGACGCGATTACCGAATTCGAGGAACAGCTTGCTGAGCAAGCCGGTACCGAACCCGATGTCTGCGACGTTGTGTTCGGCGCGCAGGTCTGTCCAGGTTTTCAGCAACGGAATAAGTTCCGCCGGATAGCCAGGCCGGTAACGGACATAGTCCGCCACGCGGTTGGAGAAACGTTGTTTGGCGTCGGAGAAAGTCATGAGAAGTTTTTAGCAGTCAGTTTTCAGTCTTCAATGAAACCCGGTCCCAATCCGAATAAACCCAGGCCTTGCCTAAGGAAATTGCCGCAAGAAACGCACGTCGTTCTGGAAAAAGACTTGGATGTCGTCGATGCCGTACTTAAGCATGGCCAGGCGATCCATCCCCATGCCGAAGGCGAAGCCGCTAACTTTCCGGGCATCGTAGTTCACGAAGCCATACACGGCGGGATCGACCATGCCCGCGCCGAAGAGTTCGATCCAGCCGGAGCCTTTGCACTTGCCGCACGTTGCGCCGGAGGCTCCCGTGCCACTGCCGCCGCAAAAAATACAAGAGACGTCGAATTCGACCGAAGGTTCCGTGAAAGGAAAATAGCTGGGGCGGAAACGCGTTTTCACGGTTTCGCCGAAAAACTGCTTCACGAAGTATTCGATGGTGCCGGTGAAATCGCAGAAGGTGATGTCCGTGTCGACGGCTAAGCCTTCGATCTGGTGGAACACGAAGGAATGGGTGGCGTCGGGATTGTCGCGGCGGTAGACCTTGCCGGGAACGATCACGCGCACGGGAGGCTGGCGCTTTTCCATGGTGCGAATCTGCACGGGCGAAGTGTGCGTGCGTAGGAGCAATGGCCCGGGCGCTCCCTTGGGCAGTTCGAGGTAAAACGTGTCCATGTCGTCGCGGACGGGATGATGCTCTGGAATGTTCAGCGCTTCGAAGTTGTAATAGGGCGTTTCGATCTCCGGGCCTTCGACGACGGAGAAGCCGATCGAGAAAAAGATGTCTTCGATTTCCTGCATCACCGTGCGGACCAGGTGATGCGAGCCGATCGGACGGATTACACCGGGAAGCGAAAGGTCAATGCGGTCTTTCGCGGCCACGGCGGACTCCGACTCACTCTCGACGGCCGCTGCGGCGTTCGCGAGAACAACCTCAACATGTTCCTTGAAGCTGTTTAGCGATTCCCCGACGGCACGCTTTAGTTCTATGGGAGAAGGTTTCAGCCAATTCTCTGTGATTTGGGTCAGAACGCCTGATTTTCGGCCGAGCCACATCTGACGTGTAATGTTCCAGCCAGCAGAGTCGCGATTTCGTCTCGCTTCTGCGTCGAAACGCTCTCGGACCCATTCAAATAACCCCTTGACTTCCGCCGGCGAGTGAACGCCGAGTTCAGCCAGACGTTTTTCAGTTGGATTGTCCACAGTTGGCATAAGAGAAGATAGATTACACCGTAGGGGCACAATATATCGTGCCCCTACAGATGAAAAGTGGGACGACAAACACGCAGCCTTGCTTCACAAGCGAGTGTGGGGCAAGTCCCACCCCTCACAAAGTGAGGAGTGCTAGGCCTTCTTGGCTGCGGGCTTGGGGGTTCGCTTGGGCGCGAACGCTTTGGCCTTTTCGGCGAGTTGCGCGAACCCCGCGGCGTCCTTCACTGCCATGTCCGCCAGGACTTTGCGGTCGAGGGATATTCCCGCGGCCTTCAAGCCATGGATCAGTTGGCCATAGGTAATGCCATTTTGCCGAGCGGCGGCGCCGACGCGCTGAATCCACAAACGGCGATACTGCCGCTTCTTTACACGGCGATCGCGAAACGCATAACGATCCGCGCGATTGGCCGCTTCCTGCGCGGACTGGTAGAGCTTGCTCTTGGTGAGGAAAAAGCCCTTAGTCCGCTTGAGATATTTCTTCCGCCGGGCCCGGCGTTTAGTGCCGCGTTTTACGCGTGGCATGGGTTTGCTCCTTTTTCTTGCTGCGCGTCAGGAATTGCCGACCGAGGGATCGCGGTTGTGGCCGCGGAAACCCTCAGGCCTGAAGGCCTGAGCTACAGATTTTCAGGGAAACGAAACAGGTTGCGGAGAGACGCGGAAATGCATCGCTCGCAACGGGTTTGTTTCCGAGGTGTTTGTAGTTGCCTTGCGGCTTGGCCACCTGAAGGTGGCCGCTACATGGCCGGGCTTGCGCCCGACGCTTGCCGCTCTCCGAAGAGAGCGGAACGGCCGGCAGGCACCCGTGTAGCACTGCCTGGCACGTTGTTACGAAACCGAAGTTTCGCAATTCTTGACCAATTGAGTCGAGCCCAACGGGTCAAAACTTTTTACGACAGAAACTTAGATGCCGTACGGAAGCATCTGCCTGGTCTTGGCCAGGTCGGCTTTGTTGACCAGCGTCAGCTTCTTGAGCTTGCGCATGCGCTTGGGGGCTTTCGTGCCCAGCAGGTGGCGCTTGCCGGAATGCATGCGAAGGATCTTGCCGGTGGCCGTAATCTTGAAGCGCTTCTTCGCGCCGCGGTGCGTCTTGAGCTTCAACTTGGGCTTCGTGGAATTGCGTGGCATTGCTTTGAATCCTCTCCGTGCGTTGTTGCGGGCTGAAATGTATCAGCCGGTATTGTGAAAATTTTCGGCGGTGAACTGCCGTTGAGAAACCTGGCTCTAATTTGAGCTAAGCGTTCGTTTGGGCCTGGGCGCTGCTCCGCGGAGCGACGCCGGCGCCCTTTTTCGGCGCCAGAAGTGCAACGAGAACGTTTCCTTCCATGCGCGGCATCGTTTC
>DATMMG010000064.1:0-8420 GCA_035569815.1 Candidatus Methylomirabilota bacterium
GAGAAGGCGAAGGTTTGGAGAGTGCCTTTTGGATACGAGATTGTGCCGATTTTGAAGCCTGCGGGGACTTCGGCGCGAAGGTCGGTGGGGATCAGGTAGTCATCGGTGACTTCGCGGGCGTTCACGTGGAAGCCGTTGCGGATTTTCAGGACGACGGCGACCTGGAAGGACATGCCGCGGGCGACGGGATCGTGAGAGGCGTAAGCTTCGGGGGCGACGATGTCTTTGCCGGAAGGAGTTTGCGAGCCGGCGGGAGAAGTGAGAAGGAGCGCGGCGGCGATAAGCGAGGACGTGAAAGAAATAGCGAGGCGGTTCACACTGTCACCTGGGAGCCGAGTTGCTGGGAGACGACGCGGCTCATGACGGCGCGAAGGTCTTCGCCGGTTTTTTCGAGGACGAAGGAGTTGCGCGTTTCGGACCAGCCGAGTTTAAAGCTGGTGGAGAGAGCGGAGATCCAGATTTCGCGGATGGGCGTGTTGGGCGAGATGACGAATTTGGCGGGCTCGGGCTCTTCGAAGATGACTTCCAGCTTGCCGCTTTCCCCTTCGACGTCGAAGCCATGTTCATCGCCAAGGTTCAGAAGGCGCTTCTTCAAGTCTTCGAAGGCGAGGTCAGCCTTTTTTTGAAAGTCGTGTTCGGAGAGCATGCGCGGGCGCCTTTTTAGAGTTGCGACTCGATGGCCTTGGTGAGTTCGTCTTCACTCTTGAGGCCCTGAAATTTGGTGACGATTTTGCCGTCGCGGGAAATCAGAAAGCTGCTGGGATAGCCGAGGATGCCGCCGAATTTGTCGGCGGCTTCGTCGGTGCCGAGAACGATCGGATAGTTCATCGGGAGCTTTTGCCCGTCAACGTCGAAGCGTTCCTTGTCGAGGAACGGCGCGACGGCGGACTTGCCCTCTTCATCCATCGCGATGCCGACGACAGTGAAACCTTTCGGGCCATATTTATTCTGCATGGCGATCAGCCAGGGAATTTCCACGCGGCAGGGGTCGCACCAGGTGGCCCAGAAATTCACGAAGACAACTTTGCCTTTGAAGTCGGCGAGCGAGACGTCTTTGCCATCGACAGTTTTCAGCTTGAGTTCGGGCTCGGGCTTTCCGGAGACCTTGGAATCCATGCGAACGGCGCCGGCGCCGGAGACGCGCGTGGCCTTGTCCGCATAGATGGTGACGCCGATGAGGACGGCGACAGTGAGAACGATGAGTGCGACTTTTTTCATAACGGTTTATCCCACCAATTTACATCGAAAAACGGTTCAAGAAGGTTAGTTTACCCGAGAGCCAGGCCAGCTTGTTGAAGAAGACGAGGCCCCCGACAAAGAGAAGCAACGCGCCGCTGAAAAGTTCCACGGCATGCAGGTATTTCCGGAAATTTTTGTAGAAGCGAAGGAACGCGCCGAGGCCGACGGCGGTGAGAAGAAAGGGCACGGCGAGTCCGGCGGAATAGACGGCGAGGAGAAGCACGCCGCGGGAAACGGTTTCGCTGGCGGCGGCGAGAGTAAGGACGGTGGCGAGGATCGGGCCGATGCACGGCGTCCAGCCAAAAGCGAATGCGAAGCCGAGGAGAAAGCCGCTGAAGATACCGGGCTTGGTGTCCTGGCTGCGGAGATGGACGTCACGGTTGAGCCAGCGGGCGAGTTGCGGGCCGAAGAAGCCGATGAGGGAGAGCGAGAAAAAGTGGCTGGCGCCGAGTCCGGCGAAGAGCGGTCCATGGTGCAGGAGCGAGGCGATGCCGAGGGCCACGAGCACGGCGCCGAGAATCAGGCCGGCGCGGAGATTCATGCGCAAGAGGCCGCCGAGCAGGTGAAGTCCGAAAAGAATGATGAGCGCGCCGGCAACGGGCGCGAGCAGGGCGCGGTTCTGGCGGAGGAAGCCGCCGACGGCGCTGGCGGACGCGCCGAAGCCGATGAACACCACGGAAAAACCCATCACAAAGGAGAGAGCGGAGGAGAAGAGGCCGGACTTCGGTGTCTCGCCCTGGCGAAGCTGCTCGACACCGATGCCGGAGAGCATGGAGATGTAGCCAGGGACGAGGGGAAGCACGCACGGGGACAGAAAGGAGATAAGCCCGGCGAGAAAGGCTCCTGCGAGTGAGACGTCGGTCATGGTTGAGAGGCTCTTGTCGGTGACATTCGAAAGTTAGCCGTGCGCGGTGCGGCGTGTCCTGAGTTGCTTGCCTCCCTATTCTCGCACAAAAGGGAGGGCGGGATGTTCGAGAGGCGTTTGCATACAGATGAGTTAGACGCAGCAATGGGAGTAAGGAAGGTGGAGACAGGTTACAGAGACAAGTGACTGATTTGGCTGGCGGGTGGCGGGAAAGGGTGGATTGCAGGCTATTGAAAAAGAGGAGGTTGCACGGAGGGTGAATGGGCCGGCCATTGCCTGGAATGGATTGAGAGGAATTATCCCGGCAGGTGCGCATGGTTTGGACACCGAACAAGGTGACGCTGTTGCGAGTGGCGGTTGGATTTCTGGCGGTCAGCGCGTTTGGGCATGGGGCTTGGATGAACCTGCTGGCCGTGGCGCTTACGGTGGCGGCGATTGCGCTGGACGCGCTGGACGGGCACCTCGCACGGCGGAAAAAGATGGCGACGCCGGTGGGAGCACAACTGGACATCCTGGGCGACCGAGTGATCGAGAACATGTTTTTTACGTACTTTGCGGTGGTGGGGATGGTGTCGCTGTGGCTGCCGATGCTGTTTTTTGCGCGCGGGGCGGCGACGGATTTTTTGCGCGGGTTGGCGATGAAGGCCGGGTATTCGGGATGGGGCGCGAACGCGATGCTGCAGAGCGGCTGGGCGAAGGCGCTGGTTGCTTCGCGCTGGAGCCGGGGACTTTATGCGGCGATGAAGTGCGCGTGTTTTTGTTATTTGGGATTGGAGTTAACGCTGACGCGGGGTCCGGTGGCGCTGCTGGGTCCGGTGTCGCTGGACATGCACGCCGCGATTCGCGCGGGTGCGCAGACGCTGGCGTGGATGACGGGGGTGTTTTGCGTGGTACGCGGGCTGCCGGTGCTGGTGGAAGGTTGGAGATTTCTGGCCAGCAACTTGTCCGCGGCGAACGCCGGGGAAGAAGCGCGGGGAGACGCGGGATGAGCGGCGCGGGGGAGCAGGAGCGGCGCGTGGGGGCGTTTTTCGATATTGACGGGACGATGGTGCCGGAGCCGTCGCTGGAGCGGAAATTGTTCCGGGAGTTGAAGAGGATCGGCGCGATACCGTGGGTGAATTACGGGCACTGGGGAGCGGAGGCGGCGCGGCTGCTGCCGCGAGGCCTGGCCGCGATCGCGCACGGGAACAAACGCTACCTGCGCGGATTGCGGGCAGAGCAGATTCTGGAGGCAGCGGAGCCGATTGCGTTTTTCGAAGAAGGAGTGTCGCGCGTGGAATGGCACGTGCGGCGCGGGCACGAGATTGTGCTGGTGAGCGGTATGGTGAAACCGCTGGCGAGGATAGTGGCGATGGCGTTGGAGTGCGAACTGGAGGCGCGTGGGCTGGAGCGGGAAGTGCTGGTGAGCGCGACGCGGCTGGAGGAACGCGGCGGGGTTTTCACCGGAAACGTTCTGGGCGAAGCGAATTACGGAGAAGCAAAGAAAAGAGCGATGGAAGTGGTGGCACGAGCGATGCAAATGAATTTGCGAGAATCACACGCTTACGGGAACACGCTGTCGGACCGGGCGATGCTTGACGCGGTGGGGCACGCGCATGCCGTGAATCCGGGAAAAGAACTGGCGGCCACGGCGAATTTGCGCGACTGGGCGATCTGGCACTGGCACCAGGAGAAGAAGTTTGCTTCGGATCATGCACTTAAGGAAAAAGTAAAACTTCAAACGATCGGAACACATTCATGAACAGTGAGAAGATACGAATGGTGGAAACACAGGGAGCCGCGCCGGCGCTGGCGGTTTCGGATGCGTATGAGGGGGAGGCGGGTTTCTTGGGAGCTGCGGAGGGGATGAGCGAGCGGGCGCCGGGTCTGCTGCGGAGGGAAGCGGCGGCGGCATGGGCGGCGTGCGGTGCGTTTGAGCGGGCGGCGTTCGCGTATTTTGGCGTGTCGAGTGTGCTGATCGCGCTGTTCGCGGAGCATTTGCGACACCCGTTGCGGATGCTGGGTGTGCGGGCGATTGTGGTTTGTGTGGTGCTGCTGCTTTGCCTGATACAGGGGCAATCGGCGGAACGCTGCCGCGCTCGCGGCGAATCGTGGGCTGGGCAGTGGTGGCATTTCTGGCGGCACTGGTATCCGCATTTGTTTTTCCTGTTTTGTTTTGAAGAGCTGGCGCAGTTGATGACGCTGGTGACCCCGAACTGGCAGGACGCGAAATTGATTACGTTCGATCACTGGATGACGGGAGTGCATCCTTCGATCTGGATGGAGCAGTTTGTGACGCCGGGGCGGAACGAGTTCATGCAGCTGGCGTACCTGACGTATTTCGTATATTTGCTGGTGCTGGGCGGGATTCTGTATTTCCGGCGGGAGTGGAAGGCGTACTGGTCGGTGATGACCTACTCGATGGTGAGCTATTCGATCGGGTACATCATTGCAATGTTTTTCCCGATCGAGAGCCCGTGGTTCTCAATGGCGGGACAGTGGAAAGCGCCGCTGGACGGCGGGCCGATCACAGCGACGATTAATTTTATCGAGCATTATGGGCGGGTGAGGGGCGCGGCGTTTCCGTCGGAGCATGTGGCGGGATCGATTGCGGTGCTGTGGGGAGCGTGGAGATTCCGGCGGTGGTTGTTCTGGGTGATGGCGCCGCTGGTGTTGCTGATGTGCGTGTCCACGATCTGGGGACGGTATCACTATATTGCGGATATTTTTGGGGGCATGGTTACGGGGACGCTGGGGTATTTGATTGGGAGTTGGGTGATGGAGAGGAAGAGGGCGGTGACGACGGATAGTGCGGGGATGATGAGTTTTTGAGGGTGCGTAAATGCGCCCGCCACGGACCTTTCGGCTACGCTCAGGGCAGGCGGTGGCCGCTACAAAGGCGGAAGTAACCCAAGAAGGCGGAGCGAGCTCCTCCCCTACAATGGCGGAGAAAAACAAGCAGGCGGCCTAAAGCCGCCCCTACAAGGCCCGGGTTATTCGAGATGGCTTAGGTCGGGGCGGGAGTTTAGGGGGTGGGCTTGTTCGAACCGGGCGGCGAGTTCGAGGAGGAGGGATTCGCCGGGGACGGCGGTTAGGAATTGCAGGCCGGCGGGAAGACCGGCGGGGGTCAGTCCGCAGGGAACCGAGATGGCGGGAATGCCGCCGAGGTTTGCGGGGCGATTGAGGCGCAAGAGAAGGGCGCGCGTGGAGTGATCCTTGCCGGCGATGGAAATGTTTTCTTCGCCGATGAGCGGGGCGGCGATCGGCGTGGTTGGAGTGACGAGAGCATCCACTTCGTTTTCGAGAAGGGCGAGGTGGAATCCGGCGATGAATTTTTCACGGAGGTCGAGCGCGCGCAGATAATCGAGCGCGGAAACCTTTTCGCCCATTTCGAGGCGTGAACGGACGTCATCGCCGTAATCGGCTGCGTGGAGCGGATACCAGCCGGCTTGCTGGTGATAGTGAGTCGCCTCGGCCCAGGCGATCTGATTGCCGGCGTCCTCGGTTTCTTTCAGGTAGGGCAGGGATACTTCCTTTAGTTTTGCTCCCAATTTTTTCAAAGTGACGAGCGAGGATTCGAACGCCTGCTGAATTTCGGGACTGACGACGTCGAGGAAGAAATGTTTGGGGATGCCGAGGCGAAGATTCTGGCTTCGAGCGGCGGGTGGGCGTCGGTTGACTTTTTCTGGAATGGCGATGGCTTCGAAGAGCAAGGCGACGTCCGCGACGGTGCGTGCCATGGGGCCAACGAAATCGAGCGTGGTGGAGAGTGGAATCGCGCCTTCGGCGCTGACGCGGCCGAGGCCGGGTTTCAGCCCGACGATGCCGCAAAGCGAGGCCGGAATACGGATGGAGCCGCCGGTGTCGGTGCCAATGCTGCCATAGCAAAGTCCCGCGGCGAGCGCAGCCGCGGAGCCGCCGCTGGAGCCGCCGGGGATGCGGTCGAGGTCCCAGGGATTGCGAACGGGGCCGAAGTGGGGATTGTTGCTGGTGACGCCGTACGCGAATTCGTGCAGGGTGGTTTTGCCGAGGAGGATGGCGCCGGCATTCTTCAGCGAAGTGACAACAGCGGCATCTTGCAGGGGAAGAAAGTCGCGAAGGAAGCCGGCTCCGCCCGTGGTGCGAAGTCCTGCGGTGTAGAGATTGTCTTTGAGCGATATGGGGATCCCGTAGAGCGGGCCGAGGTCGCGGCTGCCTTTGCGGCGGGACTTGGCGCAAAGTGCGGCTTCGGCGGCAGCGGCGTCTTTCAGGGCAAGTTCGGAATTGAGCGCGAGATAGGCATTCAAACGCGGATTCAAGCGAGCGATGCGTTCCAGAAGAAATCGGGTGAGTTCGACGGGAGAAAGCTTGCGGCGGCGATAGAGTTTTCCAATATCAGCAATCGTAGAAAAGGCGAGGCCCGCGTCGAGGGGCATCAGTAAATCCGTTCCTGGCGCCGGAGATTGCCGAAGCTGCCGAGGTTGGCGAGTATCAAAGCAACACGAAACTGATTTTCATCGCGCACGGTGCCGAGATTGATGCGGCGGTATTCAACGGTGAGGCCGCAACAACCGCCATTGTAGCCGAGCTGGACGAACTGGTTTTGCAAGGTTCCGCTGTTGATGTCGTAGCTGATGCCGGCGGAGGCGTTGATGCCCTTGGTGTTCAACTCTCCATAGCCCATCATGACGCGAATCTGCTGGGTGAGAGGCTGCACGATGGGATCGCCCTGAAGACGAAAATGCGCGAGGGTGAAAAAATATTCGCGATAGGGCTTGAGCTTGAGGAGCGTACCGATAGTGGTGAGCTTGTGGAGCTGCGTGTCGTATTCGAGGATCTGCTCGGCATCGTAGTGGCCGCCGGGGGTTAGCTTGAGGTCGCTGACGATGGGCGACCAGTTGCGCGGGGTGGAGGCGAAAGCGAACGCGGTGATGGAATCGAGCGCCTCGAAGACATTGCGCTGACCGGGAATGAGCGCGCCGCCGAAGGTGGGATCGAAATAGTGTTTCTGCACCAGGCGCCAGGAGAGGAAATCGACGGGCTGGGCGTCGCCGGATTTCACGAAGAGGTGCTGGACGATGCCGTATTCGATTTCGTTAGTGTCGGTGAGGGTGGCGTTGCTGTCGAAGCGCACGAAGTCGGCGAAGTTGTGAACGCCGGTGACGTAACGATAGGTGGCCTCGGGCTCGATGGTGTGCTTGTAGCGGCGATGAGTGCGCGGGCGGTCGAAGAAACGTTCGAGCGTGGCGGGGCGAAGTTCGAGGGCGAATTCGCCGGTGTTGCGGGTAATGGAGTCTCCGGTGAGAACGGAATTGGCGTTGAGCGAATCGCCGTAATAGGTGGTGCGAAAAGCGGCGGTGGCAGTGAGGCCGAAGAGATCGTGGAAATGAAAGGGGATGGTGACTTTGGGAGCGAACTCCGTGCGCGCGACGAAATTCGGGGTATCGAGGAACTGGTCTTCGCGATGAACCGCTCCAGAAAAGGAGTCGAAGGAGAAATAGACCGGCAACTTCTGCCAGGGGGCCTGCTCGACGGAGCTGAAGCGCGCTTCCGGCTCGCTACGGAGGTAGACGTTAAAGGGAGGGGTGAGTTCCAGATAACTGCGGTCGCTGATGCTGGCCACGTTAAAGCTGAAGCCATGAAAATTGTTGGTCAGAAAGATGGCGCTGCGAATTTCCGAATTGATGGCGTCGCTGTAGGTGTCGCCAAAGGCGAGCTGAAAGGTGAGGGAAGAAAGCTGGTTGACGTCGGTGACAAAGCGCCAGCCGTGATGCCAGAGGGATTGCACTTCCAAAGTCTGTTGATGGCCGCCCTGTTTGATCGGCGGGCCGGTGGGTTGGGGAATGCCGCGGTCGATTACGCCGAAATAGTCGTAGCGAATGGAGGTGCCCTCGAAGGGGCGTGCGCGAATCTGGCCGCGCTGCGCGGTGCCGCGGCTGCTGAAGTAATCGAAGCCGAGGGTGGTGTCGAACCATGTGCGTGGAGCCCAATAAAAGGCGTCGCCGAAAATGAATCCTTTCTGGGTGCTGTTGCCGATGAGCGGCAAGAGGAATCCGGATTCGCGAACATGCTCTCCGGCGGGGGCGGTCGCGTAGGGCAGCCAGACAAGTGGAATGCGGTAGAGGCGGAAATTGGAATTGACCATGGCGACGTGTTGCTGGACGGTGAGTTTGGCCTTCGGCGCGAAAAACTGCCACGTGGGTTTCTGCGGATCGCAAATGGTGATCCAGGAATGCTTGAGAATGTAGACCTGTTCGGAGAGGCGGTCGACCTCTTCGGCCTCGAAGTAGAGAGGATTGCGGGAGACGAGGAGGCGGGGATTGGGGCGGCGCTCGAGCTTGAGGAATCCGTGGACTTT
>DATMMG010000065.1:0-19054 GCA_035569815.1 Candidatus Methylomirabilota bacterium
TCATTGCTTCTTTACATCGTTACTTCTTTCCTGCCGCCGCCGGCTGCTTCGCCGTCACCCGCTCGAACCGCATGGCCTCTTTCTGCCCATCGCGATCTACTCGAACGCGGTCTCCCGGCAACACTTTCCCCTCTAGGATCTGCATCGCCAGCGGATCCTGAATCAGCCGCTGAATCGTCCGCCGCAGTGGCCGCGCCCCGTACGCCGGATCGTAACCCTCCCGCAGAAGCACTTCCGTCGCCTCTGGAGCGATCTCCAGCGTGATCTGCCGTTCCGCCAAAAGTTTCTCCACGCTCTTCAGCAGCAACCCGACGATTCGCGCCAGTTCTTCTTTTCCAAGCGGATTGAAGATCACGATTTCGTCAATCCGGTTGATGAACTCCGGCCGGAATGCCGCTCGCAGCGCTTCCATCGCTTCCTTCCGCGCCCGCTCCGGATCTTTTTCCGACAACTCAAAAATCGCCGTCGAACCCACGTTGCTCGTCATCACCAGCACCGTGTTCCGGAAATCCACCGTGCGGCCCTTCCCGTCCGTCAACCGCCCATCCTCCAGAATCTGCAGCAGCACGTTAAACACGTCCGGATGCGCCTTCTCGATTTCGTCGAACAGAATCACCGAGTAGGGATGGCGCCGAACCTGTTCCGTCAACTGCCCGCCTTCTTCGTATCCGACGTATCCCGGAGGCGCGCCGATCAGCCGCGACACCGTGTGTTTCTCCATGTACTCGGACATGTCAATCCGTATCATCAGCTTCTCGTCGTCGAACAAAAATTCCGCCAGTGCCCGCGCCAGTTCCGTCTTGCCCACGCCCGTTGGCCCCAGGAAAATGAACGAGCCGATCGGCCGCTTGGCGTCCGAAAGCCCTGCCCGGCTGCGCCGCACCGCGTTCGCCACGCGCGACAGCGCATCGTCCTGCCCGATCACGCGCTGCCGCAGCCGCTCTTCCATGTGCACCAGTTTCTGCGCTTCGCCCTCCAGCAAGCGGCCCACGGGGATCCCCGTCCACTTGCTCACCAGTTTGGCGATGTCCTCTTCGTCGACTTCTTCCTTGAGCATCGGCGCGTCTTTCTGCACCGCCGCAAATCGCTCCTGTGCGGCGTTCAACTCGCGCTCCGCTTGCGCAATTTTTCCGTAACGGATCTCGGCCACCTTGGCCAAATCGCCAGCGCGCTCGTAGCGCTCCGCCTCCGCCTTCAATTGTTCAATTTGTTCCTTCAGCTTGCGGATTTTGCCGATCGCATCCTTCTCCGCCTGCCAGCGCGCCTTGCGCCCGCTGGAATCTTCTTTCAGTTTCGCCAGTTCCTTCTCAATCTGCGCGCGCCGCTCCACCGAATGCTTATCCGTTTCCTTCAGCAGAGCCTGCCGCTCGATTTCCAGCTGCATGATCCGCCGTTCGATTTCATCAATTTCCGTCGGCAGGGAATCGATCTGCATGCGGAGGCTTGCCGCTGCTTCGTCGATCAGGTCAATCGCCTTGTCGGGCAGGAACCGGTCGGAGATGTAGCGGTGCGACAGCGTTGCCGCCGCCAGAATCGCCGCGTCCTTGATGCGCACGCCGTGATGCACTTCATACCGCTCTTTCAGGCCGCGCAGAATCGCAATCGTATCCTCTACGGTCGGCTCGGAAACCAGGACCGGCTGAAACCGCCGCTCCAACGCCGGATCCTTTTCGATGTATTTCTTGTATTCGTTCAACGTCGTCGCGCCAATGGCCCGCAACTCGCCGCGCGCCAGCGCCGGCTTCAGCATGTTGGAGGCATCCATCGCGCCTTCGGCCGCCCCCGCGCCGACCAGCGTGTGCAGTTCATCAATGAAGAGGATGATCTGCCCTTCGGCCTCCGAAACTTCCTTCAGCACCGCCTTCAACCGTTCCTCAAACTCTCCGCGAAACTTCGCGCCCGCCACCAGTGCCGCCATGTCCAGCGCCACCAGCCTCTTCGTCTTCAAAACGTCGGGCACGTCGCCGGACACAATCCGCTGCGCCAGTCCCTCGACAATGGCGGTCTTCCCCACGCCGGGTTCCCCGATCAGCACCGGGTTGTTCTTCGTACGCCTCGCCAGAATCTGCATCACGCGGCGAATCTCTTCGTCGCGCCCAATCACCGGGTCCAATTTCGAGCGCCGCGCCAGATCCGTCAGATCGCGCGCATACTTCTCCAGCGACGCATAGGTCGTCTCCGGATTCTGCGAAGTTACCCGCTGGCTGCCGCGCACCCCCGCCAGCGCCTGCAGAATCGCTTCATGCGAAGCACCCTGCTTCTTCAGCAATCTTCCGGCCGGATCGCTCTCCGCCGCGGCTATCGCCAGGAACAAGTGCTCCGTCGAAACGTACTCGTCCTTGAACTTTTGTGCCTCGTCAAAGGACCGCTCCAGCACGTCGTTCAACGCCCGGCTCATGTGATGTTGCCCGAATCCCTGCACCTTCGGCAGCCGGCTGATCTCCCGGTCCACGTCCTGCATCAGCAACTCATTGCGGATGCCCAGCCGCGCCAGCAGTGGCGGCACCACGCCGTCCTTCTGCTCCACCAGCGCCACCAGCAGGTGCAGCGGCTCAATCGCCTGGTTCTCGTGCCGCGCCGCAATCTCCTGCGCCTCCTGCACGGCCTCCTGGGCCTTCACGGTCATTTTGTCGAAACGCAACATAATTCCCCCGCAAACTCACTTCTTCATGAAAAGGGGCCGGCTTTTCAGCCAGCCCCGTATGCTACCTCACGGCGGGATTCGCCGTGCTGTCACTTTTCTAAATTACCGGCCTGCCGCCGCAGCCACCGCCGGCGCTTCCACGTTCACCTTGATCTGCTTTGGCTTGGCTTCCTCACGCTTCGGGATCGTCAGCGTCAGGACGCCGTTTTTGTACTCGGCCTTGATCGCCTCGCTGTTCACGGTGTTGGCCAGCGAGAAGCTCCGGCTGAACGAACCATACGAACGCTCCACGCGCAGGTAGTTGTTTTCGTTCACCTTCTTCTCAAACTTCCGCTCACCGCGAATGGTCAGGATATTGTTTTCGACACGAATGTCGAGTTCCTCCGCTTTGATGTCCGGAAGATCCGCCTTGACCACCAGTTCGTGCCCGGTTTCAAAAATGTCAACCGCGGGCGCCCAGGTGGTGATGCTGGACTCGTCCGAAGTGGGCTCAAAGGCCTCGTTAAAGAGGCGGCCGATCTGCTCCTGAAGCGAGTTGGTCCGAAAGAGTTCAAAACGACTGATTGTAGTTCTCATTGCTAAGTCCCCCATGACTTATATTAACAAGAGCATAAAATCTTAGTGCTATATTGTCAAGTAATTTAAACATGCTCTACATGCCATTTTATGTCTTGTTTTATGTTATACATATAGACGATTGCTGTGCTCGCTTCCAGCCGTTTCTCCGCTGAATGACCCTCGTTTCTCGCCACCGCACACTTCTTGCTATAGTCATTCTCCATGCGCGTCGACGACTTCGATTACGACCTCCCGTCTGGCCTCATCGCCCAGCGACCCCTGGACCGTCGCGATTCTTCTCGATTGCTCGTCGTCCAGCGAGCAGCCGATCGTCTGGAAGACGCGCAGTTCGCAAACCTCGTCGACTTCCTCACCGGCGACGAACTGATTGTCTTCAACGACGCCCGCGTAATTCCCGCTCGCCTCTTCGGCAAGCGTCTCGGCGTTCACTCGCAAAAGCCGTCTCGCAAAACAGTCCGCGAACACTTGAGCGGAAACGTGGAAGTATTTCTCACCCGAAAACTCGAAGCCGATATCTGGGAAGCCCTGGTCCGTCCAGGCAAGAAAATGCAGGTAGGCGAACAAGTGCAGTTTGGGGCAGGCGAACTCGAAGCTGAAATTCTTTCACGCGGCGAACTGGGAATTCGCACCGTCCGCTTCATTTCGCGGAATACTCTTTCCGTCGAGGAGAATCTGGAACTGCTTGGCCACGTCCCGCTTCCCCCGTACATCGATCGTCCCGACGAAACCTCAGACCGCCAGCGTTACCAGACCGTTTATGCGCGGCGCCCGGGCGCGGTTGCCGCGCCCACGGCGGGCCTGCACTTCACAACGGAAGTTCTCGACCAACTCAAGGCAAAAGGCTGCGAACTCTGCGAAGTCACGCTCGACGTCGGCCTCGGCACATTCCAACCCGTCCACACCGAAACCCTCGAAGAACACAAAATTCACTCCGAGGCCTACGAAATTGCTCCGGAGGTCGCCGAAAAAATTCGGCAAGCAAAATCGCGGTCCCGCCCGATTCTCGCGGTGGGAACGACCGTGGTTCGTACTCTGGAGGATGCAGCGGCTCGCGCTGTCAATGCCGGAGGAAGGGAATTAATCTCCGCCGGCCGAGCCGAGGGCGAAATTTTTCTACTCCCCGGCCACAACTTCCGCGTGGTGGACAAGCTGCTCACAAACTTCCACCTGCCGAAATCCACGCTCCTGGCGCTGGTTTCCGCGTTCGCAGGGCGCGAAAATATCCTTAAGGCCTACCGCCACGCGGTGGCTGAACGCTATCGTTTTTACAGTTATGGGGATTGCATGCTGATCCGCTAGCGGCGAATCAGCGCGAAGGCGGAATGCGGGATTATCGTACGCAACGCGCTTGCAAGCGAATTCAACTTCTCCCCGGCGGCCACCGCCGGAAATTGCCACTTCAATAGTTCCCCCGAGAGGAGAACGAGGAGGGAAGCTGCCATCGAAGCCAGCTCCCCACGCATCGGGTCAGGAAAGTTCACGGGCGCTCCCTTTACTCGGAGAGGACAAATACCTGTGCTTTGCCTTCAAAGCGCAGTTCCAGCACTCGGCCGTCGCTGTTCGACACGATTTCCGTGTACTGCGACTTCTGGCTGCGGTCTTCCCAGCGGCCCCCGGACTCTGCAATCACTTTCTTGCCGTTCAGAAGTGTCAGGTGGTTGTCGTCGATCATGGCGCGATAATCGCCGGCCTTCACATCCACATTGCCGAACTTTACGGAGTGCGGAACTGCAAGAGCCTTTGCCACCGGTTTGGCGAACATGGGAACTGTCATCGCGAGGGCGGCGGCCAGAGCCAGACTGCGGACTAACGTATTGCTTTTCATGTGTGTCATTCCTTTCGAGGAGCGAGTCAACCGAGACTTGTTCAAAACGGAAGGAGTATTGACACACGGGCAGGCGAAGAGTAGCCTCTCGATGACGACACCTCTTCTTCCTGGTCCAACAGCCGGAAAAACTGCGTGTCACTTGCCCCGCGGCTGCCACCGCGGGGTTTCGTTTTTTAATCTCTATCCGTCCCAAACAGCCTGAAACTCGGCTGCACTGGTATAGACGAACTCCACTAGCCGAATGTTTCGTCGATTGCCCCAATTTTTTTGTTACATTTTTGCCACCTACAACACATTCTCCGCCAGGGCCTGGAAATAATTACTTTGGCGTGTGCAGCTTTCCCCGGCTTCATCTATACTCTTGAAAGGTCCGGAACCCCGGGATGCGACTTTTAGTCCTTACGGATATCCATGCAAATCTGTCAGCTCTGGAAGCCTCTCTCAACGCCGCCGAGGGGAGCTGGCAGCGCCTGATTTGCCTCGGCGATGTCGTCGGCTATGGTCCGGATCCCAACGAAGTCACCTCTCGCATCCGCGAACTCGGCGCCGTTACCATCCGCGGGAATCACGACAAAGCTGTCGCCGAACTCATGCCTACCGACGACTTTAATCCCGTCGCAAAAGCAGCCGTCAATTGGACGCGTTCTCAACTTTCGAACGAAAATCTGGGTTGGCTCGCCGGCCTTCCTCAGGGCCCTCTCGAAGCCGAAGGAGTTGTGCTCGTCCACGGCGCGTTTCAGGATGAAGACGAATACGTCTTCACACCTTCGCAAGCTCTCGAAGGACTCCTCGATTCCACAAGCCAGGTAACTTTTTTTGGACACACCCATCATCAAGGCGGCTTTGCCTACCAGGACCCTGAATTGGAGGTCCTCTCTCTGCACCCTCGGAGCAACGAGTCGCGTTGCGCTCTACGCCTCGAAGACACCAAGCGCTATTTGTTGAATCCCGGTTCCATCGGCCAGCCCCGCGACACCGATCCGCGCGCCGGTTTCGCCATAGCCGATCTTGATAACCATACGGTCGAATTCTGGCGCGTTCCCTACGACATCGCCGGCGTGCAAAAACGCATGCGCGACGCAAAATTGCCGGAGCCGCTAGTCCTGCGCCTGCAAGTCGGCCGCTAGACTGTTTTCCCGGCTGCGAAATCGGCGGCAAGGCGCGGCAAGGAAAGTCCATGCAGGAAATTTTGCAAAATCCGCCGGAGCCCGAACAGCGCAAACCGCTTCCGCTGAACATCCTTCTCGGAGCTCTCGTCGTCATCGCGATTGCCCTGTCGTTCTGGTTCGCCTTCAAGGCCCCATCCGGCAGCGCTTCCCGTGTCAGCCGACCCAATGTTTCCGTGCCCATGAGCACGGCCGAGCTGGCTTACGCAAAAAGCATCCAGATCGAAAACATCGCCCTTAGCCGCGCGGAGAATTTCCTCCACCAGGAAGTAACCATCCTCGACGCCGACGCCGTAAACGCCGGCCAACAGACTGTCGCCGGCATGAGCATCACCGTCGAATTCTTCGACGACCTTCATCAAGTGGTTCTCAGGGAAACGAGGAGTGTCCTGGGTATTCCGCCTGTCGCCCTGGGTCCCGGCCAGAAACGCAGCTTCTCCATCTCCTTCGATCGTGTGCCTTCCAGTTGGAATCTGCAGCAGCCTGCGGTCCACGTCAGCTATTTACAACTCGCTATATTAAAATAGTTGCTAAGTAACGCCATCGTTATATTAGACTGTTGCTATGAATCTGGCCGAAGACCTGCGTGCCAGCCTCCAGGAGATTCTCGTCCCGGGAACAGTAGAGATCCGCGAAAACGGCGGCCGCGTCACCTCGGCATCGCCGCTCTCCTGGGAAATCCGCGGAAATTCGGAGAAGCCTCTGCTTCACTTGTGGTCGGAAAGCTGCAATGTCACCCGCCGGGTCGTCGCCATCACCGGCAATTCCCAGGACCGTCTCGCTCTAGCCGTCGAGCGCTTCGGCCGCGCCCGGCCCGAGCGCCTCGAAATCGTCCGCCTCGAATACGCCCCTGGCCCGCGCGATCTTTCGCGCGAAGGCTACTGCGAGCAGTTGCGCCGCATCCTCGCGGAACAATTTCCCGACGAAACCCTCGAAAAAATCTCGGTCGCCCAGGATCTCGAGCATTCGCTCTCCAAAATCTACACTCGCGGAATCCTTCGCCGCGGCCCCTCGAACGTCGCGTTCCTCGCGGTCCCTGAAGGCGAATCGCAGGACGCGCTCGATAGCAGTCTCACCTACGGATTGCTGTGGCTCGAAAAGTCCCGCCAGTCCGCGAAACGCGCCGGCCTCGCCACCCTGCGCTTAATCCTTCCCAAGGGAAAATCCGCCATCGTCGCGAACCGTCTCCGCGCCCTCCGCGAAGGCCTCGCTGTCGAAGTCTACGAACTCGATCCCCTCAGCGAAACCTTGAACTGTGTCGATCCCTGCGCCAATGGCAACGTAGCCTCCTGGCTCGTGCCGCGCCGCGAGACGCAACTCCTGCTCGACCGCGCATCCTCCGCGCTGGCACCTCTTATCGCTTTCAGCCCCGAGTCCATTCGCGCCCACGCCACGCCTCATAGCCAGGAAGTGGTTTTGCGTTTTCGCGGGCTCGCCTTCGCCCGTTGGCAGCAAAATAAAATCTACTTTGGCAGCGACTCCACCTGGGAAGAACTCCGCAACAAAAATGAGCCCGCGTTGAAACAACTAATCGCCAACCTGCAAAATTTTCGCAGCCCGCTGGCCAGCAACGTCCGCCACGCCCTCTATCGCGCACAGGCGGAGCGCTGGATGCAAACCCTCGTCTGCCAGGATGTCACCCGCATTGATATCTCACTCGATCCCGAACACGTCTACGAGCAGATATTCGCCCAGGTCGCCGGCCAGCACGGGATCCTTGATTTATTGTGCGTCACGCGCAGCCGCCGCCTGGCCATTCTGGAACTCAAGGCCACAGAAAACGTCGATCTCCCCTTCCAGGCCGCGGACTACTGGTCTCGCATTCGCTGGCATCAATCGCAAGCGGACTTCGCGCGTTACGGCTATTTCCCGGGACTCGAGCTCCAATCCGCACCCCCACTCGTCTATCTGATCGCGCCCGCTCTCCGCTTTCATCCCACCACCGACACCCTTCAACGGTATCTTTCCCGCGACATGGAAATCATCCGCGTCGGCCTTGCCGAAAGCTGGCGCCGTGGTCTCCGCGTCATGTTTCGTCAATAAATTCCGTGAATAAATTTTCATTTGGCGGCGCCTCTCCTCCCCTTGCCTTCTTCGCAGTTCAATGTAGAATCATCACCTCTTCCATACAAAGGACTCGACCTTGAGTTTCAGCATTCAAATCCGGCAGGCCGACAAAGTGACGCTCATAGATGTCAGCGGTCGCCTCACTTCTTTCGAAGGCCAGGCGTTTCGCGAGGCGATTCAACGCCTGCTTCGGCAGGGAGACAACAACATCGTCCTGAATCTGAACGGGCTCGATTACCTGGATAGCTCCGGAATCGGCGAACTTGTTCGCAATTATCTCGCCGTCGTCAAAAAAGGCGGCGCAATGAAGGTGGTTGGACTCGCGCCGAAGGTGGAAGAAATTCTGAAGGTGACGCAGCTCTACCAGGTTTTTCCTGAATTTCCCGACGAAGAATCGGCTCTGGAGAGTTTTCCCAAGTCCAGCCGCGACGCAAATTCCTGACCAGGATTTTCCCCTCCGTCATATTCGCAAAAAAGCCGGCTGAAAATAGGAGAGGAGCCTGAATTCCACGTGAGTGGCTCTCAAGCTCCCCGGGGTGTGCTGTGGTGTCCAGTCCTGCCGGGGCTTCGCCTGTTGAAAGGTGTGGATTCGCCTTGTCGGGCGCTGGCACGTTTGGACACTTGCTGGACACCGCCGTCATAAATCCCGCTGTTTTCGCGCTTTTCTGTTGGAGGAGGAGACTTCCCGGGATATAACCCCGCACGTGACCAGGAGGCCACATGCTAAAAAAGGGAAGTCTCTACTTCGCAGACTGGCGGGATGAGAACGGACACCGCCACCGCAAAGGGTACCGCACCAAAGCCGCCGCAGCCCGCATCCAGCGGAAAATGCAGCGGGCAGCGCACGAAAAAAAAGCCCACGCCTCGGGAAACTCGGCCAGCTCGCGGAGGCTTGGTGTGAGGGCCGCGAACACCGCCACAACGATTACCAGGCGATCAAGGAGGCGGGCGAAATCTGGCGCGAGCTGACACCGTGGCAGCTCAACCAACCCCTAATCGAACAACTCGTCCTCCGGTGGAAAGACCGCAACGCCACGTCCACCGTGTGGGGCCGCCGCAACTCGCTGAAGCGCTTCCTCAGCTTCGTCGACCGCCACGCCAACACACACCACGCAGAAGACGTGCCCCGCGTCCTCAAACCCTCGCCGCGCACCGTGATTTGCTCGCCCGAGGACTTCCACAAACTCATCGACCTCAGCCCCCTATGGTTCAGGTGCTTTCTCATGCTCTGCCGCTACCTCGGCCTTCGCCACAACGAAGCCCGCAGCCTCACACCACGCGAGTGGAATCCAGAGGAGCGGGCAATCACCATCCACCGCAAAGGACAATCGGTGTCCACCCTCCCACTGCCCGACGAGATAGAACCAATGTTCTCCCTTGCCGCCAGCATCTCCCTCGACGACCCAGTAATCCGCTCGCTCGGCTGGCGTCACCAGTCCGCGCACTCGCTCACCAACTGGTGGCACTCCATCAAAAAGAAAGCCGGCGTGGACCCGCAGCTCAACGTCCACGATCTACGCCGCACCGTGGCCACCGCCCTCTATGACCGGACACACGACCTCCGCGCCGTCCAGCAGCTCCTAGGACACAAGCGCATGGACTCCACCCTCTACTACATCGCGCCGCGCGACCCGGAGTATTTGCGCGGCCTCCTGGCCGAACTCCACCCGTTCAACCTCACCAAAGCCAAACCAGCAACGGAGGTGAAGCAGTGAAAAACCAAAAAGGATTCGTACACCGGGGCGGCGTATTCCGCCTGGTCCCGGAGAAAAGGATGGACACCAACCATGTCGTCAAGGAAAACCTACCGATTGGTCCTCACTTGGCAGCACCGAAAGTGGGGGCCACAAATGGCGAAGCTCACGGCGGAGGGAACATCCATACGCAGAGCAATCGCCAACGCCCTACTCGGCTTTTTTTCGGAGGCGACAACGAAGAAGGACCGCCACGACGCCCATCTGAGCCTGACGCTCACCGCAACCCGCATGAAGAAAGAAGCTGCGCGGTAGGCGACAGGCCACGCGCGGCCAAAGCCATGCTCCGGTGCAGTACCTGCGAATTCGTCACCGTCCACACCCGCGACACCCAATTTCGCGCGTGGTGGCGATGCGACGAGTGCGCCACCACCCGCCACGTCCTCAACGAGGAAAGCGCCATCATCCTCGACGACGGCGGCCCACGGGCGAGGAAACCATGACCGCCACCAAAACCAAAACGGACGAATTCAAACGCATGGCGACAGACTTCCTCGTCGGCCTCCGCTACCCAGGGCAAACCGGACGCGAACAGGAAGGCCTCTCACGCGGGCTAGCCTGGTCAGCCACCAGGGCAGAAACCTACCGCTCCGCACTCGACGAACTCAGCCGCGAGCAAATCGAGCTCCTCTACAACAGCGCCCACGAAGAACAGGAACGCCAGCGCAAACCGAGGACACCATGAGCGACCAACCGCGCCTTCCCGGAACCCCGGGCCGCACGGACAAAACCCTCGAACGCCGCGCCCACATCACCGCCGCCGTCTGCGAGCTCCACCGCGCCATGTCGCCAATCCTAGAGATTCTCGACAGCAAATGCCCGGTCACCATGAAGTTCAAAGTCAGCGGCGACGACGTAACGGTGTCCATTAAACCCGGACCACCAAACGATGAGGAACACACCTAAAAGCAAAAGGGCGTCCAAGCCTCACGGCCCCGACGCCCTCCGCTGCGGATAGCAGCCCAAATCTACCACGACACCCAACCCGCGATCGCCAGCGTGTACACAATCCCCAGCTCCACGAAAGGAACGCCATGCCACAGAACAGAGTCAGCGTCAGAGAGTTCCGCGCGAACCTGAAAGCCCACCTCGAAGGAGAAGCCGCCGTGGTCATCGGCGACTTCTACACCACGCGCGCAATCCTCATCCCCATGCCAAAGCACTCGACGTGGGACACCAGCGCCTCGAAGAAGGCCCAGGCAGCCGCGCGAAAACTCTTCGACGCCGCAATCTCCACCATGAAGTAAGCCAGCGCCGGCACGGCGTGTACACGGCCCACGGGATCCCGCGAAGCGTGTACACGCACGGCGTCAGAGCCAGGCACGGACGCACCACGCACACCAGCGCCCCGCCGCGCCCCTCGTCGGGCGCGCCGGTGAGCATCCCCGCCAGTGGAGCGCGTTCATCCGGATAAATCGCCGCGCGCGAACCCTGCAGCTCCCCGGTGTCCAATCATCCGTGGGCCGCGTCAGCACAGGGGCAGCGGGGGCGTTCCCCCGCTTCCCCTGACCCCATCGCCCCCTAATCTGTACGCGGGCCGCATCGTCGGCTGCCAGCAAAAAGCGCTGGCAGCCGCCGTGCGCTCCGCACCCTCCGCTCCTCCGTCGCTCGCCGGGGCGGCCTGCGCGCGCAATCGTGCCGCCGACCGTTCCGCCCCGCGCCCGCATTCGCGCTTTCGCGCGGCGGGCTCCCCTCCTCGCTCCGCGTCGCCGCACCCCGCTCCCTCCGGTCGCATGCGGCTCCGCTCCGCTGCGGCCCCGGGCGCGGGGGCGTCGCGGTGGTGCGGCCTCCACCGCCTGCGGCGGGTCCCCGTGGCCCCCGCGCCGCCCTTGCTCGCCCCCCATCCGCGCCCGCCAAAAAGCGGCGGCCACTGGGGGCTGCGCCGAATCCGGTCCGGGCATCACGGCGTCCTTCGCTCGCATCCCTATAGGCAAAAGAAAAATCCACCACCACACCATCCACTCTGTTCGGGGCCCCAACCCCGAACAGCAAAGAGTAAAAGCAACGGCACAGAGCCGCCGCGCAAAACTCGCGCGGCGGCCAGGAAGGTGTAGACTCTGCAAAAGTGGCTGGAAAGCCACGGGCGCGGGAACCTCTCCACGGTCCCGGAACTCCCGCGCCCACCATCACGGAGAACCGCCCACCCGTGACAACACGCGGCGTCAAACACCACGCGCGATGGAAGCATGCAACCTCCGCAGAGGAACGCGCGGCCCGCCGCGCCGCCGCAGTCAAACGCGCCGACCAAAAACAGAAAGCAAAACGCCGCCGCGAAACCCGCGAGCGCCGCGCCGCCGCCGCCAAAGCCATAAGGCCACAAATCCTCCGAAACTGCCCCCAGGCATTCCTAATCTCACCGCACGAAGCGCTGAACGCGGGCCTCTCGATCCGAAAAACGCTGAACCTCTCCAAACTCTTCTACATGGACCACGACGGCAGACTGCACCGCGAGGACCACCGCAGCGCCGCACAACTGATCGCGGCCTACGAGAAAGAGCGAAAGAAAAAAGGATGAAGAAAAAAAAGAAGAAACCCGAACCCCCCGACGCCACCACCAGCGCCGAATTACTCGACCTCTTCAAAGGCAAACACACCAAGGACACCGAAGGCAAGGTCTCGTGGAACATCCCGCGCCCGAACCACGACGACCGCGACCCATACGGACGCATCGAAAGCCAAATGCTGGACGTCAAGACGCGACTCCACGAACTGCACCCGAAAGAGCCAGGCCTTTACGCGCACGAACTCCACCAGAAATACAAACGCGAACACCCGGAGTTCGCCGACGAATACGAACGCGAGCTACAGCAACTCGACAAACTCCAGCGCCGAGGACTCCACAAGTGAGCAAGGCAGCCGAACTAAAAGAGAAAATCGACCAGCTCGAAGCCGAACGTCTCATTCTCACAATCGAGCTACGCACGGAGCTGCTGCGCGCCGCCAAGGACCTTCTGCCCGAGGCCATCCGGCAAGCCAAACCGCGCGAGAAGCTGAACCTCACCACGGGCAAAAAATCCAGCGGCCCCGGCAGCCCCGCGCTCCTCCGCCTCATCACCCGCCTCGCGATGCGCAACATCCAGATCGAGAAGCGCGAAAAGTGAGCAGCGCCAGCCGCCGCACAGCCGCAATCTACATCCTGCGCCGGATGCTGAACGAAGCCGCGCGCTGCAGGAGGCAGGGCCGCGTGTTCCTCCGAGAAGATGAAAAGCTAGCCGTCATCGCCGCCCTCCGCGCCCTCGAACGAAAAGCCCCCTAACCGCGGCCTCGGTGTACACGCCACAAAAAAAGGGGTCCCACCAGGCGCAACCGAAGCGCCCCGCAACCCACCCAAATCCAGGCGACTCACCCGGAGAAAGAGGCACTCAGCAAAAGGGAAATCCACAGGCAGGACACCCCTGGACACCAACCGCGCGAAGTGTCCAAGTTAGAACTGGACACCAACAAAAACCCATGGAATAGTGACCGCTGGAAGTAGGAGAGAGGCCCAAGTACCACTAGCAGTGGTGCTCAAGCCTCCCGGGGTGTGTCCTCGAAGTGGTTGTTATAAGGTTAGATGTCCCCCAGGGAAAAAGGTTTCGAAAAAATTGCACTAAGCTAATTTTTTTTGCGGCGCAGCCTAAGCGTTAATAAAACAGATACTTACGCCACCGTTCGTCCCGATGGCCGATCAACCGCATCAATTGCCGTGAAGTGTGCAGCGTAAACGGCCGCGGTTTCCGGGCCAGCTTCAGCCCGGCCTCTTCTGGCGTCCGGTCGCCCTTGTTGTTGTTGCAGCGGTAGCAGCACGCCACCAGGTTTTCCCAACTTGAGCGCCCGCCCCGCGACCTGGGCATCACATGGTCAAGCGTGAGCTCGGAGCTCGGAAATATCTTCCCGCAGAACTGGCACGTATTCCGGTCGCGCAGCAGGATGTTTTTCCGTGAAAGCGCCCGGCTCTGTTGTGGAATATGCCGGTAAGCCAGCAACCGGATCACCGAAGGTACCTTGTGGGCATGCGCCGAAGAATGAACCTCGGCGTTGTGCACTTCCTCCGCCTGCGCTACGCCCTTCAACAGCAGCACCATCGCTCGGCGCACGGCGGTCACATTGATCGGTTCGTAGGTGGCGTTCAGAACCAGGACTGGTTCCTGCATCAGGGAAGCACGGCGGGGAGTCAGGTTGTGAACGTGCCGTGTTCCAGTATTCCCCGAAGCGCCGGGCACAAGCACGCCGCCCGCTTCGGGGACGTATCGCCCCCGGGCATCGACCGTTTCTGGTCGTCTTGCGCCCATCGCGCGCCCTTCAGGCTAATGACTTTCTCTCGCCGGGACTGCCTGCCTCACGGCCCGGGCGATCGTCAACCCAGTGACCGATTTGGCGCCTGCTTCGCGCAACGCACGCGAACATGCGTCCAGCGTCGCTCCCGACGTCATAACATCATCTAAGAGCAATATCCGCAAATTGTCAACCCGGTCGCCTTCCCGGATGACAAAAGCGCCACGTACGGTCTCCCAACGTTCTTCAAAATGAAGGAGATGTTTCTCTGGACGGGGGCGTTCCCGCTTCAATAAAACTGGCCGATAAGGCATCCCGAGTTTCCTCGCCAACGGCCTCCCAAACAGGTCCACCTGGTTGAAACCCCGCTCCCTCTGGCGGGTTCGATGCAGCGGAACCGGCACAATCACGTCCGCGGGAAACTCCCCCGGCAGCCTGCCCGCCGCCTCCAGCAACCGCTTCGCAAACCACCCTCCCAGCGGCTCGAGCCGCTCGTATTTCATCAAGACGATCGCCCGGGCCAGTGGCCCTTCATAAATTCCAAAACTCCGCGCGGCGTCAAACGCAAACCCCCGCTGCTGGCACTCCCGGCAAACGCTCGCGTCGCCATCCACGTCGCCGGATTGCGTCCACGGCTGCCCGCAGCGATCGCAAATCTGTTCGGGAAGTTCACGGAACGATTCCAGGCACCCGCTGCAAATCGGCAGGCGATCCGCCCGGGTCAGCAGCGTTTCACACAGCCGGCAACCGGAAGGGAAGAGAACACACGAAAGCGCGCCGGCAAGGGATTCCAGCCAGCGCGTCAGGTGAACGCGGGAGTTCGAATGGGGCGTCATCTGCCTCACGAACCGCTTCCGTCTCGATTATATTTTAATTAGATTACGGATGGGTAACGAAAATTCGTTCTACAGCAGGCCCTGCTCCTTCTTTTCCTGGCAGGTGATGCAGTGCTTGGCCCAAGGCACGGCTTCCAGGCGCTTCTGCTGCATCTCTTCCTGGCAGTTCGCGCAGGTCCCGTACTCTTCGCTACGGATCCGTTTCAACGCCTCGTCAATCATGTTCAGGATCGCGCGGTCCGTGTTCGTCTGGCCGAATAGGAATTCCTTTGTATAGGAGTTGGCCGCTTTATCCGCCAGGTCAACGGTCGGATCGTCGTCCGCCTGCCGTCCCTCTTCTTCCGTGCGCGTGATGGTCTTCACCAGTTCATCGCGGCGGTTCAGAAGTTTCTTCTTGTAATACTCCAGGCGCTTCTTATCCATATTCTTTCTGACCTCACTCAGACGGCTCCCAAGGACCGTCTAAAAACTCCGTAGTGTAGACTGCCTACCCCGCAGTGTCAAGATTACGGGGGTTAAGCGATTCCGTTTAGTTGCAAGCAACGGGATTCGCGTTGCCTTGTACTGCGCGCTCCACGAACCGCTGTCGCGTTTGTCACAGCCCGAATACCCGTCGGGCCTTATGGGCTGGTCCCATTCGATGCGCCTCGGTAATTTCAGTTACAGGTTTTTCCCCGTGCTGTTCGGCCGTCACCTCCTCGTGTCGTTTCGGCGAACTCGAACATTTTTCACGGACCATTGGCCTTGAGCCGGCTTTTATTGGAGTCTTCGAGCCTGATACCAATTTTCAAAATCAAAAGGGTCCGGACTTCAGTAGCCCGGACCCTTCGACTCTTTCGAGCTGCGCTCGGCGTTCAGACTGCCGCCCGCAGCATTCCATCCGTTCTTGGAACTACTCGACTTGCCGCCGCGCGTCGTCCGCATCTTCCGCGAGCCCTTGCAGCAGTTCCACGAATCCATCGGACTTCCCGCTCTTCGACGTATGACCGATGAACAACCCGTCATCTATCAAGCTTTGCAGCGCGGCCATTGCCGCCCCTTCGGTTTCTGTCGGTCGAATGATGGAGACCATGCCCAGCTTCTTGTTCAGGAAGAACGTGGGTTCCGGCATGATCAGATTGGTCTGGAATTCGTCCGCCAATTTCGGGTCCGTGAATCCGTTCAGGTTCGGAAATGTGACCGTCGCCCCCGTGGAGCCCGGGAAACCCGTGTCGGTATCCGTCAGAAGAATTGCGTTACCTGCTTTGTCGTGCCAGGTCTGGAAGTGCGAGGTTTCCGTTGGGCCGATCGAGAGCAGAACTCGCAACACTTCCGCGTTGCTCACGCGCTGCGCGAGTTGCGGGTAGAGGCTGCTGCCGCCCTGCTCGATAAACGCAAAGTGAAATCCAGCCGTGTTGGCGATCGCCTGCGTGTGGACCGATACTCCACCCGGCTGGTTCGGATCCGCACTCAAGTCCGCGTTTGTTCTCGGGATGGCGGTGTGCTGGCCCACCGCAAGCGTCGGAATCGCCTGATCGAAGGTGTCACCCAGGTCAGGGTTTTTGGAATCGCTCCGGTAGCGTGTCCACCAGCTGGTATCCACCGTCAGCTGGGTCAGATTGGTCAGCCGTCCGATATTCGGCACGCCGGTCACCTGGCTGGGCTGCAGGTTGAAGAATTTGCTGAGGTCGGCGACGGGCTCGCCCTTCGACTCCAGATAGTTCCGCAAAAAGGATTCGTGCGAAAGCTCGTCATCCGTGTTGTCGTCGATGTATTGCGGCATGTCGCCGTCCAGTTGTTGAAGTCCCGCGATGTAGAGAGGTGCCAGCGCGGTGGGGAACGAAAGGTCGATCGGAGAATTTCCCGTCGTACCCGGAGTGTTCGCCCCGGCTCCCCCAAGCTCGGCGTACTGCCGCCACAGGTCGGCCTCGATCGTTTCCAGCGCCTGCAAGAAGCGCAGGATCGCCGCGTCTCCCCTGTTCAGCCTTCCGTTGCTTCCCTCATTCCCGTCAGCGAATGCACGCGACGGGGAGCTCAGCAGCCCCACTCCCATCGTCGCCGCGCCTGCGGCCGCAACTCCTTTTTTCAAAAATGACCTCCGGTTCGAAGACAACCCGGCGGAAATCTGCGAATCCTTTTTCTTCATTTTCCTTCTCCTTTGTGAACACGTAATCGCGACGCCGCGCCATCAAGCAGGTTGGGTGGCGGTCGATTGGTTGAAGACTAAGGCGGGAGCAGGCAATGGTTGTCACCTCGTTATCATTCGAACGTCATTAATTGGTTCGATTTTGCGGGCAAAAGTAGACAGGAATGTGACCACCCGCGTCCTCGCGAATGCAGGCGGCGCCAGTGGCACCGCTCCGAAAGCCGTCCCGCCATCCCCGTTTGTTCGGAGCGGCAGGGGGATTCGCGCTTGAATTAGCCCCAATAGCTTGTCGCCGTCGCAAAGCGTTTCCAGGCCCACCGCGTCTAACTGTGCGTCCCGACCGGGTGTGGGTGACACCAATAAATTTTCCAGGACCCCGACGTCTCGTCTTCCACGCTCCGCCCGGCGGTTCGCCTCGCTCAGGGGCATAGGAGAATCTCCATGAAAAAGTCGCTGCTGCTGTATTCCTCTCTTGTTTTGTTATTCGCCGCTGCGGGTACCGCCTACCCTCGCAACCCCGCTCCACGATCTGGCCCAACCGCTGCCGCCGAAGACAAGACTCCCCCCAGCTACGACATGAAGCCCCAGGCGCTGCTCGATCTCCAGGATCTGCACAAGAAAATGGTGAGCTTGGCCACCGCCATTCCCGCCGAAAAATATACCTGGCGGCCCGAAGCCGGTGTGCGTTCGGTCAGCGAACTCTTTCTGCACGTTACGGCGGCAAACTTCAACATCACCTCCCTGATGACGGGAGTCACTCCGGTGCCGGCTTATAAAGTGGATGGCTTCGAATCTTCAACCACGGACAAGGCCAGGATCATCGAGCAACTCGATAAGTCGTACGCCTTCGCGGAAGCCGCCCTACAGGGCATGACCAATGCCGATTTCGCCCGGCCCGAAAAGAAGCTGGGGCCGGATGCCAACTCCGGCGACGTGATTTATCTCCTGGTGGTACACAACCACGAGCACTTTGGACAGTCCATCGCCTACGCCCGCCTCAACGGCATCACTCCTCCCTGGACGCTGGAGGCACAGAAAAAGGCCGCGGCGGCCAAGGAGGGCGCTGTCCCCAAAAAGGACTAGGCTCCAATTAGCCCTTTTTCCGGCGCGGTTAAACCGCTACAATCATCAATGAAAACGGGCCTTTGGCTGCGTTTCCCACAGCTTCCACAGGGGTGTGGAAAGCTCTGAAAAAAGTTTCCGTGAAACGCTTGACATATTTCCGGCTTGATGTAAGATTACAAATGGTTCGGCACTTCCTAAAAGTGCTGGGCCGTGCAGGGGATTCACAGTCGGGTCTCAAGTTCTCCTAGAACAGATCCTATAGTGAGGCGCCTTACGAGCACTGGGTAAAAATTTGTCGAGCTTCGCGTGGAGCCGCTACCAATAGGCGGCTGTGCCCGGCGCTCGACGCCGGGTTTCGTATTTTATGGGACGTTTTTAGCGGCAACAGATGCTAGAAGCTCCCAGGTCTTCCGCAAGGAAGATGCTTCGATGCAAATCGGGGCCCCTGATGGGATCAGGGCCAACGTTCTTTGACAACAGTAAGGTTGGCAAATTCACGCCGAGAACTCGGACGCGATTACGGTCGCCCCGGGGATTGATGGTGTGGATTACATACAAGTTCTGCTCGAGTATGTTGAGCAGTGCTGTGGATTACAAGGCGAGCTCAGTCAAGCACCTGCGGATAGTAGCGTCGATAGCCTAGGTACCGGAGCAATCTGGGAACGGGAAAAATGGAACTGCTGAAACAGGGCGAACGAGCTGAGGAAAGCCGGAGTTTAGCCACTCCGGTGAGCTT
>DATMMG010000066.1:0-3155 GCA_035569815.1 Candidatus Methylomirabilota bacterium
AGAATTTTACGGTCGCCGAACGAAGTGCTTTTTGCCTGGGGATTCGGGGTCATGGGGTCCTCAAAATGCCTTTCCCGCGTTCATCAGCAGGTGCTCGAGAATCGGCCCGAGGCTGAGGGCCGGGAAGAAAGTCAACGCGCCGACGATGACGATCACGGAAATCAGAAGAACGGTGAAGAGTAGCCCGGTGACAGGAAAAGTGCCGAGCGATTCCGGGACGTGCTTTTTCGCGGCGAGATTGCCCGCGACGGCGAGAATGGGAATCACAGAAAAGAAGCGGCCGAGAAGCATGGCGATGGCCAGCGTGGAGTTGTACCACAGAGTGTTGGCGTTGATGCCGGCGAAGGCGGAACCGTTGTTGCCGGTGCCGGAGGTATACGCGTAGAGAATCTGCGAGAGGCCGTGTGGTCCCGGATTGCTGATGCCCGCCAGGCCCGCTTTTGTGACGATGGCGATGGCGGAAAAGATCAGGATCGTCAGCGAAGAGACCAGTATCGAGAGCACGGCCATCTTCACATCGAACGCTTCGATTTTCTTGCCGAGATATTCCGGTGTGCGGCCCACCATCAGTCCAGCGATGAACACCGCCAGGATGACGAACACGATCATGCCGTAAAGGCCGGAGCCTACGCCGCCGAACACGATTTCGCCGAGCATGATGTTGATCAGGGGAACCATGCCGGCGATCGGCGTGAGCGAATCGTGGGCATTGTTTACGGCGCCGCAGCTCGCGTCGGTGGTCACCGTCGTGAACAGCGCGGAATTCGCGAGGCCGAAGCGCACTTCCTTGCCTTCCATGTTTCCGCCGGCTTGCGTTTCGGAAGCGACAGTGTTGACGCCTTTGAGCATCGGGTTGCCACGCGATTCCACCGCGTAGGCAACAATTACTCCGGCGAGGAATAGAGCGGCCATGGCGCTCCAGACGGCCCAACCGTGCTTCGCGGAGCCGGTCATGCGGCCGAGAGTGTAAGTGAGCGCAGACGGGATGGCGAAGATCATCAGCATTTCCAGAAGATTGCTGAGCGGCGTGGGATTTTCGAAGGGATGCGCGCTGTTGGCGTTGAAAAATCCGCCGCCGTTGGTGCCCAGCATCTTGATGGCTTCCTGGGATGCAACGGGGCCCTGGGCGATCACCTGAGTGGTGACCGTATCCCGCGATTTCGTGCCGTCAGGGGCCTGTTTCTCGACTGTCTGTGGTTCGACGAGAGTTGCCTGCGTATACGGGTGGAGATTCTGTACCACGCCCTGCGAAACGAGTGCCAAAGCCAGAACGATGCACAGCGGCAACAGAATCCAGAGCAGGCTGCGCGTGCAGTCCACCCAAAAATTGCCGATGGTCTTCGATTCCTTGCGGGCAACGCCGCGGATCACCGCGATGGCGAGAGCCATGCCGACGGCGGCGGAAGTGAAGTTGTGATAGGCAAGCCCGGCCATCTGCGTGAAGTAACTCATGGTGGTTTCGGGCACGTAGGACTGCCAGTTTGTATTGGTGGTGAAAGAAACGGCGGTGTTCCACGCGAGGTCGGGCGCAAGATCGGGAAGTTTCTGCGGATTCAGCGGAAGCCACTGCTGCGTGCGCTCAATCAGGTAGAGAAGAAAGAGCGACACGCCGCTGAAGAGGAGCATGGAGATGCCATAGTCCTTCCAGCCGGTCTCCTTCGTGTCGTCAATGCCGCACACGCGGTAGATCAGTCGCTCGATCGGCCTCAGCACGGGGTCGAGGAAAGTGGGTTTTCGTTCGTATACACGATACAGAAAAGTTCCCAATGGCTTTGTCAGCAGCAAGACAACGCCAAGGAAGAGAAGGATCTGGAACCAACCGTTGCCGGTCATAATTAAAATTTCTCCGGTTTCAAAAGGGCGTACAGCAGATAGCCGCACAACAAAAGCGATATCGCGATCAGTAAGACGTTTCCTATCATGGATTCACCGGTTTACTTCAGGCGCTCGCAGCCGCGCAGATAGAGGATGCTCACGACGAAAAAGACAATGGTGCAAATCGCAAAAATCAAGTCAGCCATGCTTCTCTCCGGGTTGCTCTTCATAGCTTAGATGAACGTGCTAAGAAAAGGATGAGTCCCACATTAGGGAAACGTAAGCGCAGTCTGGCACGCCGCCGGCGATTCGCTTGTTCGGATTGGGCAGGGTATGGGACACTCGACACTAATACCGCTAATGTCTGAACAGACTCTTGCCGTTCCTGCGCAAAGTTCCGCCATCCCGGATGCACGCCTGGAATGGGCCTATCTGCATCTGGGATTCGTACTGATCGGCATCAGCATGACGATGCTCGGCCCGGTCCTTCCCTATTTCACGCGCCATTGGAATTTAACGGACGAGCAGGCCGGCCTGTTCTTCTCCACGCAATATTTCGGCAGCTTTCTGGGCACGCTGGTGACCAGTTGGCTGCTGCCCAGGATGGGATTTTCGAAAGTGATCAGCGTCGGTTACTTGTGTTTTGCGCTCGGATTCGCCTGCCTGGGGCTTGGTCCCTGGTTTTTTTCGACGGTCTTCGTGGCGATTTACGGACTGGGTTACGGGCTGGCGAACCCCTCGATCAATCTGCGCGCGACACACCTGCCGTCTGCAAACGTCGCGGCCGCGGTGAGTTTGTTGAATTTTTCGTGGGGGATCGGCGCAGTCTCCAGTCCCTTCCTGGTTGCCTATTTCCTCGGACATTTGAGTTTGCGGGCCATGGCAATTTCGCTCACCGTCGGGTTTCTGGCGCTCGCCGCGGTGCATTTCGTGCAAAAAGCCGATCCGGTTTCATCCCCGGGAAATAGGCCGAAGCGATCCTTCGCGGTGTGGCGCGCCACTTTGCAGCCTGCCCCGTGGGTTTCGCTGGCTTTCCTGTTCTGCCTTTATGTAGGCGTGGAGATATCCGTGGGCGGCTGGGTGGCTCTCGACGAAAAACGCATGGTGGGTTTTGCGGTGGGAAAGATGGCCGCCGCGCCCGCTTTTTTTTATGGATTTCTGCTACTGGGACGCTTCCTGGTTCCCATGGGGTTGAAACGCTTTTCCCAGTTGACGCTGTGTGTGGCCGGCTTGGGACTGGCCGCCGTCGGCGTCGCACTGGTGGCATTCGCGCAGACGCCCGGGCTGCTCCACGCGGGCGCGTTGCTGGCGGGGTTCGGCTGCGCGCCGCAGTATCCGAT
>DATMMG010000067.1:0-3826 GCA_035569815.1 Candidatus Methylomirabilota bacterium
GGCGTAGAGGGAATTTCCGCGGTTGGCGGCGTAGTTGAATTCGATCAGGCTGAGTTGGGGATAGAACGTGCGAGTGCTGACGAAATAGAGGTAGTTGCCCTCAGGGTCCCAGGTGGGAACGCCCAGGTTAAAGAAATCGTCGGTGACGCGGTGGTTCTGGCCGTCGATGGCGCTCCAGATGTAAAGGGAGCTGAAGTTGTTGGGATTGTCGAGGCAGTACGCGAGATGGCCGCCGTCGGCGGACCAGGAATAATCATGCACGCGATCGCGGGGATTTTCGGCGACGGTGGTGACTTTCTTGTCGTCGAGAGTGAGGACGTAGAGCTTGTTTTTGGCGTCGCTGAAGGCGATGCGCTTGCCGTCGGGCGACCAGAGCGGCTGATAGAGCATGGCGTGAAAACCGTGGGTAAGCTCTTCGGGCTTGTCGGAAGCGTCCTGGCTGATGGTGTAGAGCTCTTCTTCGCCGTCGAGATCGGAAATGAAGAGAATTTTCGAGCCATCGGGCGACCACTGGGCGGCCTTGTCATGGGCGTTGGAGGAGTTTGTTAGGTTGCGCGTCGCGCCTTTTTCGATGGGAGCGGTGAAGACGTCACCGCGTGCGACGAAGAGGGCGCGCTCGCCCTTGGGGCTCAGGCCATAGGATTCGATGTTGGTTGCGGCGGAAACGCGTGAAGGCCGCATGGCGAGGGCGTCGGTGGGAACGGTGATGGAGATTTGCTTCGACTGGCCGCTTGAGATGTCGTAGATGTTCAGCTCGCCGCCGGATTCATAAACGATCTGGTTTTTGTGATCGGTGCTGGGCCAGCGAACATCCCACTTGGTGCTGTGGGTGAGCTGATCGGTCTTTTTCGTTTTTACGTCGTAGGCGTAGAGATTGAGCGTGTCGTCCTTGTCGGACGAGTAGAAAATTTTCCCGCCGACCCACATGGGGTCACGATGTGCGCGCGGGTCGTCGGTGATTTTCTCCGCCGCGTGCGACTTCAAATCGAAAATATAAAGTTGCTGGGCCCAGCCGCCCGAATACCGCTTCCAGGTGCGGAAATCCCGGAAGAGCGGGGAGTAGACGACTTCGGATGCGTCGGGAGAGAAATCTCCGGCGCCGGAAAAGGGCATTGGCAGGGCCTGCGGGAGGCCGCCTTCGGGCGAAACAGTGTAGAGGCGATTGTCGCCGAGATCGAAATGCTCCCGCAGAGAGCGAAAGACGATGGATTTGCCGTCGGGGGTCCAGCCGTAAACCTGATTGTCATAGCCCCAGCGCGGAGTGAGCGGGCCGCGAGCGGGATAAAAGGTCAGCTGCCTGGGGACGCCGCCGGTGACGGGGATGACGTAAACCTGTTCGTCGCCGTCGTACTGGCCGGTGAAGGCGATCCACTTGCCGTCGGGAGAGAATTTCGCGAAGACCTCGACGCCGGGGTGCGCGGTGAGGCGAGTGGCCAAGCCTCCAGAAGTGGAAGCGAGCCACAGATCGCCGGCATAGGTGAAGACAACCTTGTCGCCGTGAACGTCGGGAAAGCGAAGGAGCTTTGTTTGCGCGTTGGAATTTGCGGAGAAGAGAAGAGCGGAACACAGGCATAAAACGACAAGAAGCTTGCGAGGAGACATGAACGCCCTTTCCAGTGCAGGGTGCTTCAGGCGAGTGCGGAATAAAGAGAAGGCATTCAGCAGGCCCGCTTGACCCCAAGAGATTGGAACGAATTGTACACCGAGTTGCGCGGCGGCGGGGGATCGCCGGGGAATAACGGCGAACGGCCGGGGGCCTGTTACCGAAAACGAAACGGAGTGATTCAATACTGGATTGTGCGGATTTTCCGGGACGGATAAACTAACAGATGTTCAAGGCCCCTCTCGGGAATGATTTTCGCGGCTCCCTGCTTTGCCGCCCAGGGGCGCTCTTTAATTCCTCCCAGCGCGCAGGTTTCACCCGGGCCTGAAAAAGGTGGACAGAGTTGTGCGCATGGCGCAAACCGAAATGCTACGTGGTCGTTGCATTGTGCTGCTTGTTGCTTGGGGTTTCCGCGGCTGCACAGCAGCCTTCCCCGGTCAGCGATGAGCAGCCATTAGCGCGAATCGAACACAGCGCGCCGGCAATCGCATTATTCGCGGAGGAAGTTGGCCGAGTGGAGCCCGAGCGGCCGCTGGCGCGGATGGTCTTGGTGCTTTCCCCTTCGCTTGAGAAGCAGCAAGCGCTGCCGCAATTCCTGGACGACCAGCAAAACCGGCGCTCGCCGGAATATCATCACTGGCTTGCGCCCGCGGAATTCGGGTCGCGATTCGGAGCGGCGGATACCGACACGGAAGCGGTGCGGCAGTGGCTGCGGAAGAGCGGGTTGCAAGTCGCCCCGGCGTCGCAGAGCAGACTGTGGGTGGAGTTCAGCGGCACTTCGGCGCAGGTGGAAAGCGCGTTCCACACGGAGCTGCACTATTACGAATGGGCCGGGAAAAAATACCTGGCGAACGCAACGGACATCGCGATACCCGCACAGTTCACGGGGATATCACGCGGAGTGGTGTCGCTGAATAATTTTGGGAAGCGGCCGCCGCGTTTGCGGCCGGCTGCGGCACTAACTCAACCTAATCTTACGGCGAGTGGGCCAACGAACGTCAATTACCTGGCGCCCGGCGATTTTAGCGCCATCTATAACACCAAAGGACTTTTGAGCGGCGGAGTGGACGGCACGGGAATCGCCATCGCCGTGACCACGCAATCAGAGATCCAGTTGCCGGACGTGCAGGCGTTTCGACAGATTTTCATCACCTCGCAGCCGAACGATCCGAATTTCATCGTGAGCGGCCCGGATCCGGGCGTTGTCGGTCCGGTGGACATGCAGGAAGCGGAGTTGGATGTGGAATGGGCGGGAGCGGTGGCGCCCGGAGCGACGATCGACGTGGTGGTGGCGGCCAGCACGGACACAACAAGCGGTGTGGACCTTGCAGCGGCGTACGCAATCGACAACCGCGTTGCGCCGATTCTGACCTACACCTACGGTGCGTGCGAGGCGTTGATGACGCCGACGCAAAATGAATTTTACAACTCGCTGTGGCAGCAGGCGGCGGCCGAGGGGATCACGGTGCTGGTGGCGTCTGGGGATAACGGCGCGGCGGGCTGCGATTCGGCGACCGCGGGGCTTCCGGCCGCGCATGGACCGGCGGTGAACGGCGCGGCGGCGACGCCGTACAACGTGGCGGTGGGAGGAACGCAATTCGCGGATGTGGCAAACCCTTCCGTGTATTGGGGCTCGAACAACGCGAATTTTTCGTCGGCGCTCGGCTACATTCCGGAGGCAGCATGGAATGAAAGCTGCGATCCGTTGCAGCCGGGTTCCGCAACGAATTGCGCATTCGGATCGGGAAATTTCAGCCTGCTGGCGGGAAGCGGCGGCGCGAGCACGCTTTATGCGAAGCCCGCGTGGCAGCTCGGGCCGGGCGTGCCGGCAGATGGCATGCGCGATTTGCCAGATGTTTCGCTGGCCGCTGCGGCGAGCCACGACGATATTGTGTATTGCAACAGCAGGATGGGGACGGCGTGCCAAATCAACGGTCAGGGTGCAGTTGTGGGATTGACGCTGGTTGGGGGAACATCGGTCTCCACGCCGGCGATGGCGGGAATATTGGCCCTGGTTGAGGAAAAAAACGGCGCGTATCAGGGGCAGATCAATTACACCCTCTACAAGCTGGCGCAAACGCACAGTTGCAGTTCGTCGGCGCAGACCAATCCCACGGCGCAAAATTCCTGCGTGTTTTACGACATCACGGCGGGCAACAATTCCGTGCCATGCGCGGGCGGAACGCCGGGATGTTCTTCGCAGCAGACCGATGTGAATGGTGT
>DATMMG010000068.1:0-7498 GCA_035569815.1 Candidatus Methylomirabilota bacterium
CGGAAGCGTGAAGCGAAGCCACATGAAGAGATAAATATAGGCCGAAACCTTGAATAGAAACCAGAACGCGCCGTAAAGGCCGTCGTGCATGAACTGCAGCGGAGCAAAAGCCAGCGGAGCTGCAAGCGCGAAAATGAAAGCGAAGACGAAGCAGGCGAGCGCCACAGCCCACATGAAAAGAGATTGCACGCGGGCGGGCTGCTTCCCTGCCCTGTACACGCAATAGACCGCGACGGCAGCGAGAAGAATCGTGGGAGCAGCGTCCAGCCAGCCGAGCCAATGAATGCCGGGGAACGGCCGCAGCCAGCCGCCAAGAAAGAGAGTGGTGCCGACGGAGGCGACGACGATCATGTTGGCGTATTCGGCGAGGAAATAGAGAGACCAGCGGAAACCGCTGTATTCGGTCATGTAGCCGGCGACGAGTTCGGATTCGGCTTCGGGAAGGTCGAACGGCGCGCGATTGGTTTCGGCGATGGAGGCGATGAGGTAGGTGAAGAAGCCGACGGGCGCGAGGAAGATGTACCAGGCGTGGTCCGTGCGCTGGGCTTCCACGATGGCGTGTACATTGAGAGTGCCGGCGAGGAGAAATCCGCTGACGAGAGCGAAGCCCGCGGTGGTTTCATAGCTGATCAGCTGAGCAGTGCTGCGAAGCGCGCCGATGATGGAATAGTGATTGTTGGAGGCCCAGCCGCCAAGCACGATGCCAAAGGGGCCGAGGGCGCTGACGCCGACGACGAAGAGAAGGCCGATGTTGATGTCGCGCGCGACCTGGAACCAGGGACCGAAGGCGACGGCGCCCATGGAGGTGAGCGCGGCAGTCATGGAAAGCACGGGGGCGAGCCAGAAGATGAATTGGTCGGCATTGTCCGGAATGAGGTCTTCCTTGATGAGGAGTTTCAACGCGTCGGCGATGGGCTGAAGAAGGCCATGGGGACCGACGCGCATCGGGCCGAGGCGCGCCTGCATGTCGGCCATGACCTTGCGCTCCACGAGTACGATGTAGCCGGCGATGAGAGGGACGACAAGAACGATCAGCAAAGCGCAGAGGAGTTCGACCCACCAGGTCTGCACAAACGCGAGAATGGAATGGAGGGTGGGGCTCATGGCTAGCGATCCACCTCGCCGAGCACGATATCGAGCGTGCCGATGATAGCGACCACATCGGTGACCAGGTGGCCGCGAATCATTTTATCGAGGGCCTGAAGATTGATGAACGACGGCGGGCGGATACGGACGCGGTAGGGCTGCGTGGAGCCGTCGCTGACGATGTAGTAGCCGAGGATGCCTTTGGGGCCTTCGATGGCGTGATAAACCTCGCCGGGGGGCGGCTTCAAGACTTTGCCGACCCTGGCCATGATGGGCCCCGCGGGAATATTTTCGATGGCCTGCAGGCAGATGAGGCGCGACTGGCGCATTTCTTCGATGCGCACCATGTAACGGTCGTAAGTGTCGCCGCGAGTGCCGACGGGAATTTCGAATTCGTACCGATCGTAGGCGGCGTAAGGCATGGCCTTGCGCACGTCCCATTTCACGCCGCTGGCGCGAAGAACCGGGCCGCTGGCGCCAAGAGCAATGCAATCGGCGGAATTGAGGAGGCCGACGTTGCGGGTGCGGCCGATCCAGATGCTGTTGCCGGTGAGCAGGTCGGAATATTGCTGGATCCGGCCCTCGAAATCCTTGCAAAAGCGCTCGACGTCTTTTTCCAGGGTGTCGTAGGCCTCGTACTGCAATCCACCGATGCGGAACGCGTGAGTGGTGAGGCGCGCACCGCAGTATTTCTCGAAAATCTTCAGGACTTCTTCGCGTTCGCGCATGCAATAGAAGAGCGGTGTCAGCGCCCCGATATCCAGTGCGTGCGTGCCTAGCCAGAGAAGATGGCTGGCGATACGCTGCAGTTCGGTGAGAATCGTGCGGATAACGCGGGCGCGGGAAGGGGCTTCGACGACGAGAAGTTTTTCGACGGCTTCGCAATAGCCGAGGCCGTTGCTGACGGCGGAAACGTAATCCATGCGATCGACATAGGGAGCGAACTGCTGGTAGGTGCGATTCTCGGCGATTTTCTCGACGCCGCGATGCAGATAGCCGATGACGCACTCGGAGCCGACGACGCGTTCGCCGTCGAGTTTGAGCTTGACGCGCAGGACGCCATGGGTGGAGGGGTGCTGCGGCCCCATGTTGATGACGAGCTCGTCGGCGCCGAGGAGCGTGCCGGATTTCTGGGCGGCGTTTTCGTGTACGGTATCTGGCAAAGTGTTCACACCCTACTGACCGCTCTCGATGCCGAGATTTTCCCGGACCCAGGCGGTGTCCTGCTGAAGAATGTCGTAGTCCTTTCGCAACGGATGGCCCTGCCACTCATCGGGAAGAAGAATTCGTTTCAGATTCGGGTGGCCGCGGAAAGAGATGCCAAAGAGGTCGAAGATTTCGCGTTCGAGCCAGTTGGCGGCGGGCCAAATGGGGACGAGAGTGGCCGGTTGCTGATCGGCGCGGAGAAGAATTTTCAGGCGAAGCCGAGTGTTGTGGGTGAAGGAATAGAGTTGCGCAACGAGGTCGAAACGCTTTTCACGGCGCGGCCAGTCGACGGCGGTGTAGTCCTCCAGCAGTTCGAATTTTTCTTCGTCGCGGGAGTAGCGGGCGATCTCAAGGAGATGCTTCGCATCAAGGATGAGGATGGATTGCTTTCGGTCTTCGAGGGCATCGAGAATCGCGGATCCAAAGCGTTCTCGATAGCGGCGGGAGAGTTCGTTGTCCAGCGGAAGCGGCACCGGGGCAGGAGTCGCGGCTTTGACGGTGGAAGACGGAGCAGCACTCGCGGCGGATGGGGCGGGGATAGAGCCAGCCACGTCTGGCTGCGAAGATTCGGGCGATTGGGGTGCCTTGGACTCGTCTGCCATGGACCCTGGGACCTTAGGCTGCGCTTGGATTGCCTGGCCGGAAGCCGGACGCAGGGGCGAATTTCGTTCCCCGAGAATACCGCCGAATCAAAAGCTCTCAAAGGGTAGGAGCAAAGTTCACGAACTGGATTATAGACCAAACCGAGCGAGGGAACTGGCGGCGAACGAGCCGCTGACAGGTTTTCTAACACACGCCTAGGGCAGCGTCAATGCGCGGTCGCACATGGGAGGAGGAAATTCAGTCTAGAGTGGAAATCAGTGCCTCGCAGAAAGAATCAAGCGAGGTCGAGAGCGCCTTTCTTGTAGAGCCAGACGTATCCGACTAGCAGGATGCCGAGAAAAGTGAACATCGAAGCCATCGCGAAGGCGGCGAGATGATGCGCCAGCCAGAAACGAAACAGAATGGCCCAGGGAAAAAGAAAGATGGTTTCCACCTCGAAAACCACAAAGAGCATGCCGATGATGTAGAAACGGGCGGAGTAACGTCCGCGGGCGCTCGTCTCCGGAGGGATGCCGCACTCGTAAGGTTGAAATTTAGCGGGGCCGCCACGGGAGCCCGGGCGAATGAACTTGAAGACGATAAGGGTGATGACGGGAAAAGAAAAAACCAGCAGGGAGAAGAGGAGAAGCGGGATGTAGGCGGCTGGCATCAGTTGGCCCGTGGGCGAATGCTAACACACATCCTGGCGGGTTTTCGGCTGGTTAGCCGATTCGAATTTTTCGATGGGATTGAGGTTGAGGTCGTTCAGCTATCTCCGGTTTCACCGGAGTCCACACACCGGACCTTTTCGGATAGCTTCAGGATGACAAGCTTTTGGCTGCGAGTTCGAAGCTATTGCGGGTGGGCGAGGGTGATTTGTTCGGCGACGCAAACCCACTGGGTATTGCGCAGAACCCAGACGTCGGTGAAGCGTTCGTAGCGGTGGGAGATGGAACCATCACGCTGGCGGAGGCTGATATCGTCTAGTCCAGTGGCAACAACAGTGTCGTTGCTGACAGCGTGGGAGACGAGCAGGGTCATGCTGATGGTGGCGACCGAGGGCGCTTCTTCCTTGTAGCCGGCGATCATGGAATCGCGGTCGCCGAGGCGTCCATCGGATTCGATCAATTGGAAATCGTCGCCCAAGAGTTGGCGCATCTTGTCCCAATCGTGGGCAAGCTGGATCTTGAACCAATCCTGTTCGAGCTTGGTGACGGCTTTTTCAGAGACAGCCCATCCGGCATTTCTGGCTGCCTTGGGCGATGGTGCGTCCTTGGCTGCCTGTGGGAGCGCGAAACTCGGTAGACAGAGACACCACAGGAATAACGGGGAAACACGCCTGGCGAACGAACGCATTCGCGGATACCTCCAGAATAGTGAGCAGTGGCCGAAGAGCCGCGGACAAGCGGCCTTATTTGTACCGTACAACGATCCATCTACTTTTCGAAGAGAAGTTCGCCGGCACGTTGCGTAGCTTTCACTACGGCTTTGATCAGGGTGACGCGGAGCTTCCCTTCCTCGAGCTCCATGATGCCGTCGATGGTGCAGCCGGCGGGGGTGGTGACGGAGTCTTTGAGCAAGGCGGGGTGGTCGCCGGTTTCAAGAACTACACTGGCGGAGCCCTTCATCGTTTGCGCGGCCAGGAGTGTGGCGACGTCGCGGGGCAGGCCAACTTTTACGCCCGCTTCGGCAAGTGATTCGAGAATGATATAGACGAAGGCCGGGCCGCAGCCGGAGAGGCCGGTGACCGCATCCATGTTTTTTTCGTCGACGACCACAGTGCGGCCGACGGCGTCGAAGAGGGCTTTGGCGATTTCGAGGTGTTCGGCGGAGGCATGCGCGCCTTTGCAGATGCCGGCCATGCCCGTGCCCACGATGGAGCAGGTGTTGGGCATCGCGCGAATGACGGGGACCTTTTCACCGACACGTTGTTCGATGTATGCGGTGGGAACGGAGGCGGCGACGGAGATGACTAACGTGTCCTCGCCGAGCTCCGGCTTAATCTCTTTGAGGACATCGGCAACGACCTGGGGCTTTACACCGAGTATGACGATGTCGGCGCCATGGACGGCCTTGCGATTGTCGGTGGATGCGGAGACGCTGAGTTCTTTGGCAAGGGCGGCGGCTTTCTCTTCGTGCCGAACGGTGGTGGTGACGTTTTTCGGATCGAAGAGCTTTTGCCTCAGATAGGCGCGCAAAAGGATGCTCCCGAGCTTGCCCGTGCCGAGCATGGCGAGTTTCTTGCCGGAGAGTTTGTTGGTCATGGTGCAAACATTGTTACGGAGGCGCGGCGAGGGGTCAACTGGCGTTTGCGAATGCCAGAAAGAGTAACGGAGGAGAAACTGGAGCGAAATTGGAGCCGAGCCTTGAGAGAGCGGTGGGATAATTGGGCAAATATGAGTTCACCCAGTCAATTGAATCCCGCGCTGACGGAAAAGCGCCGTATTCCCGTGGAAGCTGAACCAACCGGCTTGCGGGCAACAGTCTACGGCGTTTTGGGGCTCCTGCTTCAGGTGAGCATCGAGTGGTTGGTGCGCCTGACGGGAAAAAAGATTCGAAAGAGCGAAGCGCCGTGGCTCGATTGCGTGCTCGGAAAACCGGGAGTGATCGGAACGGGCGTCTACCAGCGGATTGCCGAAGAAGAAAAATTGGAGATCAGCCAGCCGCCGGATGCGGGACTTATTCCGAGCTTTGAGAGCCTGCGCGGACCGTCGTTCGACCCGGGGCGGGTGGACCCGCGCATCCGGCATTTTTACGAGCACACGGCGCTGTACAAGCTGGAAGTTTGGAGCGAGGTGTACTTCGCCGGAAAGTTTGTGCTGTGGCTGCTGGTGGAGTTCATCAGCCGGCGGATGGACCAGCTGAACTTTCCGATATCGTCGTTAGAAGTGGCAAAGGGGATGACCAGCGAGATCGTGCAACTGCGGGAGCCGCATTCCGGCAGATTGGCGTACACCGGATGGCTCCGGCGATTCCGTTCCACGGGAAAAGTGATTTACGCGGGGCTTTACTCGGAGTCGGAATTACCGGGAGAGGCGAATCCTTGCGTAAAGGTGACGTTTCCCTGTTATGGAAGCAGCAGCGTGTACCTGCGGCCTTGCGCATATGCAGACGGAACGTTTGGATTGGTTTCCACCGGGGCCGCGTTTGGAAGATCGGGATTTTATCGCGTTGTGGAATCGGGTGCGGAGCACTGGCGCGTGCGAAATTTCACGACCCTGCATGAGATATTTCATGTATATGCGGATGAGGACGGCGTCCTGCGGACGGATCACGAGATTACTTTTGTGGGGCTGACGATTTTGCGGTTGCATTACAAGATGACGTTGGCACAGAACGCCAATGCACTAGTGTCACAGGAAGTCCGTTCCTCGCTGCAGCCGGTTTGAATCCTCTTCGAATAGGTTGCAGGGTGCTCCTCTGCTTGGGCCGCTACTCCAGCAGGGATACTTTCAATCCTTAGAAACAGCCCGGGTCACGGCTCAAACTGCGCTGCCCCAATATAAATTCCCTGCTGATTGGTGTGCGCAAAAGCGGGAGTTTCGCTCCCACACTCAAAAATTCAGTCGTGGCGGGCGCCGTGGAGAACTTGGATGGCGTGGGGGAGGAGTTGCGCTAGGGTGTCGAGAGATTCGACGGCGCCCCTGGGGCTGCCAGGGAGATTAAGGATCAGAGAAACGTTGCGGACTACAGCAACCCCGCGGGATAACACAGCGTTGGGAGTCTGCTCGGCACCCTTGCGGCGCATTTCTTCGGCCAAGCCGGGGATCACCTTTTCGGCGACATCGAGCGTGGCTTCGGGGGTGTTATCGCGCGGACCGAGGCCCGTGCCGCCGGTGGTAAGGATCAGATCAACGCGGCGCGAATCGGCAAGCTGGCGGAGATGAGAACGCACCTGGCCAGGGTCGTCGGAGCACTTGAGCGACGAAGTGACTTCCCAGCCGAGTTCGCGGCAGCGCTGGACGACGGCGGGACCGGAGAGGTCGATGCGCTCGTCACGGGCGACGGAATCACTGATGGTGAGAACGGCAACGCGCATAGGGGCGGTCAATTTGAGGGAACCGCGTCGCGACTGGCTTCGTCCATCAGGCGCATGGCTTCCATCAGGAGGCCGGTGGTGCTACGCGTGGTAGTGGTATTGGACGAGGCATTCGCGGCGTTGAAATCGATTTCGAACTCGCCTTCGGTCCACAACAAAACTTTATACACGGCGTCATCGCCGACGAGATTGCCGATTTTCGCGTCGCGGCACTGGCCGCCTGTGAAATAGAGCTCTCCGGACTCACCGGCCTTCTGAACCTGCAGGCGGCAGGACTTCTGGCCCATCTCGAGCGACTGCATCAAGTCAATCATGCTCATTTCTTCCAGGCGTCCCTGGATGACACCCGGGCGCGAGGCGCGCTTCTGCAGCTTTTCAAGATGCAGGCGATCGACAATTTTTTTGGCCATGCGAACCAGATCCTTGGCCAGAAACGGCTTGGCAATGAAGTCTTCGACGCCGTCCACAAGAGGGCGGAGCTTTTCCTCGATATCGGTGCGGCTGGCCATGAACAGGAACGGGATGTGGCGCGTGGCTTCGCGACCGCGAAGTTTTTCGAAAAGCTGGCGGCCATCCAGGCCCGGC
>DATMMG010000069.1:0-8703 GCA_035569815.1 Candidatus Methylomirabilota bacterium
AATCGGCGGCACAACGGACCTGCTGCGAATCCTCCGACACGAGGCGATCCCAGGCTTGCTGAGACTGCTCGACGAGCATGGGGTTCCGCACAAATTCCTGGGCGGCGGATCGAATTTGTTGGTGGTGGATGGTGAATTGCCATTTGTCGTGCTTCAGCTTGTGAAAGGCGAACCGGAGATCTCCTTGGACGGGAACATCGCTTCCGTGGACGCAGCCGCCGACTTGGGACGTACGGTGACGTTCTGCGCGAAAAATAATTTGGGAGGGATGGAAGGGCTGATCGGCGTGCCCGGAACCGTGGGCGGGGCACTGCGCATGAACGCAGGCGCTTACGGCATCCAGATCGGCTCGTACGTGCGGGAAGTGAAAGTCTACCGGGCGGCGGAACGCAAAATCGAGATTCTTCGCGGCGAACAGATTTCGTTCGAATACCGGCACACTTCTTTTGCGCCCGATGATATGATGCTGGCAGTGAAGCTGGAACTACCCTCCAAACCGTACCCTGAAATTCTCCAAGGCATTCGCATCTGCAACGAAAAGCGGCGTTCGAGCCAGCCGCTCGGGCAGAAGAGCGCGGGCTGCATTTTCAAGAATCCGCCGGGAGGTTCCGCGGGACGGATGATTGACGAGCTTGGGCTGAAAGGTTTTTCGCATGGCGACGCGCGGGTCAGCGAGCGCCACGCGAATTTCTTCGTAAACGCGGGGCAAGCTTCGGCGGCCGACATGCTGGCGCTGATCGCGGAAGTGCGCGAGCGCGTCGAGCAGGCGTACGGGGTAACCCTGGAAAACGAGGTGGTGGTTTGGAACGCGTGAAACCCATCCAACGCAACGCCTCTGCCGGGGCAGCAGAGCAGGAATCGTACCGGCCGGATCTGGTGACGGATGAAGAGCCGAAGTACCTGCGCCGGCAGAAGCCGGTTGAGATCCGCAGGAAAAAACTTGGGGGGAAGACCTGGCCGTTTTATCGGCGCGTGTTTGTCTGGACGATGACGTGCGCGGCGCTGATTACGGCGGGCTATTTTGGCGCGCGATACGCGCTTTATTCGCCGCAGATGCTGCTGGTGAAGCCGGAGCAGATTGACGTCAACGGCAATCACATCGTGGCGCGCGAGGAGATTCAAAAGCTGTTCATCCACGACCGCGACCGCAGTGTGCTGCGCATTCCGCTGGAGGCGCGGCGGACGCAGATCCAGGAACTTCCCTGGGTGGAAGAGGCCAGCGTGCAGCGAATTCTGCCGAACCGCCTGCGCGTGGAAATCACCGAGCGGACGCCCGTGGCGTTTTTCCGCAACGGGAACGAACTGACGCTGATTGACGCGCACGGAGTGCTGCTGGAGCGGCCGGAAGGCGAAGACTTTCATTTTCCGATCGTCACGGGCATGTCCGAAAGCCTGGCGCGGGAGGAACGCGAGAAGCGGATGCAGGTCTATCAGGAATTCATGAGGAACATTGACCTGGTGAAGCCGGGTTCGTCGGAGCGCGTCAGCGAAACCGACCTGGGCAATCCGCGCGATTTGTGCGCCGTGCTGACCGGATTCGGCAATGATGGAAATGCTCCGGCGATTACGGTGCACTTTGGGCAGGGCGATTTCACCCAAAAATACCGGACGCTGGTGGAGAACTTCACGCAATGGCAGGCGAACGCCGGGCCGGTGCACGCGATCGATCTTCGTTATTCGAGGCAGGTGGTGGTGAACCCCGACACCAGCGCACCTGTGGCAAGGGCAAAGTAGGTAGCGCAGGCTTCAGCCTGCGTGGCACGGTTAGGCGGTCAGGAGTCACAGGCTGAAGCCTGTGCTACTGGCTGCAGGAGAGCGTCTTGGCAAAGAAAGACAAGTACCTCGTCGGGCTGGATATTGGCAGCACAAAAACGTGCGTATTGCTGGCGGAAGTCGAAAACGAGCAGGTGCGCTTCCTGGCGCTGGGTGCGGCGGAATCGAAAGGGTTGCGCAAGGGATTGATCGTCAATCTGGATTCGACGGTGAGCTCGATTCGCCGCGCGGTGGAAGAAGCCGAAGGCGTGGCTAACGTTCCGGTGGAATCGGCGGTGATTGGCGTGGCCGGCGGCCATGTGCGCGGCGTCAACAGCCGCGGCGGCATTTCGCTGGGAAACCGGGCGCGGGACGTGGAACGCGACGACGTGCGGCGAGCGATTGATGCGGCGCGAAACATCGCCATGCCGGAAGACCGTGAAGTTTTGCACGTGCTGCCGCATGAATTTCTGGTGGACGCGCAGGACGGCATTCGCGATCCCATCGGCATGATCGGGCAGCGACTGGAAGCGAATGTACACGTGGTGACGTCTTCGATGGCCGCGACGCAAAACCTGATCACTGCCGCGAACAAGGCGGGGATTCTGGTCAACGACACGGTGCTGGAGCCACTGGCTTCCGCGGAAGCCTGCCTGACGCCGGATGAAAAAGAGATGGGGTGCTGCATTCTGGACATTGGCGGGGGCACGACAGACCTGGCGGTATTTGGCGGCGGAGTGGTACGCCATACCGGAACGGTCGCGATTGGCGGCGACCATTTCACGAACGACCTTGCGGTCGGGCTGCGCACACCGATTCCCGAAGCGGAAAAGATCAAGCATCGCCACGGGTGCGCCTGGGTAGAGATGCTACACAACGATGGCGCGATCGAGATTGCCAGCGTGGGCGACCGCCCACCCCGCACCATTTTTGCGCGCAACCTGACGGAAATCATCGAGCCGCGCGCGCAAGAATTGTTGACCATGATTCGGGACGATCTGCGCCGCGCCGGAATGGAACGCCAGGTTCCGGCGGGGTTCGTGCTGACGGGCGGCGGCGCTCAGTTGAACGGATTCGGGGAACTTGCGGAGCACGTTTTCCAACTGCCGGTGCGACTTGGCGAGCCGCGCGGGATTCTGGATATGCCGGAGTCGGTGGCACGGCCCGAGTACGCGACCGTCGTGGGGCTGGTGCTGCACGCGGCAAAGACGCGGCGCAATAACGCGCACAAGGGCAATACTCTGGTATCAAAATTGAAAGCGATGTTTGCCGGGGCTTAAGCGGAACTGGCCAAAACGGGATTAGAGGCAGCTAAGGGCGCGAGGGTAAGCGAAGTGCAGGGGTAAAGGGATGGACCTGAGGGCCTGTTTTCCACAGGGCTCCAAAAGTCTATGTGGAATCAGGGGAATACGAGTTCTATAAAGGATTTGACCAGCCGGACGGGGGGAGAGGCATGACAGCGAAAGACGCAGGTATCCGGATGAGCTTCAGCGAGGAATTGCAGCCCGCGAAGATCAAGGTGATAGGTGTGGGCGGTGGCGGCTGCAACGCCGTGAATCGCATGATCCGCGCCAAGGTCGAGGGCGTGGAATTCATCACGGCCAATACGGACCTTCAGGCGCTGAAGATGTCGCAGGCTCCCGTGAAGCTGCAACTGGGGGCGAAACTGACCAAGGGATTGGGCGCGGGCGCGAACCCGGAGATTGGCCGAAAAGCGGCGCTCGAAGACACCGACAAGATTATTGAGGCGCTGGAAGGCGCGGACATGATTTTCATCACGTCCGGCCTCGGCGGAGGAACGGGAAGCGGCGCGGCGCCCGTGGTGGCTTCACTTGCGAGCGAGTTGGGCGCGTTGAGCGTTGCCGTGGTGACGAAGCCGTTTGCGTTTGAAGGGAAGCGCCGGATGCTTCAGGCGGAGCAGGCGCTGCAGGACCTGATCGGCGTGGTGGACACCGTCATCGTGATTCCGAACGAGCGGCTGATGGAAACGGTGGAGCGTGGCACAAGCTTCTTCGACGCGTTTCGCATTGCCGACGACATTCTGCGACAGGCGGTGCAGGGCATTTCAGATATTATCACCGTGCCCGGCATCATCAATCGCGACTTTGCCGACGTGAAGGCCATCATGCATGGGCAAGGCTACGCGGTGATGGGCACGGCCGTGGCGACTGGCGCAAGCCGCGCGGTGGATGCGGCGAATCGCGCGATTGCCAGTCCGTTGCTGGAAGACAATTCGATTCAGGGCGCGCAGGGCATTCTCATCAATATTTGCGGAAGCTCTTCGCTTTCGCTGCATGAGGTGCATGAGGCGTCCAGTGTGATCCAGAAAGCGGCGCACGAGAATGCGAACATTATTTTCGGCGCGGTGATGGACGATAACATGAAGGACGCGGTGAAGATCACCGTGATCGCGGCGGGATTCAAGGACGCGGGGAAGAAGCAGGCGCCGGGGAAGCAATCGGTGCTGCCGAAATCCTGGAAGGCCGGGAGGGAACTGCCGGCGCAGCAGGAACTGCCGCAGGCGCCGAACGTGGTGCACCAGGTGGCGCAGAACGTGCGGGAAGTGTCGCCCGAGGTTTCGAAAGACGATCTGGATGTGCCGACGTTTCTTCGGCGGCAGGCGCAGAAGGCCTGAGACTCTGAACAATTTGAGGTTTTGCGGGGCACGCGCTAACGCGTGCCCTTTTTTTTCGGGGATTAGCCCAGTAGTTATGTAAGATAATGTGTATGTTTGGATACCGTGTAGAGGCAGACTTCGACCTGGCCAAGGAACAGAGACGGGACCGCTTGTGGTGGGTAGTCTTTGGCGGGATTGGCTTGTGGAGTTTATATCTGTGGTCGGGGGCTTTCTATCACTGGACGTACCGGCCCTATTTGACCGAGAGTATACAAGCTTGGATCGCGAGCAGTATGTTCTACGGCGATAGCTTCTACGTCCGGCGAAGAGATGACCTGGGAAAGGCCTGGCTGTGGAAAGCGCTCATTGCAACTATACCTTTTCATCTTATTTATTTGGTGGCCATATTTTGGTCCGACCGTGTGCTTCCCCAAGTAATGTCAACAGTCGTGATTTCCCTCCCTGTTCTGACCTTGGGCCTCGCGATTGAATCCATTCAACTGGATAAGGTCATAGAGCACTTCAAGCCCTCTCGACCCGAGCGCGAAAGCGCCCAGCCAGTGGTTCAACCGTGAGTTTCGCGAAGGATGGATGCGCACCAGTTTGACGTTCGCGTTCCCGCCCGCCGCGAAGGGTGCCTGTGATTAGCCCGAAATCATGCCGGCATGCTTGCCGCCAGGATGGTGGCGCTACCCTTGCAGACTTGCTGCGCAATCTCTGACTGCTGATTCGAATGCCGCGACGTCCTTGCTGGGGTAGGGAATCACGCCGCCGAGGCCGGTGTGGAGTTCGCTTGCGCCGGTCGCATGGGCCACTTCTGCGAGATTGCCTGGATGAAGTCCGCCGCCGGGAAGAATAATGATGCGGTCGCCAGCCTGCTGGATGAGGGAGCGAAGAACAGGTGCGCCACATTGAGCATCGGCAGCGCCGCCGGAGGTGAGGACGCGATGCGCGCCGGTACGGACGATGGCTTCGAGGGCGGCGGGGAGATCTTTTGTTTCGTCGAAGGCGCGGTGAAACGTCACTTGCATGGGCGAGGCGAGGGCGACGAGTTCGCGGGTCCGTTGTGTGTCCACCGAGCCATCAGGGCGAAGGACGCCCGTGACGATGCCCTGCACATTCTCGCCGTGAAGCGCCGTAATTTGTTCCTTCATCCGCGCAAATTCGTCTCTGCTATAGACGAAGTTACCGGCGCGTGGCCTGACTAGCACGTGAATGGGCAACTTGACAGTCGAGCGCACGCCGCGAATCAGTTCTACTTTTGGGGTAAGACCGCCAACCTCGAGATTTGCGCACAGCTCCAGGCGGTGCGCGCCGGCTCGCTCGGCGGCGCGGACGCGTTCCACGGAAGCTACGGCGATTTCCAGAAGGCAGCTAGTCCGCATGGCAGAACGGGAGGGCCAGCGGGCCAGATGCGAGGGATTCCACGAAAGAATGCATCCCGGCAGTTTAGCGCATGCGAGGCCAGAAGATGCGAGAGGCCGAAAGGCCGCGCTAGGCTAAGCCGTAGGAGGCGAAGACGACGATGGCGGTGATGCCCAGACCGGAGCCAAGAACCGCACCGGCAAGAACGTCGCTGAGGAAATGCATGCCGAGGATCACGCGGGAGACTGCGATGCTGGCGGCAAGAAAATAAAGGGCGCCTTCGAGGCCCGGATAGAAGTAGCTGATCACCAGGGCAATCGAGAATGCGGTCATGGTGTGCCCGGAAGGGAAAGAAAACTGGTCGGGAGGCAGCACGCGCGACCAGCAATGCGGTTCCAGGTGGCAGGGGCGCCGGCGATGGCTGATTTTCTTCAGCACTTTGAAGACAAGCACTCCGGCGAGAGCAGCGGCACCCGCGGCGCTCACTGCGGCATATCGATTTGGGCCGCCGGCGATCAAGAGGATGAAACCCAGGCTATACCACAGCCAGCCGTCCCCGATTCGCGTGGCCGCGATCATCCAGAAGCGAATCCAGCGAGGCGCCTTCCAGCGATTGACGCGGCGCATGACGCGGTGGTCGCGGTTTTGGATGAAACCCCAGACGGTCTTTGCCATAGCCATGGCCTCACCTCAACTCGCCCAGTTTGCCTCGAAGCTTGAATCCACATCCCACAGCATGCGTGGGGTCGTTTCCTTGCCTTGCAGGTTGGCCGCCCACTGTTTGCAGAAGCGCATTTCGTTCAGCCAGTGGAACGCCGTGATCGCCGGGATAAAGAGAGTCAGCGGCAAAAGTGCGGCAGCCGCAGGCCTTTCCTTCAGCACGCAGCCGATAAAGTTGAAAATGTCCGCAGTGAGTTTTGCGTAGCCGCCATCCTGGCCGTGGATGACGCCGCGCCCGGCGCGCAAGCCGGCGAAATATTCGGCGACGGTGCGCGCGCCCGGAACCTCCGTGAACGTCCGCGCAACACCGGAAAGGGTATGGGAATCGCTGCCGGCCACGCCGGACTTGCCCAGTTTCGCGGCAAGCTGGTTCGCCTCCAGATTTGCCTGCTTCCACATTTGGCCGTTGCGCACTTCGAACGCCGGCACGTACGAGGCGAACCAGTTGAAATCCTCGAGCTTGCGGCGGCCCGTGAGGCTGGAAAACACGTGGTTCAGGCTGAAGAAAATCTTACGCTCGGTCAGGTACATCAGCAGCGCGATAAAATCGCCGCGGCGGCGCGAAATTTCCGCGTGGTCTTTCTCGGTGATTCCGTAAACTCCCAGATGGATTTGCGTGCCCGTCGGCATGCGCACGGTGACTTCTTCGCTGAGGAAAAAGTCGGGATATTTGCGGAGGGCTTCCGCGGCGTCGATGGAATCGTGATCCGTGAGGGTGACGATGGACATGCCGAGGTGCTTGCAGCGATGGTAGACCTCGGCGGGCTGGTTATAGGACTCCTTGGCGATCCGAGTGAGGCCCGGGGTGTCGCACATCCCCGAAGCGATCGAATGGACGTGAAGGTCGCAGCGCATGTTACGAGAGTAGAAGGGGGATATGAACAGGACATAAAACGGGCGCGAATTGAATATGAAAAGCAGGGTGGAACTGATTGAACACAAAAGGCTTGAAACGTTTTCCACATGGCATGGAGCGTGCTTCGTGGATGTTTACGGAACATTCATATTCGTATGGAACAATACGCACCGATGAAGAAAATACAGGTGTTGTTCCATGACGCGGGCGGCGGGCATCGGAACGCTGCCGTTGCCCTCCAAACCGTAATTTCCCAACAAAATCGAGGCTGGCAGGTGGAGTTGGTGCAGTTCCAGGAGCTGACGGATCACCTCGACGTGCTGCGGAAGCTCACCGGGATTCGCATTCAGGAGCAGTACAACACGTTGCTACGCAACGGTTGGACATTGGGCGCGACGCAGTTGCTGCGGGTTTTGCAGGCGACGATTCGGCTGTTCCACGGGCCGCTGGTGAAATTGCTGGCGGACTATTTTCGGAAGAGCGATGCCGAACTGCTGGTTTCCGTGATTCCGCATTTCAACCGGGAGATCGCCGAAGCCTGGAAACTGGTGCACCCGGAAAGACCGTTCGTTACCCTGATTACCGACATCGCGGATTTTCCGCCACATTTCTGGATCGAGGCGGCTGAAAACCAGTACGTGATCTGTGGTTCAGCAAAGGCAGCGGAGCAGGCGCGGGCCATCGGGAAAGATCCCGCGCATATCTTCGAAACTTCCGGAATGATCCTGCGGCCGGATTTTTATTTTCCTGATGAAACGGACCGGCTGGGGCTGCGCACCGAATTAGGGCTGCAAACGGATCTGACCACCGGAATGCTGCTATTTGGCGGATTCGGATCGAAAGTGATGCTGGAAATTGTGGAGCAACTAGACGATGCAAAGGTGCCGCTGCAGTTGATTGTGATCTGCGGCCGCAATGAGAAATTGGCGGAGGCCCTGCGGGCGCGGAAATGGGATATGCCACTGCATATCGTGGGATTCACCAAGGAAGTGCACCGGCTGATGCGCGCCGCGGATTTTCTGATCGGCAAGCCGGGACCCGGCAGCGTGGCGGAGGCGATGATGCGCAAGCTTCCGGTAATCCTCGAATGCAATGCCTGGACTCTGCCGCAGGAGCGCTACAACACCGAGTGGGTGAAGGAAAAGAGAGTCGGGATCGTGCTGCGGAATTTTCGGGAAATCGTCGGCGGTGTAAAACAGCTCCTTGAGCCTGCCACGCTGGAGGAATTTCGCAGGAATGTGGCGGCGCACCGGAACCAGGCCATTTTTGAAGTGCCTGAAATCTTTGCGAAGTTGTTGAGCGAAACGCCGCGGGGAAATTAGTTGCTGGCTCGTTCGGCGCGGGGCTTGTGAGGGTAGTGAGGACCCGCTCCGGGAGTATCAGGGGGCGGTTG
>DATMMG010000070.1:0-11886 GCA_035569815.1 Candidatus Methylomirabilota bacterium
GGTCCACAAACTGAAAACCGGCACCCTCACCGCCAGCGACCAGATGAAACTCGAAGTCCCCTATTCCTCCGAACTCGTTCGCGCCTTCTGGTTAGCCGCCGGCGGCACAATCCTCGCAGCCGAATCCGCACTGCAAGACGGCTTCGGCTGCAACATCGGCGGCGGCTTCCACCACGCCTATCCCGGCCACGGCGAAGGCTTCTGCGCCATCCACGACGTAGCCGTAGCCATCCGCACCCTGCAAGCCCGCAACAAAATCGCCCGCGCCATGGTCGTGGATACCGACGTCCACCACGGCAACGGCACCGCCGCCATCTTCAGCAAAGATGATTCCGTCTTCACTCTTTCCGTCCATCAATTAAACAACTACCCCCGCCCACAAACCCCATTCCTCTCTCGATCTGAATCTCGAAGACGGCGTAGCCGACGAGGAATATCTGGCCACACTCCTCCCCGCGGTAAAAAAATCCGTCTCCGATTTCAAGCCTGACATTCTCTTCTACGTAGGCGGTGCAGACCCCTACCGCGAAGACCAACTGGGCGGTCTCGATTTAAGTATCGAAGGTTTGCAAAAACGCGATGCCGGAGTCTTCAAGGAAGCACGCCACAAAAACATCCCTGTAGTCACCACGCTAGCCGGCGGCTACGCCCAACGCCTCGCCGACACAATCCAAATCCACGTAAACACAATCCAATCCGCAAAACATATCGCCAACCTGTAGCGGCCACCTTCAGGTGGCCCCGCCCTCTTGCCTCACTCTTGTCGGCGTAGGGCCCGCCTTCCGAGGCGGGGCGCGCTCCCTCACCAAGCCACGTCGCCAATCCCTTCCTCTACTCCGCCCCCGCCACTCCCTCCGGCCCCAACGCCTTCCCAATCGCCTCCACCAATCCCCGATCCGAACTCTCCGGGTCGAATCCCTCCGCCCGATACGCAATCTTCCCCGCGCGATCCAGAATCAACGTCGTCGGAAACGAATTCACCCCCAGCAGCAGGTCCAGGCTATCCGCAAACAGCACGCTGCTCTTCGGTTTTTCCTCCGCCAGATAAGCTCCCACCAGCGTTTCATCCTCGTCGCAATTCACTTCCAGAAAAACCACATCCTTCTCCCGCCCCGCAAAATTCACGGCCACTTTCTCGAAATGCGGCTCCCACTCGCGGCACGGCCCGCACCACGTCGTCCAGAAATTCATCACCAGCACTTTCCCTTTGATCGCCGCCAGCGCGTACGGCGCTCCATCGGTCGCGCGTCTCAGCACAAACTCCGATGGCTCTTTCAATCCCAGGTTGCGCGCCGGTTTCGCACCGGCATTCGCCGCGGCGCTCTCGTCATACGTGCGCAACACGTATTCCCCAAGTCCGTCTTCCGACCCGTGCGCAAGCCTCCACGCGTTCCCCAGTTTCTTTCGCAGTTCCGCCCGCGACGCACCGGTCCCCGCTCCATCCGCCAGCGCAAATGCCAGCGCATACTGGTGGCATGCCCCTGTGAGATCCTTCCGTAGCTCCGCCAATTCGCCCAATCGTTCCGCCGCGGCCGCTCCCGGCGCCAAACGATAACTTTCCTCAAAGTCCTTCTGCGCCTCCGCCAACTCGTTGAGCTTCTTGTGCAGGCGTCCGCGAACCAGGAAAATCGCCGCCGAATCGCGCTGCTTCTCTTTTTCGAATTGCTCGTTCGATACCCGCGGGGATTTGTCATTCAACGATTCGCGCCCGATCAGCTCGATCACCCGCGTGCAATAATTCGTGGCCCGCCGCCACCCCGCCGCATCGCCATAACGCTCCAGCAACTGCACCGAAAGCAGGTTGGTCGAAAGGTCCCCGGGATTCAGCGCCACCATCCGCTCCGCATACTCCGTCGCCGTCCCGAAATCGCGAAGCTGCAGGCTCGATTCCACGATCGCCCGGTAAATCTGCGGCCGCTGCGAGGATTGCGGATATTTTTTCAGATATTCCAGCAGGTTGTGCATCAACGCCGCGCGATCGTTGCCCGCCTGCTCGATCGCCTTCTGCAGGTCCTGCTGCTCCAGCATCGCCGCCGTCGCCGCGCCTTGCTTCGCGCTCCCAGTCTTCGCTGCAGGCGCCGGGATTTGTGTTGGGGCAGTTGCGGACGCCGGCGCCGTTTGCCCCGCTTCCTGCCCCTCTTGCGCCAAAACGAAAGTCGAACCCGCCGACACGAGCACAAAAATCCCCGCAATAATTCGCGCCGCTTTTGTCCGAAAGGAGTTCACATCATCATTGTACAAGGGAATTAAAACAGTAGCGGCCACCTTCAGGTGGCCAATTCTTAATTCTTCAATGTAGCGCTGGCTTTCAAGCCAGCTCTTGGGTTTCTCCAACTCTTGTAGGGCCAGCCTTCCGAGGCGGGCCGTTCTTCGTTACGACCTAAACTACCAACCCTCACGACCCGCTCGAAACATTCACGCTTCCCGAAACTGTATGCACTTCCACCCGCCCCGCTGAATTCCCAATATGCGCCCGCAGCGAATGCTTATTCTGCTCTTCCAATATCACCGGAATGCTGGTCCGAATGTCCCCCGAAGTCGATTCCGCCGACAGCAGAAATCCCGCGTTCGACGGCACGCGCAACTCCACCGAACCCGATATCGTCTTCAACTCCCACAACCGGCTCGCCCCCGGATTTCCGGAGACCTGGATCGAACCGGAAATCGCGTGCACCTTCACATCGTTACTCGCGCCCAGCACCTCAATCGACCCGCTCGCCGTCGAAGCATCCACCCGATCGCTTGGGTGCTGAATCCGGATCGATCCCGAAGCCGCGCTGACCTTCACTTCGCCCTGCACATCCGCCACTCGTGTGTCTCCCGACGCGCTCGACACCCGCAAAGTCCCGCCGATTCCTGTAACATCAATCGATCCGCTCGCCGCATTCACCTGCGTGTCCCGCTCCACCCGGTACACGTGAACGTATCCCGAAGCCGAATTCGCCTTCACCGGCCCCTTCACGTTGTCGATCGTAATCCCGCCCGACGCCACTCCCGCGTCAATTTCCGTGTCGTGCGGCACTTCCACCTGGTAATCGATCGTCACATTCTTCAGCCACGACGAATTCTTCCCGATCCGGATCGTGCTTCCGCTCTGCTCCAGCGGTGGATTCGCCGCCACTTCATCGATGGTCTTCGCGCCTCCGCCAAATATCGACCAGCCTCCCGGCGAAACTTTCCCATGCACGTGCACCGTGCCGTCCGCGCTTCCTCGAATCTCCACATTCCCCGACCCGTTGCTCAACTCAATCCGCACCGGCGCCGTCACCGTGAAAGACCGGTCGAACGTGGCGTTTTCCGCCGCCAACGCAGGCAGCGCAAATGCAAAGAGCGCAGTAGACAGAAATATTCTCGAATGGATCTTAGTGTGGCGATTTGTCATCGGCTCGTGGTGCCCGGGACTCCAGACTCACCTGGATTCCAGGCCCTCCTGGTACCCTCACTTCTCATAAAAGATACGCAGTTCAGGCTTTGGATGTTCCCGCCGTTTTCGCCAGCGTCTCGTTCAGCGACCCCTGCCGGTAACCCTCTAAATCTAAAGCCACATAGGCGAATCCCGCCGCCTTCAACGCAAGCGCCATCGCAGCCGCCATCTCTGCATCCAGCGCCCGCGGCAGTTCGTCCTGGGCGATTTCCACCCTCGCCAGCTTGTCGTGCAACCGTACCCGGAACTGCTTGAATCCCAGTTCGCGCAGCGCCGCCTCGCCCCGCTCCACCAGTGACAATCGCTCCGCCGTGACCTCCGTCCCGTACGGCAGCCTCGAAGACAAGCACGCCGACGCCGGCCGGTCCCAGCAGGGAAGTCCCGCCCGCTTCGCCAGAAACCGTATCTCCGCCTTGTTCATTTTCGCTTCCAGCAGCGGAGTCAGCACGCTGTGCTCCGCCGCCGCCCGATGCCCTGGCCGAAAATCCGAAGTGTCGTCGGCGTTCACTCCATAAGCCACGGCCGAAAACTCGCGCTCCTTCGCCAACCCGTCCAACACCGAAAAAAGTTCGTCCTTGCAGTAGTAGCACCGGTCCGCCGCGTTCGCCCGATACGCCGGATTTTCCATTTCATGCGTTGTCACAAATTCGTGCCGCACTCCCGTCGCTTTCAGAAATATCTCCACCTGCTCCCGGTCATACGCCGAATAACTCTCCGAAAGCGCCGTAATCGAAAGCGCCCGATCCCCCAGCGCCCAATGCGCCGCCCAAGCCAGGTACGCCGAATCCGTCCCCCCCGATAGCGCCACAATCACCGAACGCAACTCCCCCAGCCGCCCCAAAAGCCCGCGCTCCTTCTCCTCGGCCAATTCAGGCGAACCTTCTTTCATTCGAATCTTCACCAAACTTCCCATCTCGCCCCTTCTTTCCTCCGATTCTTTCTTTTCTTTGTGAACTCTGTGGATTCTCTGCGCCCTCGGTGTGAACTCTTGCTTTCTCTCTTCCTACTTGAAATCCAACAAAACCTCCACCGTCCCCTTCTCCTCATCCGTCTGCAAAAAATGCCCCACCGTGTCGTAATGCACCGGCAAATCCTTGAACACCGTCTCCCGGTGCGACTCCAACCGGAACAAAAAATCCTCAAACACTTTCTTGTCGAACAGCCCCCCCGGCTTAATGCTCCACGCCTCCTGAATCATCCGTTCCCCCGCCAGCGACATCCCCGAAATTGTCATTGACCCGTACCGGTAAACCCGTCCCTCCGCAATCGAAACCTCATACGAAATCGTATGTCCCGCGTCATCATACGATGCAATCGGCGCCACCTTCGCCTCTAAAAATCCTCGCTGCCCGTACTCCTCCCGCACCCGCTCCCACGCGCCTTCAATCGCCTGCCCGTCCGCCACATCTCCCGCCTTCAACCCCATCGAATTCGCCAACGTGATCGACGATATCGCCGCGTTCCCCTTCCACTCCACGCCCTTCCAGCGATAAATTGTCCCCGGCACGCAGGGCACATACACCGGAATCTGTTCCGCCAACTTCTGCTGGTTCGGATCGCCCGACAGCCGCACTTCCGCCGGCCCGATTTTCGCCTGCAAAAATCCCTGCTGTTGGTAAATTGGCCGGATCTGCTCCGCCAGAAAAACATTGATCGTCATCCGTGAATACGGATGCCCTACAATTTCCGCGATGTGCGCCTGCACCCGCAGGTCTTCCGTCAGCTTTGGGTCGCTGAACTCCAGCTTGGCGATCTTCGGTACCGGCCCTTCCACAGTGAACTGTTGTTCCGATCCGTCGGTCAGCGGGCTAAGCACCACCTGGTGCGTAATCTCTATGTGCGGGGCCCGCGCGGAAATAAACGCCTTCAGCACGCTCGCCGCGCGCTCCACCACTTGTCCCGCCTCCGGCAGATGCCCGTCGTAGAAGGGAAGCTCTTTCCGCACCGCTTCGTCCAGTTCCGAATCTGAATACCACGGAAAATTATCGTAGGAAACCGGCAGCCGCGGATTTTCCTCAATATGATACGTCACCACCAGGTTGTCGTTGTGCGTGTCGTACTTGAAATTCACCTTCGCAAACAGCCCCGTCCGCACCAGCGCGTCGGCCGCATCCTGCATCTCCTTCCGCCCCACCTGCGAGCCCGGAGCGAGTCCCGTCAACGGCACGATTTGTGCTTCCGTCAGATGTTTCGCTCCGTCAACGCGCACTTCGCGCAGCGTCGCGGTCTGTGCATGTAACAGGGGAGAAACAAGGATGACGAAAAACGTAGCGAGAGGGAAATACGTCTGGCGGATCCGCATACGCACATTCTAGCCGAATTTCGTCTCTGTAATGAAAGTGTGAATTAACTTTCAGTGATGCCGGTTTATTCCACCGTCACCGATTTCGCCAGGTTTCTCGGCTGGTCCACATCGCACCCGCGCCGCACCGCGATGTGATACGCCAGCAGTTGCAGCGGAATAATTTCCAGCAGCGGCGAAAGCAGATCCGGCGCCGCCGGCAACTCGATGATGTGGTCCGAAGCTTCTTTTGCCAGATGGTCGCCCGAAGTCACCACCGAAATCACGATTCCGTCCCGCGCCTTCACCTCTTTGATGTTCGACACGCTCTTTTCATAAAGCGTCATAGACGCCGGGTCCGTCTCATCCCGCGTCGCCATCACCACCACCGGCAGGTTTTCATCAATCAGCGCGTTCGGCCCGTGCTTCATCTCGCCGGAGGGATACCCCTCCGCATGAATGTAGGAAATCTCTTTCAGCTTCAACGCGCCCTCAAGCGCGATCGGGTAATGAATTCCCCTGCCCAGATACAGAAAATCCGATTGCCGGAAATATTGCCGCGCCAGTGTTTCGTAAAATCCCGACTCGTCCGCCTGCAGAATCGTCTCCATCTTGTGCGGGATCCGCGTGAACTCCAGCATCAATTTCTTTGCCGCTTCCGGCGCCAGTTTTTCCCGCACCTGCCCCAGGTACGACGCCAGCAGCAGCAGCGCCGCAAGCTGCGCCGTAAACGCCTTCGTCGACGCCACGCCGATCTCCGGCCCCGCATGCGTCAAAATCGTCCCTGCCGCCTCCCGCGTTATCATCGAACCCTTCACGTTGCAGATCGCCAGGCTTGGCGACCCCTTCTGCTTCGCCTCGCGCTGCGCCGCCAGCGTGTCCGCCGTCTCCCCAGACTGGCTGATGCAAACCGTCAGCGTCCGCGAATCGATGATCGGATCGCGATAACGAAACTCGCTTCCGTAGTCCACTTCCACCGGCATCCGCGCCAGCCGCTCGATCATGAATTTTCCGGCCAGCCCCGCGTGCCAGCTCGTTCCGCAAGCCACGATCCGCACATTTTGAAATTCGCGAAACGCCTTCTCGGTGATCGCCATTTCGTCCAGAAAAACTTTTCCCGTGTCCTGCGAAATCCGCCCCAGCATCGTGTCCCGCACCGCCCGCGGCTGCTCGAAAATCTCCTTCTGCATGAAGTGCTTGTAACCGCCCTTTTCCGCCATGATCGGGTCCCACGTCACCGTGTGCGCCGGGCGCTCCACCGGCTTGCCGTCCAGGTCCGTCACCCGCACGCCGTCGCGGCTCAGCACCGCAATGTCGCCATCCGCCAGGAAAAAAATCTTCCGCGTGTGCTCCAGCAGCGCCGGAATGTCGCTCGCCACGAAATATTCGCCATCGCCCAGCCCGATCACCGAAGGCGGCCCGATCCGCGCCGCGATCAGCTTCTGCGAATCCTTCGCCGAAAGAAACACCAGCGAATAAATCCCCCGCAAATCCTTCAGCGTTTTCCGTACCGCCTCTTCAAACGGCAGGTCCTTCGCGTATTTCTCCACCAGGTGCGCCACAATCTCCGTGTCCGTCTCGGTCACGAACTTGTGCCCCTCGCGTTGCAATTTCTCCTTCAACTCCAGGTAGTTCTCGATAATCCCATTGTGCACCACCACGTACTGCCCCGTGCAGTCCCGGTGTGGGTGCGCATTTTCCTCCGTCGGACGTCCGTGCGTCGCCCACCGCGTGTGCCCGATCCCATACGTCCCTTCGATCGGCGATTCCCGCAGCACCTCTTCCAGGTTTTTCAGTTTTCCCGGCGCCCGCCGGATCTCAATCTTCCCGGCCCCATTCACCACCGCGATCCCGGCGGAGTCGTACCCGCGGTATTCCAGCTTCCGCAGCCCCTCGATAATCACAGGGACCACTTTCTTAGGCCCGATATAGCCGACAATTCCGCACATGCGGGACGCTCCTTGAATTTGTACGCTTAGGGTAACACGCGCATTCTTGCGGTCATATGGAATGCTTGCAATGCGGTTGCCAAACTTACCGCCGGCGCGGCTCGTCCGGCGGCCGTTCCAGCTCAAAAGTGTTCAATTTCCGGTTGGCGTCGAAATAGAACGTAACCCGCGCGCTCACCGGCTGCACCGCCGCCGTATCCTTGCGCCGGATAATCGCCACTATCGTCCCCTGCTTCTGCGCCGCCAGAATGGAGTAACCGCTATTGTCCAAATAACGGACAACTTGTTCTTCTGATGCTCGCCGCGGAAGCTGCTGCTCCAGCATCTCCTGAATCGGCTTTAATTGCGGATCCGCTGTTTGCCCCGCTCCGCCGCACCCGGCCAGCCCGGCCATTGCCAGTGCAAACATTAGACCGCGATGCTTTCCGCGGCACCGCGAAATTATCCGTTGAAATAATGAGAAACCCAGCGGCATGCGAACAGCTCTTATTCCACAATCTCGAAGCGAAACTCTTCAATCACCGGGTTGGCCAGCACTTCTTTCGATATCCGCTCCACCTGCGTTTGCGCTTCTTCGCGATTCCAGCCGTCCAGGTTCAACACAAAAAATTTCCCCTGCCGCACTTCCGAAACCTGCTCATACCCCAGGCTCGACAGTGCGTGCTGTATCGTCTTTCCCTGCGGGTCCAGCACCGTCCGCTTCGGCATAACCCAAACATGTGCTCTCATGCCCATCAGTATATCAATTCACTCCCAACCCGCGTAGCGTCCACCTTCAGGTGGACCCGCTTTCTGCCAAAATCGAAATCCTACCTCACGTCCCCAAACCCATACCGAAACCCATTCTCCACCAACTCTCCAATCTCCCCCTCCGTCAATCCCATCTCCCACGCATTCCGGTATTCCTCTTCCAACGACGTATGAAACATCGCCGGATCGTCCGTTGCAATTGTCACCGCCACGCCACGCCGCACAAACTCCCCCAACGGATGCTCCTCCATCGTCGCCGCGTCCTTCCCAAGCTGCCCCGCCAGCGCACCCGTCCGCAAATTGCTCCCCGGGCAAATCTCCAGCGGTATGCCTCGCTCCGCCAGCAGCTCCATCAACGCTTCATCCCGAATCGCCGCAATGCCATGCCCGATCCGCTCCACGCCCAGTATCTCAATCGCCTCGCGAATTTTCTCCGGCCCGCCAATCTCCCCCGCGTGAATCAGCCTGTGAAACCCATACTCCTCGGCCCGCTCATAAACGCCTCGAAATTCCTTCGTGGCCAAACTCAGCTCGTCTCCCCCGATCCCAAACGCCACAATCCTCGGCGATTCGCACCGCCGCGCCGCTTGCACCACGCGCATCGCAGCCTCCGCCCCAAACTGCCGCACCGCATCGAAAATCCAGTTCAACCGCAGCCCCCGCTTTTCATACGGTTCTGTCGCTGCCACAATCGCCGCGAAATTCGCTTCCGGCTGCTGCTGCCGCAAAAACATCACGCCCACCGACAGCGTCACCTCGGCGTACACCACTTTCTGCTCGATCAACTGCTCCGCCAGGTCCGCGGCAATCAGCGCGTAATCCTTAGGTCCGCGAACGAACGACGTCACCCACTTGAACGCATCCAGAAACCCCGCAAAATTCGTGTACGCATACCGCCGCCGCACTTCCGCTTCCGCCAGCTCCACGCCATGCCGCGCCGCCAGCGCGCTAGCAATCGCCGGGCGGATCGATCCCTCCAGATGCAAATGCAATTCCGCCTTGGGAAGGGAAGCGATGCGTTCGGGAAATGGATTAGCTTGCACGGTGAAAAATTCAGTGAGGGAGTTGCGGCTTTCCAGCGTTCGTCCACGCGGTCAGCCAGTAGGACCCAACGTCCGTCGAAGCCTCCGAAAGCTGCCGGATCAGCGACGCCGCCGTCAAATTATAAAATCGGTCGTAATACTCGTCCGTGTACGAATTCAGCCCTTTCATCGCGCGCCGGTCCGCCAGCAGCAGCGATTCCACCAGGCTGTGCGCCTCCAGGCATGTCTCGAACGCATAATCCGTCGGATCGCTGATAAAAAACGCATCGTGCGTGCTCATCGGAAAAAACGATCCATACCGCGCGATCAGCCCGCTGTTGAACCGGTCGTTGATCCCGTTCTGCTGCGTCAGCCGCCCGTCAAAATTCTCCGTCGTATTGAACGGGTCATGCGCCTCCGCCACGTAATTCGCCAGGAACGCCGCGTCCAGCTTGGCCAGGTCCCACCGCCCGGCTCGCATATCTTCCGTCAGCTTCTGGCTGTACACGCCGATCTGCCACGGCAACAGCCCCGTCGCCTGAATCTTCGATTTGCTGTATTTCTCGATCGCCGCCTTGTAACTGCGCGGCAGCCCCGTAAACGGAAACTTCCCGTACTTATCCAGCTCGATAAAATGATTATTGCGTTCCCAGGGATGCTCGTCGATCAACCCCACCGGGTCGTCCACGTGGTCCATCAAAAACTTCCGGTTGTTCTCGAAAAACGGCCGGATCTCAAACGGCAGCGTGTCCACCGCGTGATTCACCACCATCCGCTGCGCGCTCTCTCCCCACGCCAGCGTCATCCGCGGAGCCAGCAGCCCCAATACCGCCACGATGAATACCGCTGTTCCCTTCGTTTGTGCGCTCACAAAGAATCGCCGGGGCATCTCGCATGTCCTTAACGACTTCTTATTCGGCTGCGGCGGACTTCCTTAGGGTACTCTTCCTGCGGCCGTAAAAATAATAAATCACCAGCCCGATTACCAGCCAGGCGAAGAACCGGATCCAGTTCATGATCGGCAGCCCCGCCATCAGCAGCACGCACGTAATGATCGTAATCACCGGCGCCAGCGGCCCGCCCGGCGCGCGAAACGCCCGCGGCCGGTCCGGCTCGCGATAACGCAAAATCAGCACGCCGCCGCCCACCAGCGCAAACGCGAACAGTGTCCCGATGTTCGAAAGATCCGCCAGCGTCCCGATGTCCAGCAATCCCGCCGGAATGCCCACCACAAATCCCGCCAGCCACGTCGAAAAATCCGGCGTCTGAAATCTCGGATGCACGCGCCCAAAAATCCGCGGCAGCAATCCGTCCCGCGACATCGCAAACCACACCCGCGCCTGCCCCAGTTGAAACACCAGCAGGGAAGAGATCATCCCCATCAGCGCCCCGCACAGCACCACCAGCCGCACTCCGCCGAAGTGCAGCTTCTTCATCGTGTTCACCACCGGCGCTGCGTCATCCATCAGCGTCTGCCATGGCACCAGCCCGGTCAGCACCACCACCACCGCGATATAAAGAATCGTGCAAACCACCAGCGTGGCAATAATCCCGCGCGGCAAATCCCGCTGTGGATTCTTGCACTCCTCGGCCGCCGTCGAAACCGAATCGAATCCGATGTACGTGAAGAATACGATCGACCCGCCCGTCAGAATCCCCGGCCACCCATTCGGCGCGAACGGGTGCCAGTTCGCCGGCTTGATGAACCGCGACGCAAATCCCACGAACACCAGGATCGCCACAATCTTCAGCAGCACCATGATGTTGTTCGTTTCCGCCGACTCCTTGATCCCCCGCACCAGGATAACCGTCAGCAGCATCACGATAATGAACGCCGGCCAGTTGAACCCGAAATGCCACCCAGGCCCATAAATCATGTTCCCCTGCAAATCGGGCAAGCCACTCGGCAAGTACGCCGGTGAAATCCACTTCGGGTCCGGATGCCAGCCGAACCAGTCCAGCAAATCCACCACGTGCGCCGAAAAGCCCACGCTTACCGCCATGTTGCTCACGGCATATTCCAGAATCAAATCCCACCCGATGATCCACGCGATCAACTCGCCCATCGTCGCGTACGTGTACGTATACGCGCTCCCCGCAATCGGGATCATCGCCGCCAGCTCCGCATAACAAACCGAAGCAAACCCGCACACCACTGCCACAAGAATGAACGAAATCGCAATCGCCGGCCCCGCGCCCGGCCGTCCGAACGAAGTGGATCGCGTAATCAGGTATTGCAGAAGGGGAGCGTTCAATATCGAGGAAACCTGCAGCTTCTGCCCGGCAATCGCCGTTCCCACCACCGTGAAAATTCACGAGCCAATCACCGCGCCAATGCCCAGCGACGTCAAGCTCAGCCATCCCAGCGACTTTTTTAATCGGATTTCTGCGTTTTCGGAATCGGAAAGCAGTTGGTCAATATTCTTGCAACGAAACAGTGGTGACGCCACCCAAGCTCTC
>DATMMG010000071.1:0-10390 GCA_035569815.1 Candidatus Methylomirabilota bacterium
TGCCAGCGAAATGTCCACGCGGGTGGCGCACAAGGCGATTCAGATTCACGGCGGCTATGGGTACAGCAAGGAATATCCGGTGGAACGCGCGTACCGCGACGCGCGCATAACGGAGATTTACGAAGGCACCAGCGAAATTCAGCGCCTGGTGATTGCGGGCTGGTTGTTGAAATCCTAGTTGATCTTCTACCGCTTCCCGGCAGAATGCCGGCGCTACCCTGAGCGTGCAGCACGCGAAAACGCTCCGTAGTATCCTGACGGGGTGCTGGAACTCGACGCTGGGCTCGAATTCAATCCTGAAAATGATGAGGAGTTTTTCGCCCTGCTGCCGGAGCGGCCGGCGGTTTGCCTGATCGAGGCACACGAGGAAAAAGCCGAGCCGCACTTGATTCGCACGGCCAATTTGCGGCGGCGCTTGCAGCGTCTGCTGGGTCCCATCGATCCCACAAGCAAGCGACTGAACCTGAGGGATTTCGCTAGACTGGTGCGGTATCGCGTCACAAACTCCGCGTTCGAACAGGCGCTCACCTACTACCAAATCGCGAAGCAACACTTTCCGAAGCGCTACTGCGACCTGATGCGGCTGCGCCCGTCGCCAGTGCTGAAGATCAATCTGAAGAACGCCTACCCGCGGTGCTACGTCACGCGGCACATCGCGGTGAACGAGCAAGGCGTGCCCACCGGAGGAATTTATTACGGCCCGTTTGCCTCGCGCCGCGCCGCGCAAGTGTATGCCGACAGCGTGCTGGATTTTTTCAAGGTGCGCCGCTGCCAGATCAAGATTCGCCGCGACCCCTCATTTCCCGGCTGCCTCTACTCGGAAATGAAAATGTGCCTGGCGCCGTGCTTTGCGGGGTGCAGCAAGGAAGAGTACGACGTGGAAGTGAACCGCCTGGTGGGATTTCTGGAAACCGGCGGCGGATCGCTGCGGACTACATACGAACAGGAGCGTGAACGTGCAAGCGAGGAACTTGATTTCGAACGTGCCGCGGCGGTTCACAAAAGGCTCGAGAAATTGGATGACGCTTTGCGCGCTGGGCCGGAAGTGGCGCGGCGGGTGCAGGACCTGGACGCGGTGATTCTGCAGCGGATGACTGAAGAACAGACCATCGGCATTTTTGGCGTGCGCGGCGGCAGGCTCGCTGCGCCTTATGCGCTGCGGTTCGGAGATACCCGCCAGCCACAATCAGCGGAGGAAGCGGTACGCGATTATCTGGAAGCGATGATGAGCGCGGCGCCCGCCGCGGCAGCGGCCCGGCAATCCGCAACGGAATTGGGCGAACACCTGCGCCTGCTGGCGAGGTGGTTTTACAGCAACCCGCGCGAAGGTGAAATTTTCTTTCGGGAAAAGGACTGGCCGTACCGGCGGATTCTGCGGGCGTGCTCGCGGTTGCTGGCTCCGCCGAAAGAAGAAGCCAACGAATTGAGCAAATAGAGGGACAATCGAGGGAGCGAGGGAATCACGATGAGCCAGGGTGCAACGCCGGAAGGCACACAACGCTACGTTGAAAAACTCAAGGAGATCGCCGCCGAAGGGCATTTTCGAAAAGCACAGGGGCTCACCGTCTCTTCGCTTGGTGCCGGGACGTATCTCGGGCAGCCGACGGACAACGTCGACGCCAGTTACGCAGCGGCGCTCGTTGAAGCGGGCCTTGCGGGATTTAATGTCTTTGATACGGCGATCAACTACCGTCTTCAGCGCAGCGAGAGAAACGTGGGCACCGCGTTGAAGGTTCTGGCGAACAAGGGCCTGGGACGCGACGAATTTCTGGTCTGCACCAAAGGGGGCTACCTCACACCCGACGGCGCCATGCCCGCCGACGCCAACCGCTATTTTTTCGACGAATACATCCAGCGCGGCGTGTTCACTGCGAAAGAGGTGGCCGCGGGTTGCCATTGCATGGCCACGCGGTTCATCGAAAATCAATTGAATCGCAGCTTGAAAAATCTGGGCGTCAGCTGCATTGACGTCTACTACTTGCACAATCCGGAAACGCAACTTGGCGAAGTCCCTCGGCCGGAATTCTTAAATCGCGTGCGCCAGGCGTTTGAGTTTCTGGAATCGGCGGTGGCCGCGGGCAAAATACAGTTTTATGGAATGGCCACCTGGAATGGATTCCGCCAGGAAGCGAAGGCGGCCGATTCCCTTTTTCTGAGCGAGTTTGAAAAAATCGCGCGGGATATTTCGGGAGATTCGCACCACTTTCGTTTCGTGCAGTTACCGTACAACCTGGCGATGACCGAAGCCTTGACCCTGGGCAATCAAAGCGTCGACGGCCAGACGCGCACGATGATGGAGGCTGCCGGAGACCTGGGAATCACGCTGGTGGCGAGCGCCTCGCTGCTGCAAGGACAACTGTCACAGAATTTGCCCGCGTTCGTGGCGGAAGCGCTGGGATTGCACAACGATCTGGAACGCGCGTTGCAGTTCGCGCGCTCCTCGCCAGGGATTACGACGGCACTGGTGGGAATGTCCCGGACCTCGCACGTGGAAGCGAACGCGAAACTCGTGGGCGTGAAGCCTGCGGGAATTGATGAGTTCAGTAAACTGTTTCAGCGAGGCGAGTCGGCTTGACTGGACCGCAGCGCGGAATGGCGTTCGGTCAGCCATGATGCGATGGCGGCGTTGAACTCGTCGAGATGGCCCGCAAAAAAATGGTCGGCGCCTTCAATGACAACCAGCCGGTTTTCTCCGGTCAGCGCCGCGACGGTCTCCTCGACTTTTTTTCGTTCGCCGAACTTGTCGTTGGAGCCGTGGACGAAGAGCTTCGGCTTGGGGCAATCCCCGAGAAACGAAAAATCGCTGCTGTTCACCGGGATGCCGATGCCGATCAGTTCGGTGACGCGCGCATCGCGGCAGCCGACGCGAAGGCCGACGAAACTCCCAAAGCTGAAACCCGCGAGAAGCAGCGGGATGCCCGAACATTGTGCAGCGAGAAAATCAAGCGCGGCCTGCACATCGCCTTGTTCGCCGCGCCCCTTATCGTGTTCGCCTGCGCTCAGGCCCGCTCCGCGAAAATTGAAACGCAGCACCGGAACGCCCAGGGCATCCAAAGTTTTCGCTGCGTTGTAGACCACCTTGTTGTGCATCGTGCCGCCAAAAAGCGGGTGGGGATGGCAAATCACCGCTGCCAGCAAGGGTGAAACGGGTTGCACAGGAGTCCACAGAATGGCCTCGAGGCGGCCGGCGGGGCCTTCGAGGAAGAGGTTTTGCGAATCGTGTACGGGCTGCATTTGAGAATTAGTCAATAAAAGTGTACCCGAAATGGGGATTTCCTCCGAATATCGAGGCGCCCTAGTTCTATACGGCCCACTACGTCGTGTGCTCGTACTAGTGCTAAATTGCGGCACTTTGACATTGCAGTTTGGTGTTCCCAATGCTAATTTCGCCACGTCCGGCAATCCAGGGGGCTGAATGGGCGATCTTTCCGACCGGCGCGAAGCCCGGCGTTTCGCGATGAATTTGCCAGTACGCGTGCTTGTGAACGACGCGAATGGCCCGGAACTCAAAGCCAACACGCGCGACGTCAGCTATCGCGGCCTGTATTTTGTCACCGAAGCTCCGTTTGAAAAGGGCAGCGAGATTGATTTTATCCTGACGCTTCCGGCGCAGATTATTTCCGCGGGCGACGTGAACATCCGCTGCCACGGCCACGTGGTCCGAGTGCAGTCAGAAGACCAAGGCAAGACCGGTATCGCCGCGAAAATCGAAAAATACGAATTCATCCCCGCGCGCGCCTCCGCCGCGTAGTTCCTCCCTTTTTCATTTTTTCGTATTGAGTATGTTTCCGAAGGGCCGGCTTATCGAAAGTTGCCTACGCTTGCCTGCCAGCACGCTCGGGTCGCCATTCACCCTCTGAGACAATATTTGTAACGGTGTCTAATAGTGAACTGCGTGCGATCTTTACCGCGTCCATGCTGAAGCCCTGGACTCCAAGAAACTGGCCCCAGACGCTCAGTTCGCAGATTCCAGAAATTTGCGCACTCCGTGTTTCGACTAGAGGGGTAACTCGCATGAAGACGGCTGAGAACAATCCGATCAAGAATCACGAGGAATTGAAAAACAAGCGGAAGGTGCTCTTTAAGTTGTTCTTGAAGAACCCCATGTATACGAGCCTGGCCGTAGAAATCAAGGCCCTGGACGATCAGCTCGCTGATTGGACCCATCTTGTGACGCGGAAGTGACTGAGGCGAAAGCGAGTTCGACGTACTTTCTTTAGAACTCGCGCCAAGCCTGCGCCGATTCGGTTGGCTCGTCCACTTCCGTGCTCTGGTGAGCGCTTGGGAATCCCCGTCGGGGAGGACATTATTTCTTGCCGGTGCGCACCTTCTCCCATTCTGAAATCAGGGCATCAAACTTCCAGACTGCCTCTCCACCGAACAATTGAATTCACGATTCCCCAGCCTGAAATCTCCTGGTGTGATTCGCCGCGCGTTTTGCGCGTAGAATAGGGCTTAGCATATTGTACGGATGGGCGGAAGAAGCCCGAGGGGGCGACATGTATCACTACGACCCGGAAATTGCGCTAGAAGAATTGAAGGAAGAGGCGGTGCTGCCACATCCCGTGAAGCTGCGCGACATGATCCTGCGCAACCAACTGGGGCCGCAGGACGCTCAACTGCTGAACCACGACTTCCAGGAATATCTGACACGGTTCGGCGAACTGCAGAAAATTGCCGGCGGGATCCTGGACAAGCTGGCGACCGGGCAGCGGAAGACGGCCTGACGGCGCCGCCGGATGATACCTTCCCTGCTTCTGAACCGGAAGCCCCGCGTTCCGATCCGTTCAGCGTACTCGGGCAAAAGCCCCGTCCATGCTCCCCGCTTGGTCGCATGGGGCTCGCTGGGGCTGGTACACTAGAAATTCGCATTGATTGGGGAATTGCGAAGCAAGCTTTCCCTTCGAGCTTATGAAACGCAACACACTGCTGATTGATGCAGACGACACGCTCTGGGAAAACAATGTTTTCTTCGAAAAGCTGATCGAGGATTTCATCACTCTTGTGGAGCCCTGCGGCTACAGCCGCGCCTATATCCGGCACATCCTGAACGAAACCGAGCGCAAGAATATCCGCCAGTACGGCTACGGCGTGCGCAGCTTTGGCCGCTCATTGGAAGAAACCTACATGAAGCTGGCTGACCAGATGGCCAAGCGGGAGACGCTGGCGCAGATTCACGTGCGCGTGGTGGAGCTCGAACGCACGCCGCCGAAAATTCTGGATGGCGTGCCGGAGACGCTAGCGTACCTGACGGCGCGGCACCGACTGATCCTCTTCACGAAGGGTGAGCCCGCGGAACAGGCCGCGAAGGTGGAACGCTCCGGCCTGCAGGGATTTTTCGAAGCCATCGAAATCGTCGGTGAAAAAGACGCCAAGACCTACCAGGTGCTGGTGAACAAGCACAAAATCGTGAAGACGCAGGGCTGGATGATCGGCAACAGCCCGCGCAGCGATATCAACCCCGCGATGCAAGCGGGCCTGAACGCCGTCTACATCCCTCACGTGAATACCTGGCAACTGGAGCACGAGCCGGTGCTGGCGGGCACGGGAAAGCTGGTGATCCTGCCGGCGTTCCGCGAATTGCGCAACCACTTTTAATGTAACCTTGCCCGATTCGAATGAATCCCTATGGCAGGACAAACCGAAAATGACTAACGGAAACAATTGGCCGAAAGTTGCTGTCGTAGGCGCGGGCGCGGTTGGCGGATATTTTGGCGGGCTGCTGGCGCGATCCGGCGTGCCCGTGACCATGATCGGACGCCCCGCGTTTGTGGACGCGGTAAAGAAGTCCGGCCTGAAGCTGGACACCATGCAGTTTCAGGAAACCCTGCACCCGGCAGCGTCCACGGAACTTTCTGCCACTGCCAGCGCGGATTATGTGTTTTTTTGCGTGAAGACGACGGACACGGCATCGGTATCGAAAGAACTGGCCAAGTACATTTCGCCCTCCACCGTTGTGTTGAGCCTGCAGAACGGCGTGAACAACGCGGAGGAGATTCACAAAGCTTCCGGCATCGAAGCGATCTCGACTGTCGTCTACGTCGCCGCGTCGGCGCCCGCCCCCGGCACCGTCAAGCATCTGGGCCGCGGGGATCTGGTGATTGGCCCGCATTCGCCGAAAGTGGACAAAACCGCGGATTTTTTTTCACGCGCGAAACTTCCCTGCCGCATTTCGGACAATATTGATGGTGAACTGTGGACCAAGCTGGTGTGGAACTGCGCTCTGAACGCCGTCTCCGGCCTGGGACGCGTAACCTACGGCGAAATTATCGCAAGCGACGATGCCAAGCGCGTGGTGGAAGCCGTGGTGTACGAGGTTCTGGCAGTCGCGAAGAAAAAAGGAATCCATCCGCCCGGCCTGGAAGATCCGAAAGCGGCGATTGCCGGCGCATTTCTGATCGGTCAGCAGATGAGCGGGACACGCTCTTCCACGGCGCAGGACATGGCGCGCGGGAAGCGCACGGAGATCGATTCGCTGAACGGGTACATCGCGCGGCTAGGCGCGGAATTGGGCGTGCCTGTGCCTGTGAACCATACGTTGTATACGCTGGTGAAATTGCAGGAAGCGAATTTTTAGGGATTGAGTTCCTCGTTGGGCCGGTCTGAAGACCGGCCACTACACGCCCAAGAGGGCCCGCCCCGTAAAACCATTCGAGGTGCAAAATACGCACCTCGGAAGGCGGGCTCTACAACATCTGGAAAGATCACTAGTCTCGCTTAGTCGCGAGGCGGCGCGTGGAACGGGATGTGCACGATCGCTTCGAGGTCCACGGGGTGTCCCTCGCGGGTTGCCGGCTCGAATTTCCATTCTTTGAAAGCGCTCATCGCGTTGGCGTTCAGGCGCTCGTCAATGCCGCGCACCAGTTGGATGCTGTCCACAGTTCCGTTCTGCCGGATCACGCCATAAAGAATCACTTCCCCTTCGATGCGTTCCTCGACCATCGTGGACGGATACTTCGGGTCCACTTTGTGCACCGGCACGGGAGAAGCCACTTCTCCCGCCTGGCGTGTGCCAACTGCAAGACGCAGTTCCGAAAAGTGAATGATCCAGCTGCCAGTGGCGCTGTTGAAATTCGGCATGTTGACATTCATCGCGTAGACCCGGCGGCGCGAGAAAATCTGCTCCGGCGGCGAACCCGGCGGAAGAAGGGCGAAATTCGGAGGGCCGGTGCGCACGGGATCGTCTTCCACCGGCGCGTTGGGGTCGGGCCGCTGGATGTAAGCCTGCGGTTTGGCGATGCTGAACTTGCCGACGCCGCCGAGCCCCGAGACGCTGGAATTGGGCTTCGGATTTCCGCCACTGATCACGATGCCGGTTGTATTTGCTCCGCCGGCGCTATTGCTTGCTGCCTCGGTGGTCCCACCATTCGAATTAGGGGGCGCAGGTGCGCCGCCCGGCACTCCCGTTTTTTTGCCTTCGGGAGAAATGGCCACACGCGCCGATAGATTTCCGTCGGGAACGGGAACCACGGGCGAGGGTGGCGCCGGCGAAGCGGAGAGCGCTATCAGCGTGCCAGCGGAACTTGCCGGTGCATTCGACGCCGAAGGCGCAACCTCGGGAGCAGTGGCAAGTTCGCCATCCTGCTTGTGCGGGCCAAGCCGCGGCGTGGAGCCGGCATTGATTTCGAGCTTCGGCTTGGCAGGACCATTCTGCTGCGACATCAGGCTGACGTCCGCCGGCTTCTGTTCCAGATTCGGCAAGTCCAGTGAAGGCACATCCGTCGTCGCAACCGTTTTCTTAGCCTTTGGGCGGAGCTTCCGGAGCGTCTGTTCGCTGATTTCGAGGCGTGGGCGCGGAGGAGCCGCCACCGAGGCGAGATGCACCACGTTGGGCATATCCGGCAGAATTTTCGGGGCATCGAGCGGAGCCGCCGGATTCACAAGAGTTTGCCGCGGATGAGTCGGGTGAGAAGGATCGGTGATGATGCGCTGGCGAGGATGAAACGCGTCGGCGCCCTCCGTCGGCGGCGGATCGGCTGGATTTTTGGACCGAGGTGCCGTTTTTTTTGCGCGCGGCATGTTGAGGAGCGGAAGATCGTCCACTGGCCCGGACCATGTCAATTGTGTGTTATCGAAAGCAGGATTGCGTTTTGCGGACATCGGCAGATCGGGCCACGGAATGAGCAGGAACAGGATTTGTACCAGGGCGGCAAGCACGATGGCGCCGCGAGGCGCGGGATTTTCAACGCGGCAATCGCGAAGGACAAAGACCAGCGGCACCCCGACGGTCAGACGGGTGCGCTGAAAAAAAACCGGGATATTGCTGAAAAAATTCTGGTGAAAGCTGCCCCAGGCGATGTCGAGCTTCGGCTCCTGCGCGCCAGGCAAGACGATACGCGGCGGATACATCTCCGCCTGGCCGAGCAAATCATACTGATTGACCTGGAACCGCTTGCCCATCAACCTTTAATTGTATCGTGCCTTCTGCAGGCACGCCTTCCTCTTCCGGCCCATGAAAGGACTCTGAGATAGATGAACGGGACTGAGCTAAGGTTTACTCGGAGCGGGGCATCTCCGGCAGACTAGGGGAACGAAACCTGAAAAAACTCAGCGCGGCGTCGCCCTGGCGAAGCACGCGGACTCGTTCGAGCTTACCAAAGGATTCGGGAAGGTCAAGCGAGCGCTGGTGTTCGGCGATAACTACTGCGTTTTCAGCGAGCAAATTCGCGCCGCCCAAAAACTTGAGCACGTTGGCATACTGCCCGCCTTCGGCGTAAGGGGGATCGAGAAAAAGCATATCGATCCGCGCGTTTGCCGCCATAGGCGCTTCGGCCAATTCTTTCAGGGCTTGCAAAGCATCCGACTTTAAGACGCGCGCGCCGTTGCGAATCTCCAGCGATTCGAGATTTTTCTTGATGAGGACGACGGCGGGCGGATGCTTTTCCACAAATATTGTTTCGCGAGCGCCGCGACTGAGCGCCTCGATGCCCACCGCACCAGTGCCCGCGAACAAATCGACAAAGCGAGCGTCGATAACCAGTTCGCCAAGCACATTGAAGAGCGTTTCGCGGAGTTTGTCGCTGGTCGGACGGAGCGCTACGCCCTTCAGGCGTTTCAGTTGGCGGCTGCGAAATGTCCCGGCAATGATGCGCATAAGAAGCGGGCCTCAGCCGATCCGCGCCAGCTGATAGCGCCGCTGCCACTGTGGGGGCAGCATGCGCAACATACGCTGCAGGGATTCTTTCTGCGCAGGCCCTTCGACCAATAGAAACGCCTCTTTTCGCGCGCTCTCCAGAAGTTCGCGGTCGCGCAGAGGATTGGCGATGTGGAAACCGAGTTCACCGGATTGCTTTGTGCCGAAAAATTCGCCTGGGCCGCGGATTAGCAAATCGGTTTCGGCTATTTCGAATCCGTTCGTGGTGCGCACCATCGTTTCAAGACGCGCGCGGCCATCGTCGGTCATCCGTCCGGGGGCGACCAGAATGCAGTGGGATTTCTGAGAGCCGCGGCCGATGCGACCACGAAGCTGGTGCAACTGCGCCAAGCCGAAGCGTTCAGCGTGCTCGATCACCATCACCGTGGCATTGGGCACGTCCACACCGACTTCAATCACCGTCGTGGCCACCAGGATCTGCACTTCATTTCGCCGTAAGCGTTGCATCACGTCGTCTTTTTCTTCGCTGGACATCCGCCCGTGCAGCAGCCCCACTTTCAAGTTCGGGAAAACGTCGCGGGAAAGGCGCTCGTACTCTTCCATCGCCGCCTTTAGCTCAAGCTTCGATTCCTCGATTACCGGATAGACGATGTAGGCCTGATGCCCGGCTTCGACTTCGCGGCGTAGAGAATCCCAGACGCCGGGGAGATGTTTTTCCGTGGTCATGCGCGTTTCAATGGGCGTGCGTCCCGGCGGCAGTTCGTCCAGCACAGAGACGTCCAGGTCGCCGTAGAGAGTAAGAGAGAGGGTGCGGGGAATCGGCGTGGCGGTCAGCACCAGCACGTGCGGCGCGAAACCCGTCTTCGCAGCTTTGTCCATGAGCCGCTTACGCTGCAGCACGCCGAATCGGTGCTGTTCGTCAATGGCCACAAAACCAAGCCTCGCGAACTCCACCTGGTCTTCGATCAGCGCGTGCGTTCCAATTACCAGGCGCGCCTCTCCCGTGCGAATTCGTTCGCGCGCCGCGGCTTTTTCCGCAGGCTTCAATCCGCTGATCAGAAGTTCCGCAGTGTATCCACCGGGTGCCAGAATTCGCCGCGCTGAGAGGAAATGCTGGACGGCGAGAATTTCCGTGGGGGCCATCAGCGCGGCCTGGCAACCGTTTTCCATGGCAATCACCGCCGCCTGCATGGCGACAATCGTTTTCCCGCTGCCGACGTCACCTTGAAGCAAGCGATTCATCGGCACGGGTTTTTCGAGGTCGGCGGCAATTTCGGCCAGAACGCGCTTCTGTGC
>DATMMG010000072.1:0-10036 GCA_035569815.1 Candidatus Methylomirabilota bacterium
TGTACGGCCGCTTGGCAATGTCCTTCCAGACTTCCTTCAGGTCGAAAAATTTGTCGAGCCAGATGTAGGTGGTGAAGTGCAGGCAGCCGTAAAAGAAAGCGAAGAGTCCCAGCATCCGGCGAAAGCGGATCAAGTCCGGCAGAGCAAGGAGTTTGCGGAGCGGTGTGATGCAGAGCGTGAATACGATAAAGCGCAGCGTCCAATCGCCCGTGGCGTGAGTGATGAATTCGATCGGGTTCGCGGTTAGCCCGTGGTGCAGGCCGCGCCAGACGAGCGCCGCGATAGGCAATAGACAAATCACGAAAACGCCGGCTTTGGACCACTTGCTGATCAGCAGTTTGCGCATGGATGCTTTAGGGGTCAGTAGAATTTCTTCAGATCCATGCCCGTGTACAGGCTGGCCACCTGATCCCCGTAGCCGTTGAACAACAGAGTGTCTCGTTTGAAAAATTCCCCTAGGCGTCGCTCCTTGGCCTGGCTCCAGCGCGGGTGATCCACTTTTAGATTCACGTTGGCATAGAAGCCGTATTCGTTGGGAGCGAGGCGATTCCACGTGGTGGGCGGCTGCTCTTTCTGAAAACGAATCTTTACCAGCGACTTGGCGCTCTTGAATCCATATTTCCACGGAATCACCATACGCACCGGCGCGCCGTCCTGATTTGGCAGCGTTTCCCCGTACATGCCGACACAAAGCAGCGTGAGCGGATTCATCGCCTCATCGAGGCGCAGGCCCTCCACGTAGGGAAAATCGATCCCGGCATACCTTGCCAGGGGCATTTGGTTGCGGTCATAGAAGGATTCGAACGCCACATACTTTGCCTGCTCGGTTGGCTCGACCAGTTTGGCGATGGCGCTGAACGAATAACCGATCCAGGGCACCACGATCGACCAGGCTTCGACGCAGCGATGGCGATAAATGCGCTCTTCGAGCGGAGCAAGCTTCAGAATTTCGTCGATGGTGATTTGGCGAGGCTTCCTCACTTCGCCCTCTATGGAAACAGTCCAGGGATAGGTCTTCAGGCTTTGCGCATTTTTGGCCGGCTCGGTCTTGTCCACCCCAAACTCATAATAGTTGTTGTAGTGCGTCACGTCGTCGTAGGTGTTCTGCTTCTCCGTGGTGCTGAACGGGCTTTTCGTGACTCCGGAAAGCTTTGTTCCGGCAAAGACGCGGGACGATGGCAGGGCAAGCTCCCAGAACTCGCGGCCCGCGAGCGAGGCCGCAGCCACCAATCCGGCATTCCTCAGGAACTCGCGGCGGTTCTGATATACCGCTCTCGGAGTCACGTCGGCGCTCGTCAATTCCGGCTTCTTTTGTAGGAGCATCTCTTGAAAGTTCCCTCTATCACTAAGAGTAGCAATCCGGCCCCGAGTTACATGTTTTTCCAACTCCCGACGACGCATGCGGCGCAGGAGGGGTAGTACGACGTGCAAGATTGCCCCGACAGTATTGGAGGCAGTAGCAGGCATAGGCTTTCGACCGCATCCATTACGTCGATGTATCTCATTTACTTTCAGTTCGTTAAATGCGTGGGGAATGTGACCGCTTGGCCTCTGGGCTGCTCTCCCCTCCTCGAAGGCGATCCCGGAGGTTGGTCTATGACACTTCAGTCCAGGCAAATTCTGGCAGTTTTGACAGTTGGCGCAAGTTTGGCATTCGTGCTTGCGGTAGTCACGCCGGCGCAACAAGCACCGGCAATCAGCCGGGATGAATTGCAGACGGAGTCTTCCGGTTCGAATGCGACCGCACATGCGGCCACCGGTGATCGGCGTGGCTTGCCCGTAGAGACGTTTGCCGTCGTACCCGGCACGCGTTTCCTCGTTCGGCTCGAAAGCGATCTCAACACGAAAGACGTTCACAAGAATCAGGCGTTCCACGTGCGCACGCTGGAACCCCTCGAGGCCGGTCAGGGCAACTATCTGCCATCAGGCGCCGTGATTGTCGGGCACATCAGCCGCGTCGATTCCGCAGGGACGACTGGCCGCGCAAAAATCTGGCTGACCTTCGATGAAATTAGTACCCGCTTCGGCAAGCTGCCCATCGTAGCCGAAGTCGCTTCCGTCCCGGGCGATCACAGCGTCAAGCCCGGCCCGCTGCAGGAGGGTGTGATCGAGGGACGCAGCAGCACGCAGAAAGACGCCGCGCAAGCCGCCGCTGCGGGCGCCGCCATGGGCGCGATGCACGGCGTGAAAGACAAGAACAAGAAAGAAGCCGCGGAAGGCGCGGCGCTTGGTGCACTGGAAGCCTACCTCACGGAAGCGGGGCGCGGCCAGGAGATCGATCTGCCGAAGGGCGCAAAACTTGAACTTGAGTTGGAGCGCGCGTTGTACCTCGTCAAGGATTAGGAGGAGCGGCGATGAACCGCAGGAGCAAACTGTTTTTTTCGATTCGGCTTTTGATTCCCGCGGTCCTCCTTTGCAGCTTCAGACTGTCTGCACAGAATCCAGGCCAGGTATCTCCCCATCAAAAAATCGCCGTGCGCGTCGTGCACGGAGTCACGGGCTTGCCGGAGTCGTTCGAGTTTCCGAATATTTGGATAGGAGCGAGCACGGACTTCCGCAATCCGCGCCTGAATATCCGCGGGGAGGTTCAAATTGATGTCACGGAAGCCTCTCCAAGAGAGATCCGTTTTCTGCCCAATTGGTATGCGGACTGCCGTTACCACGCCGATGAGGACACCGGGATGAAAGTCCGATACGCAATTGACGAGATTCTGGGAACCGGCGTGGTCGGAAAGAATGTCTGCGGGTGGTTTCATGCCAAACCGCAGCCCGGCGTGATTGTGCTGTACGTTCGACATCGGACGTTTCTCGAATTGATGGCGCTATAGGCTCGGATTCCCCCAGCTTGAACCTCGCAAAATTTCAGCGATATTAGGTCCCTGCCCCCGCTTGGCAAGCGAGTGTGTGCTTGTTAAAGTCGTTTCACCCACCCAAAGTGCGACAATAGAATCGTGGTCTGAGGAGGCGAGGCATACGCGCATGGGCGACGAAAGCAAAGCGGTACGCACAGTGGAAACCGGCGAGCACAAGGACCGCATCCTCATCGTTGAGGATGAGGACAATGCGCGCAAGGGCTACGAGCAGCTCTTGCAGCGGTGGGGCTACGAAGTTCTGGGCGTAAGCACGGCCGAGGACGCGCTCGCGAAGTTTTCCAACTTTCAGCCGGACACTCTGATCGCGGACGTCGAACTTCCGGGCATGAACGGCCTGGACCTGCTGAAACAACTGGGCGAGGAACTGCACGACGTCCCGGCAATCATCATCACCGGCAAGGGCAGCGAAGAACGCGCGGTAGCCGCGATCGAATCCGGCGCCTTCTGGTATATCGAAAAACCGCTGAAGGGCCCGGTGCTGCGCGCGCTGCTGGACCGCGCCTTGAGCAAGGCACACGACGCGCGGAATCTGGTGGTTTTGCAGCGCCAATTGCGCGAAGCCGGCCGCCTGGGCGACATCGTCGGCGGATCGAAACCGATGCAAGAGGTGATGCGCATCATCGAAATGGCTGCGCCAAGCTCCGCGTCGGTGCTCATTACGGGAGAGACGGGCTCCGGCAAGGAGATCGTGGCGCGCACGATTCACAAACTTTCTCCGCGGGCGGGCGGGCCGTTTGTGGCCATCAACTGTTCCGCGATTCCTGAAACGCTGATGGAAAGCGAGATTTTCGGCCACGAACGCGGCGCGTTCACCGGCGCCGCGGAACGCCGCATCGGGTGCTTCGAACTGGCCGACGGCGGCACGCTGCTGCTTGACGAAATCGGCGAAATGCCCGCGCCGACGCAGGCGAAGCTGCTGCGCGTGCTGGAAGATCGCAAGGTGCGGCGGCTCGGCAGCAAAACGGAAACTCCGGTTGATGTGCGCGTGCTCGCCGCAACCAACAAGGATCCCGAGCAGTCCGTCACCAACGGCGGCATGCGCCAGGACCTCTACTTCCGCCTGAACGTGTTTCACATCCACCTGCCGCCGTTGCGCGATCATAAGGACGACATCCCGCTGCTTTCCGAGCACATCCTGCGCGACATCAACACGAAACACGGCAAGAGCGTGCGCGGCATCGGCGCCGAGGTTCTGGACATTTTCATGAGCCACACCTGGCCGGGAAATATCCGCGAATTGCGCAACGTGCTGGAGCGCGCCGCGATCATGTCCGAGAAAGACCTGATTTCGCGGAGTTCCCTGCCCGGCGAGTTCGGCAAGGTGGCGAGCAAGGGCCCCAGCGATTTGTCTACCATCAAATTTCCCGTGGGCACTACGGTGGACGCGATGGAGCGCGAATTGATCCTGCAGACCCTGCAAGCGACGGGCAACAACAAGACGCGTGCGGCGGAACTGCTTGGCGTCAGCCTGAAGACGCTTCACAACAAGCTGAAGGAATACGGCAGCGAAAAAACAGAAACGGAGTCCTAGCCAGGTATGCAGCTTGGGCTGCGCGCAAAACTGACCATGATCATGACGGGGCTGGTGCTCCTGTCTACCGCGGTATTGTCGCTGGTGTTTTCGGAGTTGCTGCTGCAACAGGTTCTGCACGACACCGACAAGCGCGCGAATGAACTGGTTCGCGAAGCCTTCGATTCGGCGCGCCACGCATTGGAAGACGCCAAAGCCCAGGGATTGCGTCCAGCTTCCGAAGATCCCCAGGAAATTCATGATTATGTGGCCCACGCATTCGAAATCAGTGAAGGACTGACCGCGCGGCTGCAATCGGCCACCGATTCCCCCTCCATCTACGAAGTCACGATCGTGGACCGGGATGACGTAGTGCTTGTTTCCAGCGATCCTGCTCTTGTGGGAAAAACCGCATTGCGCAAGCCTCCCTTCTCGCAGCTCGTGCAAAGCTCCTTCGTGCGCCAGGTGCGGGCGATTGCTGAGCAGACGCGCATCTATGAAGTGGACTACCCGTTTAAGCTGCGCGGAAACCCGTTCGGCGAGGTGCGCATCGCCGTCTCAACCGCTCTGCTTCTGAACGATATCCGGCCGCGCCTACAACGATGGGGCTCGATCGCGCTGCTGGCGCTGGTGCTCTCGACATTTTTGGCCGCGGTGGTAAGCGGCGCGGCGCTCGCGCCAATCCGCGACATTCTCGCCCAACTCGAGCGTATTTCCGTCGGTGTTTACGACGCTCCCGTAACTTCGTCGAAAGAGCCGGGCGAGACGACCGATGAACTCGGCCAGGTGCGCCAGAAAATTCAGCAAGTCGGCCAGCAACTGCGCGGCGTGCACGAAATCTTCAGCTCACTGCGCGAGAACATGAATTCCGTCATGGCCGGCATGGAAGACGGCCTGCTGCTCTTCACAAAAGACGCGCGCGCCGTGATGGTCAGCCCTGCAGCGGAAAAATTTCTCGGCGCCCCCGCGGCGGATTTTCTCGGCCGCAAGGTGACGGATATTTTCCCGCCGGGGCATCCGTTGTTTGAAGCGCTGCATCTCGACGGCGACCAGCTCACCGAGGTGGCCTCTGAGACCGAGGTGGACACGGCCGAGGGACGCCGGCGCGTGAGCGTCAGCGTTCAGGAAATCCAGGGGGCTGGCGACCGGATGGGCGCGCTGATCACCCTGCGCGATCTCGACTCCATTGAAAGTATCAACACCCAATTGCAAGTGAGCGAACGCCTGGCCGCGGTGGGGCGCATCACCGCGGGCGTTGCGCATGAGGTGAAGAATCCCCTGAACTCGATGCGGCTTTGGCTCGAAAACCTGAAGGAATTGCTGCCCGCCGATGCGGAAGGCGGGGCGCTGCAAGCAGTGCATGTTCTGGATGTGGAGATCGACCGGCTCGACGCGGTGGTGAAGCGCTTTTTGGATTTTTCCCGCCCGATGGACGTGCGTCTCGAACCGACACAGCTTGCCGATTTGCTTCGGGAAGTGCTGGAAGTCGCACAGCCGCAGCTTCAGAAATCCAACGTGCAGGTGGCAAGGCTTCTGCCGATCGGAATTCCAGACGTCTTCGTCGATCGCGATCTGTTGAAGCAGGCGGTGTTGAATCTGGTCCTGAATGCCGTCGAAGCCATGCCGACGGGCGGGCAACTGCAATTAACCCTCAGCCGGCGCGGCGAAATGGCGGAAATCACCGTGGGCGACACTGGCAAAGGAATTCCCGCGGAGGACAGGCAAAAAGTGTTCCAACTTTTCTTTACAACGCGGCCGGGAGGCAGCGGCATCGGACTTGCCAGCACCTTCCGAATTGTGCAGCTTCACAACGGTTCGATAAACTTTACATCGGAGGTTGGCCGCGGAACCACATTTCGAATCGAGTTGCCGCTCGCCGCTTAAGCATGCAGAGCTACCCCGCCCTGATTGACGTGAACAAGGCTTCATCGAAGAAATTCCTGCTGCTTGCGTGCGCGTGCGCCCTGATTTGCGGCGGATGCGTCCCCAAGAAACGCCCTACGTTTCCGGCGAGCAACCTTGCCACCAATCATCCGATCGTGCCGCAGCCGCTCGATGTGAGCTTGACGGACGCTCCGGATATTCCGTTTGAGGTGGAACTTGTGCCCCGCCTCGTCGTTCCTCGCGCCGCGCCGGCCAGACCGCGCGTCGCCCCTGCGCCCGCACCGGGACCAACGGCGGCCGAACAGCCTCCCGAGCCCATCATTGCCCCGGAACTAAGTGACGAGCAATTGTCCGCTGCAAAGCTTGAAACCCAGCAAAGCCTGATCGTGGCCGAACGGAATCTGACTCTCACCCAGGGCAAGCCACTGAACGTCGCCCAGCGGGACCTGGTTTCCAAAATACGGGGTTTCGTCGACAGCGCGCGCGAAGCGATGAAAGAAAACGACTGGCAACGCGCCCGCTCGCAGGCCAAAAAAGCGGAAGTGCTATCCAGGGAATTTGTTCCGAATCCATGAACTGGCATTCAACCCGCCTTTTCCTGGCCGGCGTTGCGCTAGAATGAGTCGATGAAACACTACGATGCAGTCGTGGCCGGCGGAGGCATCATCGGCGCGGCGATCGCCTTCGAACTGGCAGCTGTGGGCCTGAGTGTTGCCGTGTTCGACGCGCAGAATCCCGGCCGCGAAGCTTCCTGGGCCAGCGCTGGCATGATTTCCCCCGCGCCGGAAAGTTCGGAGATGGCTTCGCTGCTGCCGATCAGCCTGGCCAGCGTGGAGCTATATCCGGAGTTCATTCAGCGAGTCGAAGAACTCTCCGGCCAACCGGTTGGCTATCGCAAGGATGGAGCGCTGGACCTGCTGCCGAACGGAACAGCGCAAAGCGAGATCGATGAAATTCTGGCCTTGCACCGCGGCACCGGATTAACGGCGGAACTGCTGAGCGGCCCCGAGGCCCGCGAAATCGAGCCCGCACTAACAAGCGAACTTCGCGGCGCCATCCATCGTCCCGATGAAGCTTCGCTCGATAACCGGCTCTTCACCGAAGCCACGCTGGAAGGCGCTCGTCGCAAAGGCGCCGAAATATTTCCCGGTAATGGCGCGAAAGCATTGTGGACCGAAGGCGGCGCTTGCAGGGGACTGCAACTGCAAAACGGCCGAGTGGAAGCCAAGTGGACAGTAATCGCTGCTGGATGCTTCAGCGCAAAGATCGAGGGTGTGGCAGCGTACGCGCCGGTAACGCCGGCCAAGGGGCAGATGATGGCGCTCCGCTGCGAGCCAGTGAAGCTGCGGAAGGATTTGTGGTCTGGCCACATGTACCTGGTGCCGCGACACGACGGCAGAATCATCGCCGGCTCAACGGTGGAATATGAAGGCTTCGATCGCAGCGTGACAGTGGCGGGAATGAAGAAAATCTTGAGCGGCGCAATTTCCCTGGTCCCTGCGCTGGAATCCGCGCGGATCGAAGAAACCTGGGCTGGTCTGCGGCCGGATACGCCAGACCATCTTCCGATTCTTGGACCTACTGATCTGGACGGCCTACTGATCGCCACAGGCCACTTCCGCAGCGGGATTCTGCTCACGCCGATTACGGCACGCTTGATTCGAGAATGGGTGACCACGCAGAGAGTGAGCGAAGACTGGGCTGCTTTCAGTCCAATGCGCTTCCAGCAAGCGCGCCACAGCCGCGGCGCGTAATCAATTTCTTGCCTTATTGTTACTGTTGGACTGGCTGGACAATGACGGTGTTCGGCTGGCCTACATTGGTGTAGTGAACCTGCTCCGATTCCAATTGCAAATCTCGCTCAAGAACAAGATCCATCGAGGAACCGCGCGGCAATTGCGCATCCGGACCCCGCGTGAGCAGCACCGCGGCCAGACCCGCGAGCCCGCCGATCCCCGCTCCAATTCCCGCGCCCTTGCCTCCGCCGGCGATGGCGCCGATGCCTGCTCCGGCCACGGTTGTGGTTGCAATGGTTTCGGCATCTTTGCCCTTGCCGCCCGGACCGGTAATCTTGCCTTCGGAATCGGTCTTCGTTCCGGCGGCGTCTGAACTGTGCGGCTCCGCGTTCAAGTCAACGGTGTAGCCATTGGGAAGAATCAGCGTGTTCAGTCGGATGCGGAGTTCTCCCTTGCCCTTCACATGCCCTGGGCGCTTGGAGTCCGTAACCTCTCCCCGCAAATATGAGCCAACCGGAATCACCACTTTGTTGTTTATTGTGACGGGAAACGAACTACGAAAATAAACCGAGTCGCCCGGCTTGGCGGAATTGGTCGAAATGCCGTTTTCCAGAGTCACTCCAAGGCGCGTGCCCGCGGGCACGGTGATGGTTTGGCCGTTGCCGGCCGCTCGCGGAGCGGCGGCTGGTGCAGGTCGAGTGGCAGGAGCGGGCGGGTCTGTCTGCGGCCCCTCGGGGGATTGCGCAAAGGCGTGCGTTCCGGTCAACAGAACGACCAGCAAACTTGTTGTAAACAGGCGGTGCTTCATTAGGTCCCCTCCGCGTACTTCCTGCGATGCCCGATTTTGACACAGAGATGCTTGCGCGGTTTAGCCAATTTTGATGGAAAGGAGCGCGACAGCAAACTTCATTTCAGGGCCGCGCCCGAGGAAGAATTTTGTGATTCGATCCAAATGATATCGAAGAGTTTGACCCAAAGGGCCGAGGCGGATAGTCTGAAATCGACTTGAGGAGGAAGCGGATGGCGAAATTGGCGCTGATTTATGGGATGAGGTTGTTGCCGGTGGATGACCTAGGGGAAGTGAAGGAGGCCACCGTGGTGCTGAAGAGCGGGGGGACCGCGCGGGTGGCAATGCACCTGATCGAGGGTAGCAAGGAAGAGATCGAAGACACCTTCCGCCAGTCGATTGACGCATTCTTTGAAATGTATCCGGAGATTTAGTCCAACCCACGCGCACCAGCTTCTCGGGGAGGTCCGCACTACCCACCAGTTATCATCCTGAGGCTATCCGATAAGGATAGCCTCAGGATCTCAATCTCAAAAACTTGCGCTGATTAAAAGTTGAGGTCCTTCGGGCGCAAACAACGCGCTCTCAGGATGACAATTTTTATTTTCATGGGCTGGCACAACCCGGAAACTTCACATCGGAGGAAATGCGAGTTTGGTTCCTGATCGCTGTTATCTGGTCGCTGTTATCGGCAGCCTTACCGATTCCCAAAATTTTCCGGATCCTCATTCGGGTCGCCAAGATTGTCGTTGATCAGGACGGTCGACTGGCCGGTCAGTTCGAACCGCTTGCGGCACTTGTAACAGGCCACCAGGTCTTCCAGGCGCACCATGTAGGATGTCGCTTTCGCGAACTTGCGGCGGTCTTCCTCGCCTGCCCCGCGCGGGAGTTCCTTCCTCTTGCGGCAGACCTTCCAGCGCACCGGCGCTTCAAATTCGCCGCGACAACTGGGGCATACCAGCTTGACCTTGCGTATCTCTTCTTTCTCTGTATAAAAGCTTCGTTCGTCCATTAGGCCTCGACGGTCTTGCTCACCGTTTCATCCATTGTAACAAATTAGAGCCCCAAATCGCTCCAGCGCGGCAACCAATGCTTGAGCGCCGCCACGGTGTGGGCGCGGTCGCCGTCCAGGTGGCGGTGATTTCCATCGTGCAGGCAAAGGATGTCGCCGGTCATCCCGCCGCCGTAGCCCGTGCCTGGAGGCAGCTTTTTGCGAGCGTGCTCGGCAATCGGATTCATGCGTTTG
>DATMMG010000073.1:0-17011 GCA_035569815.1 Candidatus Methylomirabilota bacterium
GATCAGCGAGCTGTTTATTTGAGATTCTCCGGCGCAATTCCGCCGGAAGTGATTCCAGGAAGGGAAAGAAGCTATGGCTAACATTATTGTTGAAGGCGCGCCCCGCGAAACTCGGGGCAAAAACGAAGCGCGGCGCTTGCGCGTTTCCGGGAAGGTTCCCGCCACGTTGTACGGCGGCAAGGGCGAGGTTCTGGCACTCGCCGTGAACACCAAACAGGTCACCGCGATTCTTCGCTCCGAATCCGGTCACAACACCTTGTTCCAGGTGAACCTCGGCGGCAAACAGGAACCCGCGATTGTGAAGGATTGGCAAGTGGATCCGGTCAGCGGCAATCTGCTTCACGTGGACCTGCTGCGCATCGCCATGGACGTCCGCATGAAGGTGAAGGTTCCCGTGCACACCTTCGGCGAGCCGTCTGGCGTGAAGGTGCAGGGCGGCGTTTACGAAGTTGTGACCCGCGAAGTCGAAGTGGAGTGCTTGCCCGCCGACATCCCGACCGAATTCAAGGTGGACGTCAGCGGCCTGGCGTTGAACCAGAGTCTGCGCGCCGGCGAACTGCCGATCGATGCCAAGAAGCTGAAGCTGCTGACCGACCCGCAGACGGTTCTCTCTCACGTCGTTACCCTGCGTGAAGAGGAAGAGAAGCCGGTGGAAGCGGCAGTGGCCACGACTCCGGCGGAGCCCGAAGTCATCAAGAAGGGCAAGAAGGAAGTCGAAGGCGAGGAAGGCGAGGAAGGCGCGAAGCCTGCCGAAAAGCAGGAAAAGAAGAAGTAATTCTTTTCCGCCCGGCACGCGCCAAACATCATGCGGCTCATTGTCGGCCTTGGCAATCCTGGCCCGGAGTATCAGTGGACGCCGCATAATCTTGGTTTTCTGGCCGTGGATGAAATCGCGAATCGCGCTTCCATACGTGTCGAGCGGCCCGAAGGCAAGGCCCTGGTAGGTTTGGGGAAAGTGGCCGGGGAAGAAGTGATCCTGGCCAAGCCGCAGACGTACATGAATCTCAGCGGGATCAGCGTTCGCGATCTGCTGGAAAAGTACGAACTGGGCCCCGAGGATTTGCTGGTGATGTTCGACGAGCGCGACCTGCCGTGGGGCATGATTCGCATCGGGGAACGCGGCAGTGCGGGAACGCACAACGGCGCGAAATCGGTTACCAGCGTCGTCGGCACGCAGGAATTTGCAAGGCTGCGGCTCGGTTGCGGACCTGATCATCCGGTTGGCGATTTGGCAGACTACGTTCTTCGGCCGATGAAAAAAGCGGCCCTTGAAGTAGCGGCCGAAATGGTGGCCACGGCGGGCGACGCGGTGGAAATGATTCTGAAACAGGGAATCGCTGCCGCCATGAACAAGTACAACCGGCGCGTCCCGCCGCCGGAAGAAGCTTTGTAAGGGCCGCGTTCGGCCGGCCCGCTCTTGGGTTCAGTAGCGGTGACCTTCAAGTCGCCAAGTCTGGGCCACCTGAAGGTGGCCGTTACGGTGGTGAGCAGTCAACGATTTTCCCGGGCTCAGCGCCCGGAACAGGAAGAAACGAGGTCATCATGGAAGAACGTTTGTACGATCTGATTTTCATCGCCCGCCCGGCAACGCCGGAAGACGAAATCAAGAAAGTCATTACCACCATCGAGCATGCCGTCGCCGAAAAGGGCGGCAAGATCGAAAAGACCGAGCACTGGGGCACGCGCAAGCTTGCCTACAAGGTCGCCAAGCACCGTGAAGGCATTTACGTCTACCAGCAGGTGCGCACCAATCACGGCGAGCTGGTTCACGAACTCGAGCGGCGCCTCGGCGTGCAGGACTCGATCATCAAGTACCAGACCATTCGCCTTGACGAGGAACTGAAGCGCCAGAAGAAGCTTTCGCACAAGCGCGAGGTGCGCGCCGCGCGCCGTCCGCGCCGCGTGACGCAACCGCCGGTCCCCTCGGCCCCGGCTGACCAAACCGCCGGCGCCGCGTAGCAAGGTAGCGGCGAGCTTCAGGTTGCCACGATTTCCGAAGCAGTGGCCGGCCTCTGGTGGTAAGCGAACGTGCGCTATCAGATCGGCAGAAGTTCCGAACCGAATTTAGATTTGTCATATTGGAAAGGTAGGAAGTTATGTCAGAGGAACAGAAACCAGTGCAAGCCGCACCCCCTTCAGGACCGGCAGCCGCGGAAGGCGGCAACGCCCCGGCAGCTCCCGCAGCCGCAGCAACTCCGTCCGCTCCCGCGCATCGCTCCGAAGGCGGAGGTCCCCCTCGCCGTGAAGGCGGACATTCGCATTCCGGCCCTCGCCGTGAAGGCGGTCCGGGCGGTGGACGCCGTGAAGGCGGCCCCGGAGGTCCTGGTGGCGGTCCGGGCGGCCCGCGCCGCGGCAAGCGCCAGTATTTCCGCAAAAAGAAAGTCTGCAAGTTCTGTGTCGAGAAGATGGATTTCATCGATTACAAGCGCGCCGACATTCTTTCGCAGTTCGTGCAGGAGCGCGGCAAGATTCTGCCCCGCCGTATGACCGGCGTCTGCGCGCGTCACCAGCGCTGGCTCGGCGTGGCGATCAAGCGCGCCCGCAATATCGCTCTATTGCCGTTCGCAGGCAGCGCCGCGGGCGCATCAGCCCCCCGCGCCGTCGAAGCGCCCAAGGCCCCAGTAGCATAGGCTTCAGCCTGTGCCGGCTCTTTGGCGCACTTGTAGCGGCGACCTTTAGGTCGCCAGGTTTTCCGAAGCAGTGGCCGGTCTTTAGACCGGCCAGGCCAATACGGGTAAGAAATTCACGTAGGGCCCGCCTTCCGAGGCGAGCCGTCGAGAAGTCAAAGAGTTTCGAAAGAATTCAGGAGCGAGTCATGCAGATCATTCTTCAAGAAGACGTAGAAAAGCTCGGCCACCGCGGCGACGTTGTCACCGTCAAGCCCGGCTACGCCCGCAATTTCCTGCTGCCCAACAAAATCGGCATCGAAGCCACGGCGGGCAACATGAAGGCGCTCGAACGCATTCGCGGGTCGCTGGCAAAGAAAACCGCCACGGAACTCGATGCCGCAAAGAAGCAGGCCGAGTTGCTCACCGGCGTTTCCATCAAATTCCACCGCAAGACCGGTGAGAATGACCAGATGTTCGGCTCCGTGACCACCGGTGACATCGCCGAAGGCCTGAAGAAGCTGAGCTTCGAAGTCGACAAGCGCCAGGTGCAACTCGCCGATCCCATCAAGTCCATCGGCGAATTCCCGGTCACTGTCAAAGTATTCCGCGACGTCACGGCCGAAATCAAAGTCCACGTCGAAAAAGAAGTTTAATCGCGGAGCTCAATCCAACGCATTCCATAGGCACCCGCCGCGGCGGGTGCCCTCTTTTTATTAGCGCAGCTGTCCAGAGCGCTACTTCTTCCCGTTTTCAAACTTTTCCGCCACCGCTTCCACTTCCGCCGCTTTCCATTCGCCGCTGGAAAGGTTTGTGACCAGGGCCACGACGACATGCGTTTCGGGGTACAACATCAGCTGCGAAGTTCCCCCGACCGAGCCGCCCGAATGCTCGTACACCACTCGCCCAGACGGCGATTTTGCGATGCCCCAACCCATCCCATAGCCCGTTTCTTCGCCTGACTTCGTTTTTTGGGATGTAAATAAGAGCTTCAGCGATTCCGCTCTCAGAAACCCCGGCTGCAACAACTGTGACCCGAAGCGCACCAAGTCCTCCGAAGTCGACAAAAATCCACCGCCCGCCCATTTGTAACTGTTGTCAACATAGGGCGCGTTCTCCAGCGTTCCATCCTTTTCCTTTTCATAAAAACGCGAGCGCTGTTCCACGATCTGCGCATTCTGATCCGCGGCCGTGTGCGCCAGGCCCATCGCGTCGAAAACGCGTTTCTGCATGTATGCCAGGAAATTTTCGCCGGAAGCGGACTCCACCACCGCGCTCAACACGTTGAAGCCGTAACTCGAATAATTGAATTTTGTTCCCGGCGGGGACACCAGCGGATCATTTTCGAAGATCTTCAGCCCATCCAGCACATTCCCGTAATGCTGCTGAATCTTGAACTCCTCGCCCTGGTAGTGCCGGATGCCGGCCAAGTGTCCCGCGAGCATCCGCGTGGTGATCACCGCTCCCTTGTCCGGAAACGACGGTACATACTTCTGCACCGGCGCATCCAGATCGAGTTTCCCTGCTTCCACAAGCTGCATCAGTGCGGTGGCCGTCAGCGGCTTGGAAATACTGCCGATGCGGAATTTGGTTGTCGGCCAGACGGGCACGCGCTCTTCTAGGTCCGCGTAACCGAATCCCTCCGAGTACACAATTTTTCCATCCACGGCCACGGTCAGCGATAAACCGGGAATCCCGCGAGCGATCCACTCCTTCGCCTGCCGGTCGGCATTCGCCCGGGCCGCCGCGTGGGGATCGGGCGCTCCCTGCTGCGCGGCGCACGCATTCACCAACAAGGATGCAACTGCGACCATCAGCCGACTTGTTTTTGTCCACTTCCGCATCCAATGCTCCCGCACTCCGCTCATGATCACGCTCCCTTTGCCAAATTCCCGCCGCAGCATCTTGCCACAATCCCTTTCGAAAGTTTTCCGACATTATCCTCACGATTCACAGGCACTCCAATTGACGCGCGCTCGCGTTCCGCGCACACTGCATTTCAGAACTTCGGCTCGGGGTGAATCGTCCGCCGGAGCATAAAATCTTCCCTTGCCTTCCCGCGCTAGCCGTGCTAACTATAGCGAAGGAAAAGCGAAATAGCGAAAGGCCTTTCTGTCCCTATGTCCGCTGATTCCACCCTCGAACGCCCTCTCCCCGCCAACCTCGACGCGGAGCGTTCCATCCTCGGCGCCATCCTCCTCGATAACAACGCGCTCAACGCCGCGGTCGAAGCGCTGAAGCCCGACGATTTCTTTATCCCCCAGCATCGCAATATTTTCACCCGCATGATCGCTCTCGGCGAAGCTCAGCAGGCCATCGATCTCGTCACCCTCACCGAAGAGCTGCACCGCCGGAGCGAGCTTGACGCTTCCGGCGGCGCGCCGTATCTTGCCTCGCTCGTGGATGGCGTGCCGCGAGTCAGCAACGTCGAGCACTACGCGCGCATCGTCAAGGAAAAGGCGATGCTGCGCAACCTGATCCACGCCACGCACAACATCCAGCAGCAAGCCTTCGAAGGCGAAGACGGTGCCGACGCCATCCTCGATGGCGCCGAGTCCAGCATCTTCGCCATCGCCGAAGACCGAGTCAAAGCCGGCCTCATCCCGGTCAAGGACATCGTCCGCGACAATTTCGAACGCCTGGAAAAAATCTTCCGGGAAGGGAAGAGTGTTACCGGCATTTCCACGGGCTACGGCGAACTCGACAAGCTTCTCTCCGGCCTGCAGCCCTCGGAGCTCATCATTCTTGCTGCGCGCCCGTCGCAGGGAAAAACCGCGCTCGCGCTGAACCTCGCGGAAAACATTTCCATTCGCGGCGGCCTGCCGGTTGCCCTCTTCAGCCTCGAAATGTCCAAGGAATCCCTGCTGCAGCGCATGGTCGCTTCCGTTGCCCAAGTGGACGCGCACAAATTCCGCTCCGGCCACCTCAGCCGCGAAGACTGGCGCCGCATGACCGAAGCTCTCGGCACAATCTCTTCTGCGCCGCTCTGGGTGGACGACGCGGGTTCCACCAGCGTGCTCGAAATTGGCGCCAAGGCGCGCCGCCTGAAGCGCGACAAAGGCCTCTCGCTCGTCATCGTCGACTATCTCCAGCTCATCACCGCGCGCGGCCGCTTCAGCTCGCGCCAGGAAGAAGTCGCCAGCATCTCTCGCGGCCTCAAGGGCCTCGCCAAGGAATTGCAGATTCCCGTTCTCGTCCTCAGCCAGCTCACCCGCGCCCCGGAGCGCGAAGAGCGCGGGCCGCAACTCTCCGATCTCCGAGAATCCGGCGCCATCGAGCAGGACGCCGACGTGGTCATGTTCATCTACCGCCCCAACTGGGGCAAAATGGATATGACGCCGGAAGAACGCGACATGGCCGATATCATCATCGCCAAGCAGCGCAACGGTCCCACCGACAGACTCAAATTCGTCTTCCGCAGCCGCCTGACGCGTTTTGAGGAGGCCGCGCCCGACGCCTTCTCGCAATTTTCCGGCGGAGACGAGCAGTAGCGGCGGGCTTCAGCCCGCCAAGCCCTGAGAACGCCAATCTCCTGATTGGCGCTTCCGATGTAGCGGCCGCCTTCCGAGGCGGGCGACTTTTGTAGCGGCGCACTTCGGCCCGCCACGATTTCCACCCGAAGGAGCCTCCCCCAATGACTGCAACCTGGAAACCCGAAAAATACAATTCCGTTTCCGTCTACATCGTCGCAGGCAACGCGCAGCGCGTAATCGACTTCCTGAAATCTGTCTTCGACGCCACGCCTCTCCGCCGTTTCGACGCCCCCGACGGTAAAATCATGCATGCCGAAGTTCGCATCGACGACACGGTAGTGATGCTCGCCGACGCAAGCGGTGCCTACCCAGCCTTCCCCGTCTGGCTCCACGTTTACGTGCCGGATGCGCAAGCCACATACAAAAGAGCCCTCGCCGCCGGCGGGGTCTCCGTCCAGGAGCCCGTCAACAAACCGGGCGACCCCGACCTCCGCGGCGGCGTCAAGGACCCCTGCGGCAACACCTGGTGGATGTCCACCCAACTCGGATAACTCAGCAAACTCACCGGCTTCGTTGACTTACTCTGCCGCCCTCTTTACAATGCGCGGGAATGCCTGATACTCCCTCCCTCATCGGTCAAACTGTCTCTCATTACAGAATCGTCGAAAAGCTCGGCGGAGGCGGAATGGGGGTCGTGTACAAGGCAGAAGACACCCGACTCCATCGGTTCGTTGCCCTCAAATTTCTCCCGGAAAATGTGGCTCGAGATACACAAGCCCTTGCACGCTTCCAGCGTGAAGCTCAGGCCGCTTCCGCGCTGAACCACCCGAACATCTGCACCATCTACGACATCGGCGAAGAAAATGGCCAAGCCTTCATCGGCATGGAATGCCTCGAAGGAAAAACGCTCAAACACACCATCGTCGGCCGCCCGATGGATCTCGACACTTTCCTCACGCTCGCCATTGACATCGCTGACGCCCTCGATGCCGCGCATTCCAAAGGCATCGTTCATCGCGACATCAAGCCCGCAAACCTGTTCGTCACCGATCGCGGCCATGCAAAAATTCTCGACTTTGGTCTGGCGAAAGTCGGCTCGGAAAAATCCGCCAGCGCACCCACTGAAACCTTGGCCACGCAAGGTGTGGACACCGCTCAACTCACCAGTCCGGGCAGCACTATCGGCACCGTTGCGTACATGTCTCCGGAACAGGCCCGCGCAAAGGATCTCGATTCCCGCACCGATCTATTTTCCTTCGGCGCCGTGCTCTATGAAATGGCCACCGGCCAGCTCCCCTTTCGCGGGGATAGCACCGCAACCATTTTTGACGCTATCCTAAACCGCGCTCCCGTTCCTCCGGTCCGCCTGAATCCCGACCTACCCGTAGATCTGGAACGCATCATCAACAAAGCCCTCGAAAAGGACCGCGCTCTTCGTTACCAGCATGCCTCCGACATTCGCGCGGACCTGAAACGCCTCCAACGCGACACCAGTTCCTCACGTATTCCGGTCGCTGCAGGCACCGAACCTGCAGGCACACCCTTTTCTTCCTCCGGTTCCGGTGCTCCAGCCCCTTCTTCCGGCGTCGTCGCTGCTGCTGCGAGCTCCGGAAGCACAATTCCGCCCACCGCCCCGGCGCGCAGCAAGGGTGCTCTGATCGGGCTGATCGGCGGGTTGGTCGTTCTGGCAATCGCCGGCATCGGCTTTTACAAGTTTGGCAATCGCAAAGCGCCCCTGAATCTGCAGGATCTGGAAATCACCAAGCTCACTCAGAGCGGCAAAGCCTCCGGCGTCGCCATTTCTCCCGATGGCCAGTACGTGGTCTATGTCTTGACTGACGGTGAAAAGCAAAGCCTCATGGTTCGCCAGGTCGCTACCGGCAGCGACGTACAAGTGCTCCCTCCGGAGGTTATCGTTATCTACGGCCTCACTTTTTCCCCCGACGGGGTCTACATTTACTTCACCGCCTCCAGCAAGGAAAACAATCTTTTCAGCTCGCTGTATAAAATGCCCGTCCTCGGCGGCTCGCCCACGGAGATCATTCGCGACATTGACACCGGTATCAGTTTCTCGCCCGACGGCAAGAGCTTCGCTTTCCTGCGGGGTATGCCGGACAAGGGAAGCGTGAATCTCCTGCTCGCGAATACCGATGGCACCGGCGAGCACCTCCTGTTCAGCAAGGGCGGCGGCGTCAACCCCTTCTCCATGCTTCGTCCCGCGTGGTCTCCTGACGGTAAGACTCTCGTCTGCACCGTCTATGAGGCGGCCAATAAGCAAACTTTGTATGCAGTGTCGCCCGCTGATGGCTCGGTCCGTTCGCTCTATTCCACGCGCGATGAGTTAGGCTTGCCTCATTGGGTGCCGGACGGCTCCGCTCTGCTTATTCCCATTCGCGAGCAGGGCCCGGCCACTCGCGGCCAACTCTGGACCGTTTCGTTTCCCGCGGGTGAAGCGCATCGCCTTTCCAACGACCTCACCAACTACAGTCTCGCCTGGTTGGACCTTTCCAGGGACGGTTCTTCGCTTGCCACCATCGAGAACAACCGCACTTCGGATCTGTGGGCGCTGCCGGCGGGGGATTCTGCTCGCGCGAAACAAATCTCCTCTGGCGGTGTTCCGATTGCCTACGTCACCTCGCTCGGGAAAGATCGCCTCTTTTATCAGACCGACAATCGAGATCTGTTTTCCATTTCCGTGGAGGGCGGCGGTCCAACCCAATTGGCAGCCAGTGACCAGCATGTGGGTTTTGCGTCCGGTTGCGGCGACGGCAAACACATCGTCTACCGAAAAGTGGAAAACGAGGAGGCGAACGTCTGGCGCATGGATGCGGATGGTAAAAACCCCATCCAATTAACGCACGAGAAATCCATTGCCATTCCCCTTTGCTCTCCTGACGGACTGTGGGTCACTTACCAGGACACAAACGAAGTTGCGACCTTTATGATTTCCATCAACGGGGGAACTTCCCGCCCGCTGCAACTGCCCAACCTTCCCTTGGGGTTTACCTGGCTCTCCAGCGACTCCAAGCTGGTTCTCTATAATTATCAGGATCCCATCCACTTGCAGGCCCGCATCCGCGTAAACGTTGCGTCACTCGAAGGAGGGCCATTGAAGTACTCCTTCGAACGAATGATCGGTGCCGGCGGCTACGGATGGGCCCCCGATGGGAAGGGAATCGACTTCCCGGTGACGCGAGGCGGCATTTCCGATATGTGGCGCCAGCCGCTCTCCGGCGGTCCGCCAAAGCAATACACACATTTCCCTTCCGGGCTCATCTACAATTTCGCATGGTCCGGCGACGGCAGAACCCTGATCCTCGCTCGCGGCAATCGCACCGCCGATATCATCCTACTCAAAGCCAGCAAGAAGACTCCGTAATCCTCAGTTCCTGCGGCGCTTGAAAATAATCGACTGTTAGTAACGCGCCCCGCCACGGTGCATGTGCTAGGCTCAAGCCGAAACGGAGATTACCCATGAATCGTTTGCTTGTTCTCCTATTTGCTCTTTCTATGATGGTTCCTGCGTTTGCTCAGGACATTGCCGAACCGAAATCCGGCGCAAAGTTTGCTGCAAAGGATGGCGACACTTCGCTGCTTGGAGTCGGCCTGCGCACGAAGACCTTTGCGAAGATAAAGATCTACGCGATCGGCCTCTACGTCGCCGACTCCGCGATCGCAGGGCCGCTGAAAGGCAAGGCCGGCACGCCGGAACTCTACCGGCAGCTCGTCGCCGGCGATTTCAAAAAGAAAGTCGTCATGAAGTTTCTTCGCAACGTCAGCGGAGAACAGATCCGCGATGCCTTCAGCGACACGTTCAAAAACTCAGGCGTGAAAAGTGACCAGTGGATTGCGTACTTCACCGAAATCCGCTCCGGACAGGAATTGAAGATCGGCTGGACGCCCGGCGTCGGCCTCGAGACCAAAGTCGCCGCGGTCGATAAGCCGGCGATCAACGACAAGGCCCTGGCCTCCGCCATCTTCGCAATCTGGCTCGGTGAGAAACCGATTCAGGACGACCTGAAGAAAGATCTCGTCGCCCGCGGCGTGGAACTTCTGAAATGAATCTGCCGGTTCTGTTATCATCCTGGACCTCTTCGCCGACGTAACAGACCCCTGCGGCAACAGTTGGTGGATTCCCACGCAAATGGCGGCCTGACCGCCCCCGAGAATTTTCGACCGATGGCCAGTACTCACTGGACTTCGACGGATTGCCATCCGAGGTTCACAGACTCTTAACAAACCTGCAAAGCTCCCGTTCATTCGGTGTGCGAACATGCAGGCTCCCTGGAGGAGTCCACACGTGAAAAAACGACGTATTCAGATTTTCTTAGTTGCATCGGCAGGTTTGGCGCTGGCGGCGGCGACAGCGATCGGCAATCTTTCCGCCGGCGACAACCGCTCGTCGAATCAGTTCAAGTTTGCGCCAGACAGTTTAGTGCTCAGCCGCAGCGTTTACGTCGGCGACGCCTCAACCGTCACCATCGGCGAAACTTTGCCCCGCGGCTGCGCGGGCGGCGCCAATGGCAGTTCCGTTGTCAACGTTCCCACCACTTCGAACGGCACCACCAGTGTCACCGTCCCCTGCGGAGTCGCCGTCGACAACGGCGAAGCCCCGAACCTTTCCGACAATCACAACGTCTGGAACAATTCCGGCTCCGATGGCAGCTTTGGCGTCTCCTCTCCGATCTTCCTAGACAACCTCTCCACCAACGGCAAACTCTTCGGCTCGCTACCTATCCCTACCAATCAGATGGTCACCAGCTTCAGTTCGAAATCCGAATTGGCCCTCAACCGTTCTATTGACGGAAGGTCCATCACGTTCATGGGCTATCAGGGCGGCCCCGGCTGCGGTGGTTTTCCTGTTTCTCCCACCGCTCCCAATCTGGTGGACGTCTCCGCCTCCAGCACTCCCGGCATCTGCGACCCGACCAACCCGGTCATCTCGAGCTTTGTCAGCACGCCCGTCGTTCCCACCGCTTACTATCGCGCCGTCGCCGAAGTGGACGCCAATGGCGGCCTTTCCATCACGGATGGCAACGCCTACAGCGGCGACAATGGCCGCGCCGCCATCAAGGGTGGCAACGGTCAGTACTACATGGTTGGAAACGACAACAGCGGCAACTTATCCAAGAAGCAACTCAGCACCACCCCAATCGGGATCGAACTGGTGAATGCCACTGGTTCTGAAACGCTCACGCCTGGCGCCACTGCTCCCGCTCCTCCCAACGTCGGCATGATCGGGCGCTTGCTCTTTGGTTCCGACAAGCCGGGCAAAGACACCAATTTCCGCGGCATGACCATCTTCAACAATACGCTCTACATCACCAAGGGCAGCGGCGGCAATGGGATCAACACCGTGTATCAAGTTGGCGCCCCCGGCGTGCTTCCCACCGGCACCGCCGCCGATCTCGCGCAGGTGCCCATCACGATTCTTCCAGGCTTCCCGAACACCGCCGCCAGCACTTCCACCGCGTTCCCGTTCGGCATCTGGTTTGCCAATGCAACCACGCTGTATGTTTGCGATGAGGGCGACGGCGTGCTCGTCTCCCCAGCGGTGAACGGCAACGTGGCCGACGCGCAATCCCTCGCCACCGCCGGCGTCCAAAAGTGGTCGCTCGTCGACGGCACCTGGACCATGCTTTACGTGCTGCAGGACGGCTTGAACATCGGCGTCCCCTACAACACTCCCAATTACCCGGCCTCGCTCAACCCCGCAACCGGCGGTTGCCGCAACATGACTGGCCGCAACAATGGCGACGGCACCGTAGACCTCTACGCCATCACTTCCACCATCAGCGCCAACGGCGATCAAGGTGCCGATCCCAACAAACTCGTCAAGGTCAAGGATCTTCTTGCCTCCACGACGCTCCCGGTCGCGAATCCGGGCATTGGCCGCGACGAGCAGCCCGGCCACTTCGTCATCATTCGCTCCGCGCAAGCCGGCGAAGTCTTCCGCGGCGTGGCGTTTGCCCCCACAACCGGCGGAAACTGAGGCGCAGCCTCGTCTGCCGGAGCCTTCACCTTGTAGGGGACGGGCTCGCCCGTCCCTTCTTGGATTTCGTTGTGGCGGGCGCATTTTGCAAAAACGTCCTGGCTCCGCCCTCCGCAAGGGGGTTCTCATCCGCGCCGGCATCCCGCCAGCCAAATGTTCACCGGCGATTCACGATCACGATTTCTCAGAAGGCTAGTTTCTTTACGTCTTAGTTCACAGAAAGAAAGGGAGAATCCAGCACTATGAAAAAGCTAACTCTGCCGTTCCTGTCGTCCGCAACTCTGGCGCTATCCTTCGCGGTCGCCACGCCCGTGTTTGCGCAGGGACCCGCCGCCCCCGCTCCTTATCAATTAACGGTCTTCGCCAAAGCCCCTGCCGGACTCAGCGCGCCTGACTCCATTGCCGTCCTTAAGGATCACGTCTTTGTCGGCTACGGCGATGGCCACCTTCCCGATGGCTCCGACGGCCTGAACAGCCAGGTCGTGGAATACAAGATGGACGGCACGGTTGTTTTCACCTATACCGTCCCAGGCCACAACGACGGTCTTAAAGTCGATCCCTCGACGCATCTGCTCTGGGCGGTCCAGAACGAAGACGCCAACGCCAACATCGTGATCATCAATCCTGAAAATCACCAGCAGAAGCTCTACACCTTCGGCCCCACGCTGCACGGCGGCGGCTACGACGACCTCGTCTTCCGCGGCTGCAAGGTTTACGCCAGCGCTTCGAATCCAGCCAACAACCCCAACAGCGGCCCGGCCATCGTCAGCCTCCGCCTTGTTGGCAGCACCGTTGAAATCGAGCCGGTGCTCGCCGGCGAGGCCACGGCGACCGATATCCCCACGGACGCCACGATCCAGCTGAACCTTCAGGATCCTGACTCCATGACGCTCGATCCGCTGGGCAACATTGTTCTCGACAGCCAGGGCGATCAGGAATTGATTATCGTGAGCCATCCGGGCGAATCCATGCAGCGCGCTCTCCGACTGCCTCTCAGCTACCTCACGCCAGGCGGCCCGATGCCCGTCGAAACCGACGACACCGCTTTCATCACCTCCACCGAGGGTTTTCTTCTCTTCGCCGATAAAGGGCTGAACACTGTGTATACGCTGAGCAAGAAAGCGTTCGTCCCTGGCACAGCGTTCACCGCCGCTGACGGCGGGCCGTTTGTCGGAACCCTGGACCTGACCACCGGAATCGTCACACCGATCGTTACTGGCTTGGTCGGCCCGGGCGGCATGGTTTTCGTTGATAGCTCGAAGCATGCCGGAGACGATCACCGCGAACCTCAAGGCAACTCCTGCGGCGACGACGACCGCCGCGACTAGGATCGCCACTTAATTAGCTTCAGTTCGCTTTCCTTTGTAGGGGACGGGCGCGCCCGTCCCTCTTGGGTTTCTTCCCCTCGTTAAGGGCCGCATCTCCACAACCCACGATTCACGTAACGATTCCCTCGAATCTGCAATTTTTGCCCGCCTGACACACCGTGTCTTGCTTGGCACGCTCGCTTCCGTCGTCCATCACTACCGCCTATCGGCGTTTCCTGCAAATCCTTCTCCCGCAAGAACTTGCACGCGCCCTTGGAACACTCGGCATCCCGCTGGATGGTCTCCGAATTGCTATCTCAAGCGCTGTTGTCATTCTCGCGCGCGGCGTCGCATCCCAGGTTTTCACCGTTGCGCTTGAATGCCGTACACTAGTTCTTTCAGGAACATTCATGGCTCGCGGCAATAAAAATCAGAGTCCCCCCGATTTCATAGGTCGCCCCGCGTGGGCCGAAGTTTCGCTCTCGGCGCTCACCGGAAATCTTGACGCGATTCGCGCGTACGTGAATCCGCCGTCCGAAAAACGCAAGACGCCCAGAAAAGTTCTCTCGATTGTGAAGGGCAATGCCTACGGCCACGGCGGCCCGCAAGTTGCCAGGATTCTTGAGAGAGCCGGCTCCGACTGGTTCGGCGTAGCCTCTGCCGGTGAAGGTATGGAGATCCGCAAAGCCGGCGTTCGTACACCCATTCTCGTTCTCGGCGGCTTCTGGCCCGGCGAGGAAAAAAATCTTCTCCAGCACAAATTGACGCCCGCGATTCATCGCTGCGAGCAGTTGCTCGCCTTCGAAGCCGCGGCCGCAAAACTGCGCAAGAAAAATGTTCCCGTGCAGCTAAAGATCGACACCGGCATGAACCGCCTCGGGATTATGCCAAAGGACGCCGACTGCTTTGCGCGACAACTCGCGAAGTGCAAGCACGTAAATCTCGCCGGCACTTTTACGCACCTCGCTTCTTCCGAAGTTCTAACCGACACCGAACTCGGCCATCAGACGCAGCAGCAGCTCGAGCGTTTCTACTCCACCGTCGAGCGCCTCCGCTCTCTTGGCGCCGATCCCGGCATCCTTCATATCGCCAACAGCGCCGCCATCGCCGCGCGTCCCGAAACCTGGGCCGACATGGTGCGTCCCGGCGCGATTCTCTACGGCTATCATCCGGGGTTTGACCCGCCGGAGCGCCGCAAGGAGTTCGAAGCGAAATTGCCTCTGCGCCCGGTGATGAGCCTCCGCGCCCGCTTGATGAGCGTTCGTTGCATCGCCACTGGGGAAGCCGTCGGCTACGATGCCACCTGGATCGCGCAGCGCCCGTCGCGCATCGCCGTGCTCTCCGCCGGTTATGCCGACGGCGTTCACCGCTCGCTCGGCAATCGCGGCGTCCTGTACATTCGTGGCCACGCCGCGCCGATCATCGGCATCGTCTCGATGGACGTAGTCATGCTTGACGTCACCGACGTTCCCGACGCCGCGGTTGGCGACGTTGCCACGCTCTATGGCACCGACGGCAGCCACCTCTATCCCGCCAATGTGGTGGCCCGCAGCATCGGTACGGTCACATCCGATCTGATCAGCGGAGTCAGCCAACGGGTCCCGCGTTTCTATCTACCCTGAAATTTCTTCAGCTCTTCCTTACTCGGACTTGACGTAACGCTAATTCAAGAGTATACAGTCCATCACGTTACCTGCTCCGGCAGGAAGGGCTCTTTCCCCTGGCCTCCTTCTTGGCTCCCATTCTCCACGGAGCGGTTCATCGCCAGCCGTACCGTGAGGTCTTATGAGCGGTTCAGGGTCCAGGCAAGCCGGCAGTCCTCATTCGGATTCTTCGATTTCCAGTTCCGTGTCCAGCTCGGTGCACCGCAGCCTGTTTGTCCGGGGGTGGGATTCCTGGGGCATTCGCCTTGCGCTGGTGGGGAGCTGTATCGGGATTTGCTTCGCTCAGCATCCCTTTGGTTTTCAGGGGCTTCCCGCGGCGGGTCTCGGCTTTTTCATCGCCATGGTGATTCTGCTCGCCGAACTGAGGCTGCGCCACGCGGAACTCAGCGGGCTTGTGGGAGGCGCGGCCGGCGCGATCCTGGGCCTCAGCATTTCACTCCTGATCACTCTCGTTGTTTCCCGCGCTTCGGTCCCCGAACCCACCAAATCTTTCTTCGAGTTCGCCTCGCTAATTTCCCTCGGCTACCTGGGACTGGTGATTGGCACTCGGCGAGGGGGCGACCTTCGGCACATCCCGTGGCCAGCCCATGCGAATGTCTCCGCGCCCGAGGCTCCGGCTTCGCTGATGAAGCTGGTGGACACCAGCGTTTTGATCGACGGGCGCATTGCCGACATTTGCGAGACACATTTTCTGGATGGATCGCTCGGCGTGCCGCGTTTCGTTCTTCACGAGCTGCAGATGGTGGCCGATTCTTCCGATTCGCTGAAGCGGCAGCGTGGCCGTCGCGGCCTGGAAGTTCTGCAGCGCATGCAGAAAATGCCCTGCCTCGAAATTCGCGTGCTGGACGACGATGTTAACGGTCACGCGGGCGTGGACCAGAAGCTTGTGGATTTGGCGCGGCGCACCGGCTCCAAGATCGTCACCACCGATTACAATCTCAACAAGGTGGCGCGCGTCCAGAATATTCCCGTGCTGAACATCAACGAACTTGCCAACGCGCTGAAGCCCGCCGTGCTTCCCGGTGAATCCATGCGCGTGCTCATCCTGCGCGAAGGGAAGGAATCCACCCAGGGTGTGGCGTATCTCGACGACGGCACGATGGTGGTTGTGGACGGCGCGCGCCGCCTCATCAACCGCACCGTAGACATCCTGGTTACTTCGGTCCACCAGACGCCCGCGGGCAAAATGATTTTCGGACGCCTCGACGACCGCAACGACTCCGGCTCGGTCCGCGCCGCCGCTGCAGGCACTCGTACCGAATCCGCCCTCGGCGGTAACGGTCACACGCTGCGCCCGCCGCGCCCCGAACCGTCCACCCCAATTGACGCGCCGACAGCCAATCCTTATCCCGACGCTGATCCCATGTAGGGCGCGCTTTCTGATGCGGGCCGTTCCCAAGATTGGGCACTCCTTCAACCTCACGTCCCCGCATCCAGCGCCAGATCCTCTTTCTCCAAATGCAGATACTCCTGCAGCACTTCCACCACCAGTGCGTGATCCTCCCGCTGCGGCAATCCCGAAACCGCAATCGTTCCCACGCAACCCGTCCCCGCCAGCAGAATCGGGAAGCACCCGCCGTGCGGCGCGTAATCCTTCAGCTCCAGCCCCGTCGTCGCGTGCAACGTTGTTTTCGTGCGCTCGTATTTCAATCCGATGGCGTACGAACTCCGCTGGTACCGCATCACCACGTTCCGCTTGCGGCGGATCCACTCCCAGTTGTCCGGCGTAATCCCGGCCATCGCGCAGGAGAAAAGCGGCATGCCGTGAAGCTGGATGTCGATGGCCACGGAAACTTTGCGCTTTTCTGCCGCCGCCTTCAAAGCCGATCCAATCGCCCAGGCCGCTTCCGAATCAAATTGCTTAAACTGCAACCGCTTCTCCTGCAGCAAAATCTTTTCCAGATCCTCTTCAATGTTCATGAATCTTCCCTTTGGACTTGGCGGAAATTCGTAAATTCCCATCGTTCCA
>DATMMG010000074.1:0-28219 GCA_035569815.1 Candidatus Methylomirabilota bacterium
AAGCGCTTTTCCATAAGATTCATTCACCGCAAGCCTAGAAGCAGCTTGCGCCATTAGTGAATGAAGTTCAACCCGTTGGGGATGAATTGCGGGAAAACATAGGCATACAGCATGACGATCACGCCGACGATGGACGCAAGCGCGACGGAGTGCCAGAAAACAAATCGAAAGATCGTACCCTCGTTTCCGACCTGGTTGGTGGCGGCCGTGGCGATACAAATGGATTGGGCGTCGATCATTTTGCCCATGACGCCGCCGGCGCTGTTGGTGGCACACATCAGGATGGGGCTTAGGTTGAGCTGCTGGGCAGTGATTTTTTGGAGGCCACCAAAGAGCACGTTGGAGGAAGTGTCGCTACCGGTGAGGGCGACGCCAAGCCAGCCGATGAACGCGCCGAAGAACGGGAAGAACCAGCCGGTGCGCGTGAAGGCGAGACCGAGGACCGCGTCCATGCCAGAGTAGCGCGTGACGTAGCCGAGGCCCAGCATGCAGGTCATGGCGACGATGGCGAAGCGCAGGCGGAAGAGTGTGCCGCCGAAGATTTTTATGATTTTGCCGGGGCCGAGGCCGAGGATTAACCCGGAAACTAGAGCGGCCAGGAAGCAGCCAGTCCCGGTGGCCGTGAGCCAGTTGAAGTCGAAGCGGGCGGCTTCGGCGGCGGGTTTTGCGACGACGGGAGCGGTGCGAAAAACTTTGTTGTGGAGCCCAGGCCAGTCCCATCCTGCTGGGCCAGGGCGATTCTTGCCGTCGGGCAACTTGACCGTGAAGGCCGGCGTGGTGGCTTTATTCATGGCTAGCTTGATGTTGGGCAAGCCCCAGGCGAGCACGAAGAGCGAGAGAATGGCGAACGGCAACCAGGCTTTGGCAATTTGGCCTGCGGAGTAGCGTGTGCCGGCAAGGGATCTTTGACGGATTTTCCATTCGTCGCCCATGGTGTCGGTCACGGAAGTCTGCGCTGCCGCGTCGCCCTTGGCGGTGTCCGCTTCGCGCTCTTCAGGGAAGCGCCATATCTTCTTGGGCTTCCAGAAGCGCAGGAAGAGCATGGTGGCGAGCAGCGAAACGACGCCGGCGGCGATGTCTACGAGATTGCTGTCCATGTGATTGGCCCAAAACCATTGCGTGCCAGCGAAGGAAATGCCAACGACGAGGATTGCGGGAAAAACTTCCCACGTTTCGGACCAGCTGACCATCGCGCGAACCAGCCAGAAGGGGACGATCACGGCGGTGATAGGAAGAATTCTGCCGATCATGGCGCTGAGATCGCTCTCGGGGAGGGCCGTGACGGAGGCGAGGGCGTGGACAGGAGTTCCGATGGCGCCCCAGGCAACGGGGGCGGTGTTGGCGATCAGGTTCAGAGCGGCCGCGTGAAAAGGTTTAAAGCCGAGACCGATCATGAAAGCGCCGGCGATGGCGACGGGAGCGCCGAACCCAGCGCAGCCTTCGATGAAGGCGCCGAAGCAGAAGGCTACTAGAAGGAGTTGGAGACGACGGTCGGGCGTGATAGCGGCCACGGACTGCTTCATGATTTCAAACTGGCCGGTCTCGACGGAGATGTCATAGAGGAAGACGGCGGCGATGACGATCCAGACGATTTTGAGGAGGCCGTACGCGGCCCCGTAGGCGAAGCTGCTAAGGGCCATCTGTGCCGGCATATGGAAGACGAAGATGGCGCAGAGAACTGCCGTGGCAGCGCCGGCGATGGCACAGAGGTGTGCCCGAACCTTGAGGCCGGCGAGCAACCCAAGCAGCACCACGATTGGCAGCGCGGCAACCAGGGTCGAAAGCCACCAATGGCCAAATGGATCGTACACTTGCGTCCAAGTCATCATCTGTCCTCCAACAGGAGCGATCTTGCCAGCTTGCCCGCTCGAAATCCTGGAATCGCCAACGCGCGGAGACTTCTGAATTCTGTATCACTTCTGCAGCCCAAACCTTTCTGCAGGCCATCAATTACCTTCTTAGCGAACGAAAGTCAAGAAAGGAGTCGGAGGAGCAGGAAGGCAACGTCGGGTTATGCGGCTTACGGGCGTTTGAAATTCATCGATTTGCCGTAACGCACAAAAGAATTCTGGTTTTCGGATGAGCGGGGTTATGCCTTTTTGGCTGGAGGAACGTGTCCGAAAGTGAACAGCCCTCCCGTTTCTCCGGGCGTAGGCTCAAGCGAGGAGGATTTGGAATGGGACACTGGATACAGGCCCGCAGGGGGATTTCGGTCGTCCAGTTGCAGATCGCACTGCTGATTCTTGCGGTCGTCGTCGCCGGAGCATCGCTGAGCTACTACTACGCGAGTCTCCCGCGGTAAATGGCCGGGTTCCTCTTCGGCGGCGGTACCTTCACGCCGCGCGATGAGTCAAGAATTGGAGCGCCTTTTCTCACTTCTGGGCCGCCGCTAATGGGCAATCAGGTATAACCAATGAAAATTAGTCTACGGGTGGGCAGCCTGACCGTATTCGGACTGCTTGCCATCGGCTGCAACGGCAACAGCTACGGCGTTTTGCAGCCAAACCCGCAGGACCTCTGCAAGTGCATTCCGATCGAGCCGGATATCGTCGATTTCCGGCATTTGGCGAAGCATGTGCCGATTCCCGCAGTTGCCGCGCAGGAAATCGACGTTAACACCATTCTCAGCTGGACGCAGGACACCTTTGTGGACCCGGCCGCGCCACGCATCGGGCGAGAACTGCAGGTTTTCCATATCGCCGCGGGATTTTTGCAGGAAGCCAGCGTGAACGGCGCGGACTGCGACGTGCATTTCGAAATTTCCCAGACGGCCGACAAGGCTGCTTCCCGGGTGATCGTGGAAACCCCCGTGGACAGCGAATATTGCACTGCCCGCCAGAGTGCTCAGTCACAACTGGCGATGCATGGCTTTAAACTCGACTCCCAACACGGCGGTGAACTGCCGCAAGCTTTGCCAGTGCAAGTTTTGGGGATGGCATTCGAAGACTTTGACCACAACCGGGGCTCCGCGCAGGTCGCAACCATCTGGGAACTGCACCCCGCGACCGTGAATCTGCTTCCATGAAAAACGTTCAGAATTCTCGCGGCGTGGACAGTTAGCGGGACGCCGCGGGCTCTCAACGATCCTTGCCGGATTTTTCCATTTTTTTCGTGAGATGCCAGGCGCGGCACCAGTTGCAGCGGTAAGCGTGGAGTTCCATGGGCGCGTTAGCGGTGGCGACCTGGTGCTTGGCCGTGGCGAGGGCCGCGCCTTCGGTGGCGTATTTGCGCTTGCCGCTGACTGGGCATTTGGGGGCGTCGTCCATCGCAGGCCTTCCCGATAATTTCCATCATCTGCTATCGTCTTGCTCTATGCAAAACCTACCGCGCGAATTATTTGAACCCAAAACAAACTATTAGCCGGCCCGAAATAAGCGCGATGTCATCCCGAGGGGCGCGTCGTTTGCGTCTCGGAGGATCTCAACTTACCGATTTCGCGTGGCGTTTAAGTTGAGGTCCTTCGCCTATCCTTGTCGGATAGGCTCAGGATGACAGCGTTTTGGGGCGGTAGTGCGAGAAGTTGCTTGCGTCGGGCACTGCGGACATCGTACTTTGCAGGAATGACGTGCGAGAGGACAAATTGCTTGGCGTACGTTCGTGTGGTGTCCCTCACACCTATGGGTGACGTGCCATGAATACTCCTTCTTCCTCGATTCGAGGCGTGCAGATTCTGGCTCCGGCGCATCCGGCGCAGGAGCGCGTGCTTACGCCGGCGGCGCTGGAATTTATCATGGACCTGCAGCGGCGATTCAATCCGCGACGCGTGGAATTGCTGGCCGCGCGCGCGGAGCGGCAAAAGCGTTTGGATGCGGGCGAAAAGCCGGATTTCTTGCCGGAGACAAAGTCGATTCGCGAATCGGAGTGGACCGTGGCGCCGATTCCCGCGGATCTCATGGACCGCCGGGTGGAGATCACCGGCCCCGTGGATCGCAAGATGATCATCAACGCGCTGAACTCCGGCGCGAAGGTGTTCATGGCGGACTTTGAGGATTCGAACACGCCGACGTGGTCGAACCAGATCGAAGGCCAGGCCAACCTGACGGACGCGGTGCGGCGGACGATCACCTACTCTGACCCGGCGTCGGGAAAAAACTACAAGCTGAATGAGCGCACCGCGGTACTGCTGGTGCGTCCGCGAGGCTGGCATCTGGACGAAAAGCACATTCTCGTTGATGGCACGCCTATGTCCGGCGCGCTGTTTGATTTTGGCTTGTACTTTTTTCACAACGTCAAGGAACTGCTGGCGCGCGGCAGCGGGCCGTATTTCTACCTGCCGAAAATCGAAAGCCACCTGGAAGCGCGCCTGTGGAACGACATTTTTCTGCACTCGCAGGACGCGCTGGGGATCAAGCGCGGAAGTATTCGCGCCACCGTGCTGATTGAAACCATCCTGGCAGCTTTCGAGATGGACGAGATTCTCTACGAACTGCGCGAGCATTCCGCGGGTCTGAATTGCGGCCGGTGGGATTACATTTTCAGCTTCATCAAGAAGTTCTCGCACGACCCCAAGACCGTGCTGCCCGACCGTGGCCAGGTCACCATGACGACGCATTTCCTGCGCTCCTACAGCAAATTGCTGGTCAAAATCTGCCACCGGCGGAATATTCACGCGATGGGCGGCATGGCGGCCTTCATCCCGATCAAAAACGATCCGGTGGCGAATGAAAAAGCGATTGCGCAGGTGCGCGCGGACAAAGAACGCGAGGCCGGAGACGGCAACGACGGCACCTGGGTGGCGCATCCCGGGCTGGTGGGCGTCGCCACGGAAATATTCGACCGCCTGATGCCGGGGCCGAATCAGATTGATAAAAAACTCTCGGATTTCACCGCCACAGCCGCGGATTTGCTGGAAGTGCCGAAGGGCCAGATCACCGAAGCGGGGCTACGGCAAAACATCGCCGTCGGCCTCGGATACCTGGAAGCGTGGCTGCGTGGGACCGGCTGCGTCCCGCTGTTCAATTTGATGGAGGACGCGGCGACCGCCGAAATCAGCCGCGCGCAGCTCTGGCAGTGGATTCACAACGACGCGCATCTGCAGGACGGCCGCAAAATCGAAGTCGCTCTTTGCGACCGCGTGATTGACGAGGAGCTTGCCAAGGCGAAGCAGGCAGGAGACGCGGCTCGATCTGCGGCTTACGAAAAATCGGCGCAACTGATGCGCGATTTGATCCGTTCGCCGCAGTTTGTGGAGTTCTTGACCGTGCCCGCGTACCTGAAGATCCTGAGCGAAGGCAACTGACGGCTCTGGCCGCGGAATATTTAAGTTTGCGAAACCTACCTTGCCGCCGCTTTGGCCGCCGCGATGCCCCTCAGCTTGTCCTGCGCGGGCCCTTTATAAGGACTGTCCACCGACGCCGCATCCGTGAAGGCCTGCTTGGCCTCCGCGGTTCTCTTGAGATTGAGATAGGCGAACCCCAGCCGATACTGATTCCTTGCGTACACCGCCGCGTTTGATTTCAGCAGCGGAGCGGCTTTGGTCAAACTGTCGACGGCGGCGGGATTCAGTTTTTTCTGGAGATCGATCTGGCCCAGCGCGCTAAAAGCCAGCCCCTTCTGCAAATTCATCTGCTTCTGCCAATCGGCGTCGTTCACGTTATCGGGTTTTTTAGCGGTGTCACAAAGCGATGCGGCCTTTTTGGCGTTGGCCTCGGCTTTGTCCAGTTGCTCGCCTTTTTCGCTGTAGTCGTCCGCGAGCAGCAGCAATATGCCGATATTGTTGGGATCTTTTGCCAGCGTGCTGTTCGCGGTTTCCAGCATTTTCGGGCGATTCTGCGCCTGCTGATACGCGACCGCGGCCGCCGCAAACGCCTGCCCGGCGTTCGGTGAATCAGGGTACAGGTTCGCGAAACGCACCAGAAGCGCGGCCCTTTTCGACGGGTCTTTCTGTTGGTACGCCGCGGTCACCAGCGATTGCTCGATGTAATCCTCATTGTCCTTGATGGATTCGAGCGTATGCTGCTGCTGGATTTTCCAGGCCTCCGGGGTGACGTCCTGCGGCGGGGGTTGCGTCTTGAATCGTTGCAGAATCCCGGCCGCTTTTTCTCCCGCGGCGAAGAGGTGGTCGGTATCACCCTTTTCGTTGGCGCCGCGGACCATGTTGACGGCGTTCGAATAATTGTTCGGGTCGAGAGCGAAGAGTTTATCGCCATACTCGAAAACTTTGTCGTACTGCTTTGCGCTGAGGTAGTAGTTCACGTACTGCTCGTCGGCGAGGATCTGCAGGTCGCTTTCCGGGTGAGCGGCGGAGAAGGCGTCTATCAATTTGAGCTTGGCCGCGGGATCGGTTGCGGCGCTGATATCGTTGAGCTGGTGGTCCACTTCGGAGCCGGCCGAAACGATTACGTTTTTTCCGAATTGCGCACGGAGCGGAATGGCGGAACAGCAAGCCACGAAGAACAGAACGATTGCGAATCGAAGCCGAAGCATGCGTACCTCCCCTGGGAACGATTGAGGAACAAGACTGGATTTATCCCGCATCTTAGTGCGCCGCGCCCTTGCAGTGCAAATATTCGCGGCGAGCGCACTCCGATCGGACGGAGCGCATCTCAGCGTCTCTTACCGTGTCCCCTTGGTCGATGGAGAGTTCTGCTTCGGGGAACGTTTCTTCTTCCCGGACTTGGCGCTTTTCTCTACGCGCAGTTTCCAGGCCGCGTGCAGCGCGCCGTGGAGCACCTCCTCGCTCGCTTCGGCCAGGCGGATGTGAGTCTTGCCCATGCGTCCCCAACCGCCGGGGATGGGAAGAAACACCTCCGGCATTTCTTCGATAAAGGCGGATTGCTGCTCCAGTGTGAGCATCAGGTTCCCGTAGCCCTGCTTTGCCGAGGCCAACGTCGCGAAGATCCTGCCGTCCACGCGAAAGTCCGGCTGCCCCATGTGCGAACTTTCCTCGGCGCCCGGCAGGGTCAGCGCAATCCTTCGGAAGTCGGCTACATTCATGAGAACCTCCTGTCAGTTTCGAGGTTTGTCTGCAAATAGTAAAAGACTGTTGGACCGTTGCGGGGAATTATTTCACAAGTGTAGACATCTTGAACCGCGTCTAACGGAATGGAACCGATTTGACGGCTCCCCGCTGCTCACGAGAGTATTGGGGTTTGGGCTTGGAGGCCGGGATGGAGCTGGGGTTACGCGGACGCGTGGCGATTGTGGCTGCGGCGAGCAAGGGGCTGGGGCGGGCGGTTGCGGAGGAATTGGCCCGCGAGGGTGCGGAGATTGCCATTTGCGCGCGCACCGCGGCGGACTTGAAGGCCACGGCGCTTCAAATTCAGGCCGCGTCAGGGCGTGAGGTTTTCTGGCAGGCTGTGGACGTCGGAAATGCGTCGGACGTCACGCGGTTTGTGGGCGATGTTGAAAAGCGCTTTGGGCGGGTGGATATTTGCGTTACCAACACTGGTGGGCCGCCGTCTAAATTGTTCAGCGCTACAACCATTGACGACTGGCGCGTTTGGACCGACCAACTGCTGATGAGCACGGTGTATTTCGCCCAGGAGACGCTACCGCGGATGAAGAAAAACAATTGGGGCCGATTCCTGACGATCACATCGTATTCGGTGAAGCAGCCGGTCGAAGGACTGCTGCTTTCGAACTCGCTGCGCGCGGGGGTAACCGGCTTGGTGCGAACGTTGGCAAACGAGTACGGCGCGCATGGAATTACAGTCAACAACGTCTGCCCTGGCTACACGCGCACCGACCGGCTGGATGATCTGGCAGGAATGATGGCCGGCCGCACCGGCGCAACGCCCGAAGAGGTGTTCGCCGGCTGGAAGAAGCTGATCCCCGCCGGCCGCTTGGGCACGCCGGAAGAATTTGCAGCGGTGGTGGCGTTTCTGGCGTCCGAAAAGGCGGGCTACGTGAACGGAGTATCGCTGGCCATTGATGGCGGCACAACGAGGAGCTTGCTTTAGCGCCGCATGCCGCCCGCAAATCGGACATTGACACTTTCTGTTATGGAAGGACGCTACGCGATCGCGAAATTTGCGTGCGACGCAGAAATTCCCGCTTGGGTTAACGGCTCGGCATTTTCCTCGGTGACACGAACGCTGGAGGAACTTTCCGTGGTTATCGCGGAGGCGAGCGTTCCTACCGGGTTAAACGCTTCCCGCGGGTGGCGGATGCTGAAGGTGCACGGGCCGTTTGCCTTTGACGAGACCGGTGTGGTCTCCGCCCTGGCAAATCCGCTGGCGCGCGTGGGCGTGGGAATTTTTGTCATCTCGACGTTTGATACGGACTATCTGCTGGTGCAAGAAGAAGAGATTCCAGCTGCCGTGGAAACTTTAGAGCATGCGGGTCATCGAATCCTTCGGTTGGAATTGCTGAATTCATAAGAATCTCGAGGAGCAAACGGAATGATCAGGCGGAAAATTTTGAATTGGCAACGAATCTTCCTGGCGAGCGCAATTCTCTGCGGGTTGTGGCTGCCGGGCGGGGCGGGATTGCTTAGCGCGGACGAGCCGTTTGCCCGCAGCAAGGACTACGATCTGCAGCACTCGAAAATTGCGCTGCGGTTCCAGCCCGAACAGAAAAAAGTGCTTGGCGAAGTGACCCACTCGGTGAGCCTGTTGCGCGATGGCCTGGCAACCATCGCGTTCGATTCGGTCGGGCTGCAAATCGAAAGCGTGCGCATCAATAAAAGCGCGGCGAAGTTTGCCACCACCGACTGCAAGCTGGTGGTGACGCTGCCGACCGGCGCGAAAGCCGGCGCGAAATTCGACGTGGAGATCAAGTATCAGGGCGTGCCCAGCAAAGGCCTCTATTTCATCCTTCCCGATAAGGACTATCCCAACCGGCCCGTGGAGATCTGGTCCCAGGGAGAGTCCGAGGACACGCGCTATTATCTGCCGACGTACGACTATCCCAACGATCGCCTGACAACGGAGACGATTCTTACGGTTCCCGCAAGCTGGCTGACGATTTCGAATGGCAAGCTGGTTGGCGTAACCGACGCGAGCGATGGCATGAAGACCTGGACCTGGCGCGAATCGCAGCCTAGTTCGACGTATCTCATCACCGTGGTGGCGGGCGAATTCGTGGAGGTGAAAGACACCTGGCGGAATATCCCGGTGACTTACTACGCGCCCAAGGACCGCGGCGACCGGTTGAGCCTGAGCTACAGCCGCACCCCGGCGATGATCGACTTGTTCAGCAGAAAACTGGGCGTGGACTACCCCTGGGAGAAATATTCGCAAGCAATGGTGGACGAGTTCGTGGCCGGCGGCATGGAAAATTCCAGCGCCACAACCAACACCGCCGAGTCGTTGCGAAATCCAAAGCTGGTGGGGGAATACGAACAGAATGAGGACCCCCTGATTTCGCATGAGTTGGGACATCAGTGGTTCGGCGACCTGGTGACCACCAAGGATTGGGGCAACATCTGGCTGAACGAGGGATTCGCCACGTTCATGGAAACGGTTTGGGCGGAATCGCAGTTTGGAAAAGACACCGCGGACTATGACCGGTGGGAAGGCGCGAAGGAATGGTTCGCGATGCATTCGCTTTACGGCAAGCCGATCGTGCGCTACGACTTTGAGGAGTCGGAGGAGTTTGACGGGAACGCCTACGGCAAGGGAGGCTGGGTGCTGTACATGCTGCGCCGCCAGCTTGGCGAAGATGCGTTCTACGCAGGGCTGAAGCACTACCTGGAAGCGAATCGTGGGAAGAACGTGCTGACTTCGGATTTGACGAAAGCGATTGAGGAAGCGACGCACACGAATGTCGATGCGTTTTTCCGGCAATGGATTTACGGAGCGGGCGCGCCGAAATACGAAGTGAGCTACGCCTACGATGAAACGAAGAAGCAAGTCGCGTTGACGGTGAAGCAGACGCAAAAACGCGAGGGATACGTCGGGTTGTTCAACGTGCCGGTAGACGTGGAAATCACCACGGCGTCCGGGCCGAAGCTTTATCCCATTCACGTGGCGCAGGAGTCCGAGGTGTTCACTTTCCCATCGGATTCCGCGCCGCTGATGGTGCTGTTCGACAAGGGAACGCAAATCCTGAAATCCGTCCAGTTCAAGAAGGAAAAGAAAGAGCTGCTATACCAGTTGAAGAATGCCGGCGAAGTGGCAGACCGCGCGGATGCGGCCGAAGCACTGGCAAAACTCAAGAGCGACGACGAAGTGGTTGCGGCGCTGGGCGATGCCCTGCGCAACGACAAGAGCACCGGTGTGCGCCGGACCGCTGCCGGTTCGCTGGGAGAACTCGGCGGCGCGGCGGCGTCGAAGCAATTGCTGGAGGCGCTGAACTCCGCGAAGGAGCCGTGGGTGCGCGGCAGCATCGTGTTGGGGCTGGAAAATTTCAAGGATGATGCGGGCGTCGTCGCGCGGATGCAAAGCGTCGCACGCGAGGATGCCTCGTATCGAGCGCGTGGCGCGGCGTTGCGCGCCATAGGCCGCATGAAGGGCGCGGGAGCCTACGAGACGCTGGTGGCGGCGGTGAACGCGGATTCGCCGGACGGCTTCTTGCGCGACGCCGCGCTGAACGGCCTCGGCTCGCTGGGCGACGACAAGGCTGTGCCACTGCTCCGCGAATGGGCGGCGCCCGGTAAGGAGATGGATTCGCGACAAGCGGCCATTGGCAGCCTGGCGCGTTTGCAGAAGGACAACAAGGAACTGACGCAGGTAATCGCCGGTTATCTCCAGGATTCGCATTTCCCGATTCGGCGCACGGCAATTTACGCGCTCGGGGGACGCGGCGACGTTTCGGCCATCCCTACGCTTGAAGCCATGCTGCAGAGCAAAAACCTGAGCATCGAGATGCAGCCCACCATCAAGGAACAGATTGAGCGACTGAAGAATCCGCTGGCGAAGGGCGGCCCGCACGGCGCGATGCAGCCAGAGGGGAACGCCGGCGAGAAGGCGGGCGAGGACGAACGGTTGGTCCGCGTCGAGCAACTGGTGCAGGAGATGAATGAACGCTTGAAGGAGATCGAAAAGCGGCTGCCGTCTCCGCCGAAGCAGTAACAAATCGACCCATAATGGGCAGTGGGAAAATCCGGGCTAGCTTCAACTTTTGGAGTGCGGGAGCTCTGCTCCCGCTTTCACGGTTTCAGCGGCGAGCTCCAATCCATGTTGTTTAGCGCAGCTGTAATCTCAAAAGCGGCGGCAGAGCCGTAGCACTCCAAGTAAATCCCAGCTCGCTTGTGCTGCACAGTAAGACATACGAACTACGGCTCGGCGAGGAGGATGCGCAGGTCGCGCAGGTTATTGCCGGTGGGACCGGTGAGAACCGTGTCGCCGAGCATTTCAAAAAAAGTGTAAGCGTTGCTTTGCCGGAAAGTCGCAGCGGGGTCGAGTCCGAGCGCCTTTGCTCGAGCGAGCGTTTCGCCATCGGCTACGGCTCCGGCGGCGGGGCTGTTGCCGTCCATCCCGTCGGTGCCGGCACTGAGCACGGTGATACCGCGCGCGGCGATTTTTTCGACGCACGAAAGAACGAATGCAGAGTTTCTGCCCCCGATGCCGTTTCCCGTAACGGGCGAACTCAGTTCTCCGTCGGCAATCAGCGCCACGCGCAGGCCCGGATTCTCACCCTTCCATTGTTCCAGCTTTTTCAGCAAAGCATCGGCGGCCTCGCCGACCGGCCAGTCGTCGGTGGAATTGTCGCAGCAGGTAACGTAGCCCCGCGCTTCGGACGAATGGTGGGCGGCGTGGAAAAGATCGTGCATGCCCAGCAGCAGGTGAAAATGTGCGTTGCGAAATGCCGGGTCGCCGGGCTTCGGCGTTTCCGGCATTTTCCCCGCGTCCAGCCAGCGAACCAGCGCTGGAGGAAATTTCTTCCGCAACTCATATTGATCGATGATGCGAAGGGTGTCCGCGATTGTGGAGGGATCCGGTACCGTCGGTCCGGAGGCAAGCGCATGCTCTTTGCCAACGGGCACATCCGTGACCGCCAGCGTGATTTTCGTTGCGCGAGCGGCGGCAAGCGCCAGTCGTCCTCCCTTCACTGCGGAAAGATGGCGGCGCACGGTGTTCATCGCTTCGATCGGCGCGCCGCAAGTAACCAGCGCGTGATTCGCCGCTTGCAGATCTTCGAGGCGCATTCCCGGAACAATCGGCAACTCGGTGAGCGCGGAACCACCGCCGGACAATAAAAAGAAAACCACGCTGCGCTCGTCGGCGCCGCGCAAGAGCGCGAGAATCGCCTCCGCTGAGCGCCAACTTTCTTCGTTCGGGTTGGGGTGCCCCGCGACAAAATATTCGAGACCTGGAATGGGAGCTTCCGGTTTTGTAGGAGCCGCGACGACTCCCCTGAACCGGCAGGAGTCCGGAAGAAAAGCGCGAAAGCCGGCGGCCATCGCGTGCGCGGCTTTGCCAATTGCGACCACACATACCGCCGAGCAGGCCGCCAGATCGACTGCGGTGTTATCCAGTATCAGTGTTGAGCCCAAGAGCGTAAGTCTTAGTTCCATGACGCGCGGAATATCCAGCGCGGCCAGCGTGTCGCGGAAAATCTCCCGCGCAATTTGCTTACCAGGTGTCATGGCAGCGGCGGCATCAGAGAACTCAGGATTTCTTGAGGACTGATGGATTCAGCATATTGGGCGGCAACTGCCCCGTGAACAGCGCCACTACGTTTTTCGCCGCCATCACAGCCATTTTCGTCCGCGTTTCCAGCGAGGCCGAGGCCAGGTGCGGCGCCAGCACCACGTTGGCGCGCTTCAGCCCCGGGTGGATGAACGGCTCGTTTTCAAAGACGTCCAGCGCGGCCCCCGCGATTTTCTTGGCATCAAGCGCCGCCACCAGCGCGGCTTCTTCCACCACCGGGCCGCGAGACGTATTGATCAGAAACGCGGTCGGCTTCATCCGGTAAAATTTCGGCGAGTCAAACAGCCCGCGCGTTTCCGGCATCAGCGGCACGTGCAGGCTGATAAAATCGGATTCGGCGAGCAGCGCGTTCATTTCGCGGAATTCCGCGTTGAGCGACTTCGCCACGTCTTCCGGCACTTTCACGGCGTCGGTGTAAATCACTTTCATGTTGAAGCCGAGGGCGCGGCGCGCGACGGCACGCCCGATGCGGCCGAATCCCACCAGTCCCAGTGTCTTGCCCCAGACGTCGGCGCCGACTAGCTGATCGAGGTTCCAGCCTTTCCAGTTGCCGGAGCGCGCGAGTTGCTCGCCTTCCGCAAGCCGCCGCGCCACTGCCATCATCAGGGTCCACGCAAAATCGGCGGTGGTCTCGTCGAGCACGCCCGGCGTATTGGTGGCCGCCACGCCGCGTTTCGTGCAGGTGTCCACGTCGATGTTGTCGTAACCGACGGCAACGTTCGCGACGATGCGCAATTTTAGGGCGATACGGAGAAGCTCGTCGTTCACTTTTTCGGTCAGCAGGCAGACAAGTCCTTCCTTGTCCTTCACGCGGCGCAACACTTCCTCGCGCGGCGGACGTTCTTCGTTGGTCCAATACTCCACGTCACAGGCAGTTTCCAGAATTTGCCGGGCTTCATCAAATAATTGGTGGGTTGCGAAGACTTTCGGTTTGGCCATGCGCGTCCTCTTGCGATTTTGGTTCTCTTACACTAGCACAGCACGGGCCGCCCGAGAGCGCCATTGCCAGCCCACGGCGTGAATTACTATAGTGGGAACGCCGCGCACCACAGCCGACGGCTCCCCCATGGACCCTGCTCTCATTCGTGCACTGAAGTCTCTTCTCGGACCCACAAACGTCTTATCCCAAACAGAGGATTTATTGTTGTACGAATTCGACGGTTCAGTGGAAAAGGGGCGCCCGGAGGTGATCGTCTTTCCCCACACGACGGAAGACGTTTCGCGCATCGTAAAGCTCGCGGCGAAATACCAGGTGCCGGTGGTTGGCCGCGGCGCGGGCACGGGGCTTTCCGGCGGAGCGTTGGCGCGCGGAGGCGGTGTGATGGTCGTTTTCGCGCGGATGAATCGCATCCTGGAACTTGATCTGGAAAACCGGCGCGCGGTGGTCCAGCCCGGCGTGGTGAATCTGGACATCACCCGCGCTGTCGAACACGCAGGATTGTATTTCGCCCCAGACCCCTCCAGCCAAAAATCTTGCACCATCGGCGGAAATGTAGCGGAAAATTCCGGCGGACCGCACACGCTGGCGTATGGATTGACAACCAATCACGTTGTCGCGCTGGAGCTCGTGTTGCCCGATGGCGAGATCGTTCGCGTGGGCAGCCGGCATGGAGACGCTCCGGGCTACGATCTCCGCGGCTTGTTCGTGGGAAGCGAAGGCACGCTGGCGTTGGTGACGGAAATTACGGTGAAGCTTTCGCGCAGGGCGGAGGCCATCAAAACTCTGCTGGCCATTTTCGACGCCGTGGGCGACGCATCGCATACCGTGGTGGAAATGACCGCGCGGGGCATCACACCCGCGGCGTGCGAGATGCTCGACGGCTGGACGTTGCGTGCGGTCGAGGATTACATCCACGCCGGGTTTCCACGAGATAGCGCGGCGGTGTTGTTGATCGAAGTGGAAGGCCTAATCGAAGCGGCCGAATCGCAAGCCGCTGCGATTGCGGAAATTTGCAATTCCAACCACGCGCGGGAAGTGCGCACGGCGCGTGACGAACGCGATCGCGATCTTCTGTGGAAGGGCAGGAGGAACGCGTTTGGCGCGCTGGGCCGCCTGGCGCCGTCGAATTACGTCCTCGATGGAGTGATTCCGCGGTCGAAGCTCCCGGAGGCGCTCGAGAAAATTCACGAGACCGGAAAGAAATTCGGCTTCCAGATCGGCAATATCTTTCACGCCGGCGACGGTAACCTGCACCCGATCGTCCTCTACGATCCGCGGGACAAGGAGCAATTTAAGCGCGCCATTGCCGCGGCTGAGGAAATTATCCGCATGTGCGTCTCGCTTGGCGGGGCGCTGACGGGCGAGCATGGCGTGGGCATGGAAAAGAACGAGCTGATGACGCTCCTTTTCAGCGACGCCGATTTCGATCTGATGCGCCGAATCCACGATGCCTTCAATCCTGATTCGTCGCTGAATCCCGGCAAAATTTTCCCTTTGAGCAAGGGCTGCGGGGAAATTCGTGTTCGCAAATCCACGCAATCTTCAGGGGCGCGGCGATGAGCAGCACCGTCAGCTTGCCGCTCCGCCTGGAAAAACTGCTCGGCGGCGGCCGCGTGCAGGTTTCGGAGTCCGTGCTGCAAACGTTCGGTATCGCGGGACCTGCGCCGATGGCAGTCTTGAAGCCGCACTCGCCGGATGAGGTGGCGGAAATTGTGAGTTTTGCCGTTGCGGAAAATCTGGCGGTGCTTGCGTGTGGCTCGCGCAGTAAGCTGGGTTTGGGCCTGCCGCCGAGCCGTTACGACCTGGCGCTGGACATGACCGATCTGCGCCAGATTGCTCACTACGACCCCGGCGACCTGACGGTCAGCGTTGACGCGGGAATGCCGCTGCTGGAACTGGCTAAAGTGCTCGGCGCGAAAAATCAATTTCTGCCGCTGGCAGTGCCATTCCCCGCGACTTCCACTATCGGCGGCGCTATCGCTTCGGGAATCGATTCCGTGCTTCGCCAACAATACGGTACCGCGCGGGACTTCCTGATCGGCGCAGAATTTGTGGACGGCACGGGCAAGAAGTGCAAAAGCGGCGGACGCGTGGTGAAGAATGTGACCGGCTACGACCTGCACAAACTGTTGATCGGCTCGCTGGGCACCCTCGGGGTCATCACGCGGCTCAACTTCCGCACATTTCCGCTACCAGAATCGCGAGGGGCGCATCGTTCGACTTTTCCAACGCTCGAATCCGCGCTGAATTTCCACTCCGCACTGCTCAAGTCTGGCCTGCCGTTTTCGAACCTGGAACTTTTCGACGCAGAGTTCGCAACGCTCCTCGCGGCTTCGCTGGGAAAAGCCAGCGGCGCGCGGACATCGCTTGGGGCGGGCGGATGGCAGGTTGTGGCGTGTTTTGAAGGAAGCGTGGCGGTAATCCATCGAATCAGGCGCGAATTGATGGAGCGTTCCGGGCGGATGCAAGCGCTGAGCAGCGAGTCGATCGACTCACAACCCGCACAGCAACTGGAAGCGGCATTCCGTGAAGCGTTCGACTGGCTGCGGCGAGCCGCCCCGAGCGTCGCCTTGCTTCGAATTGTATTGCCCCGAATCGCAAGCGGAGACGTGCCTGATTTGTTGAACGGATCGCAGCCACCGCTCCAGCGTTCGGCGTTCACCCTTCGCGCCTGCGGAGTGGCCTACCTGGCTTTGCTCGCTGATGAGGAGGATGCTCAGGCAAACGCAGCTCTCGAACGAGAAGTGACCCGGCTCTTCTCTTCCGCGGCAGAGAAGAAAGCCAGTGCCACGCTACTTCACGCTCCACTGTGGCTTAGGGAGCGGGCCGGTGTGTGGGGCGCGAAACGAGCGGATTTCCAGATGATGCAGCGCGTCAGGCAAGCGTTCGACCCGCACAATATTTTTGCTCCTGGGCGTTTCGTGGGAGGCATCTGACCCGTGGCGGCCCCGCAACCCATCCCTGGCGCGATTCCCGTCTACGAAGATTATTCGCGTTGCGTGCACTGCGGCCTGTGCCTGAATCATTGCCCGACCTACCGCTTGTGGCAACTGGAGGCGGATTCGCCGCGCGGCCGGATTCGCCAGATGATGCTGGTGAATGAAGGTGAACTTCCGGTCTCCGAGGGTTTCGTTGACCACATCGATAAATGTCTGGACTGCCGCTCGTGCGAAACCGCGTGTCCTTCGGCAGTGAACTACGGAAAGCTGGTGGAGCACGCGCGGGCACGAATCGAGCGGGACTTCAAGCGGCCGTTGTTCTCGCGATTGGCGCGGAATTTCGTGTATCGCCGTTTGCTGCCTTATCCCGAACGCATCGCGATGGCCGCGAAACTTCTGCGGGCCTACCAACGCTCCGGCCTGCAAACCGCGGCAAGGGCCACCGGGATTCTGAAACTGCTCGGCCTCTCGCAGCGGGACCTCTTGCTTCCGCCGGTCGATCGCCAATTCTTTTTCGATCAACTCGGCAAAACCTTTCCCGCTCAGGGTGCTCGCCGTGCACGCGTCGCCTTCTTCGCCGGTTGCGTCGCGAACGTCACATTCACCGGCCTGAATGAAGCGACCATCCGCGTGCTCACCGCGAATGGCTGCGAGGTGGTCGTTCCCGGCGGGCAATTTTGCTGTGGCGCGTTGCCCGCGCATGCGGGCGTGCGCGATGTGGCCCGCGACCTGGCTCGCTGGAACATCGCAGCCTTCGCTTCCGCCAATTTTGACGCGCTGGTGACGAATGCCGCAGGGTGTGGCTCCACTTTGACGGAGTACGATCATCTCTTCACCGCGGACGAACCGGATTTCGCCGCAGCCGCGGCGCTGGCAAAAAAGACTCGCGACGTCACCGAGTTTCTCGCAGGGCTCGGTCTCTCCGCTCAACTGAAACCCGTTCCCGCGCGGGTCACTTATCAGGATTCCTGCCATCTTCTGCACGGGCAAAAAATTCGCGAAGCCCCGCGCCAGTTGTTGCGCGCGATTCCGGGCGTCGAATTGGTGGAATTGCCTTTCGCGGACATTTGCTGCGGTTCAGCGGGAGTCTACAACGTCACGCAAACAAAGGCGTCTCTCGAACTGCTGTCTGAAAAGATGGCCTATGCCAAATCCACGAACGCAGAGATCATTGCCACGGCGAATCCGGGCTGCCTGTTGCAACTGCGCGCCGGCGCCGAAATTCACCGCACCGGGCAGCAAGTGCTTCATGTGGTTGAATTGCTTGACCGGGCTTGCGTGAACACTCTTCGTTAATTTTCTCTTCGCACGAATTGTGCAATATCCACCGCTCAAACCTAACAGCGATTTGTCATCCTGAGCAGCGCGCCTTTTGCGTTGCGAAGGATCTCAACCGATACGCGGTGCAGAACTTTATGGTTGAGATCCTTCGGCTATCCTCATCGGATAGCCGAAGGAAGACAATGGCCTGCTTGTTCTCCAGGGGTGAGCCTGAGGGTGACAATTGCTTTCTTGTTGTTCAGTGGCCAGCGGATTCCAAACATGACGAGGACTGAGGAATGGCGTCAACGCTCGGCGATCAGGTAGCGGCAGCCCTGCGGCCCGGTCCTTGCGGAGTGCATAATCCCGGCGGGCAGATCGCAGCGGTCGCCGGTGCGATAGGTCTTCGTCTCGCCGTTCATGGTCATGCTCATCTCGCCGCTCAGGATGATATGCGCCGATTCCGCGCGATGCGTGTGTTCTTTGTAATCCACCCCGGGGCCGTCCTCCCAAACGTACAGGTGAGAGTAACCCTCAAGAATCAACTGTTCGGCGAGGTCTTTCTCTTCCATGGTTCCCATCTTAACGCTTTTCTCAACCATTTGAGGAACTCCTCAAGTTGTCCCCTAAACACGACTTCGCCCTCACTGCAGCAATGGGGGTAGCTGCAGCAAGGGCGGGCCGTCTTCAGGAGAGAAGATCGTTAAGCCGCTATTTAGTTGCCCGGCGGCGGTGCAACGCCGGCCGGAGCCTGTCCAGCAGGGGCGTACATCATGTTGCCCCTGCCGTGAGGATGCCCTTGCCGGACGGTGTAGTCCGAGGGAACGGCAAAAAGCGTGGCCGCCGGCTCCTGGCGCTGAACGTTCGTGAGTGTGTAAGTGGTGGACCCAAAGCGCGGGTCGGTCCGGGTGCTCTTCACCACCACCTGCAGATCCGGCGAATACCAGCGCTCGGTAACCGTGGTGATCAGCTTGCTATTCCCGATTTGCCCGGCGGGAATGGTGTGTGTGTAACGCGTTCCCTGCGCGGAAACTCCGTTGATCGTCTGCGTGCCCAGGTCTTCCTTCTTCACCGTGCCATTGGCGATTTCCTGCTGGATGTGGGCTTCGAACTTATCCTGCAAACCGCCGTTGCCTCTCTTGCCGGCGTGAGGCGCGGGCAACTGATCCGCGACCTTGGTGTCGGGGTGAAGAATATACGCCGTGCCGGCGATGGGGTCGTGAATCATCACAAAGGAGTTCGACTTTCCGCTGGCGACCAGCGGGCCGATGACCGGAAGCGTGGTCTCGCGGCGCACTCGTCCCTGCCCATCACGAAAAATGTTGGCCTGAATTTTGCGGTCGATCGTGGTGCCGTCCGCAAGCGTCTGCGTAGTCTCTGTGACGCCGACGGCGGAGTACGGCGCTCCCGTCACGACTTTCCCCGGGTGCATCTCCTCGAACCCCAGGATTTTCATGCGCCCGCCAATCGGCCCGCCGGGCATGAAGTCACCCTGAGGTGGCGGACCGGCTGGCGCCTCCTGTGCCACACCCGCGCCGGCAATGCCTAGCACGCTTGCCGTCAATACCGACAAAATCCATTTCCTGTTCATTCCTGATTCTCCTCTACTTCTCTCCTGTTTCTTCTCTCCGGAACGCGGCGAGCGTGCCGCGTGAAATTCAGTTGTTCGATTGGGGCAGGCGATAGGCCTGCGGCTGTCCATCGGCGCCGAGCAGCAAGTCCACCTGAACGACGTCGTTGGCACGCTCCTCATCTACCGAGAGCCCCAGCGCCCCAAGCGCGCCGCGCTCCATCTGCACGCGCACCACCGTGGTGTCGTCGAGCAATCCCGGGATTGCTCCGGGAATCAACGCGAACTCGTCGCCATCGCTTTCGGCGATCAGGGTGCCGCCAAGTTCGGGGCCATTCGCAACGGAGTGAACGGCCACCGGCGTCCCGGACGACGGGTGCGCGTTCGCGGTATACACTTCTCCATGCTTGCGCCAAAGCAGCAGCGAACTGACGACGAGAGCCAGCGTCGCGGCAGCGAGCAGCCAACTTGCCACAACCATCCTGCCGCGGCTCTTCTCCGTGGTATGCAGCGTGCGAAATTCCTGGCGCAACCGCATCTCCACGCGGGATGGCGTCGTTGCGTCCGATGTCTGTTGCCCCAGTTCGCGCAGGTCCGCACTTAAGGCCAGCGAACTTTCGTAGAGCGCCGCGCATTGTGGGCAACTCCGCAAATGTTCGCGGGCGGCCGCGGACTCCGGTCCGCCCAGGAAGAGATCCCGCTCCATCCCCGCGCCGGCAAATTCTTCGCAATTCATAGTCAAATCTCCCGCGTATCTTCAGCGACCCGCATTCGCCCTTTTAGGCGGCTCGCGGAGCATTTCCAGCTTCGCCAGCAGCAGCGCGCGTCCCCGGTGCAACCTCGAACGAACCGTGCCGATCGGACATTCCAGCATCTGCGCGGCCTCTTCGTAACTCATCTCTTCCAGCTCGCAAAGCACCACGGTTTCCCGGAATTCCGGCGGCAAGGACGACACCGCCGAGCGCACCCGCTCGCGGCGTTCGCGAATTTCCGCCCAGTGCGCCGGTGTTCGTTCGTCGGCAACTTCGAGTATCTTCGCCTCTCCCTCGCTGTTCTTCACTTCCAGGGAGAACTCCCGGGGCAGGCGTTCCAGATGTTTCATTACCCGGTTGCGGGCAACCCCATAAAGAAACGCTCCCAGCGAGCCGCGTGCCGGATCGTATTTTTTGGGCTCGCGCACCAGTGTCATGAATACGTCCTGCACAATTTCCTCCGCAGCCCAGGCATGCCCGGTCATGCGTAGCGCAAAACGATAAATCTGCGCCTGGTTGCGCCGGTAAAGTTGCGTGAAAGCTTCTTCATCGCCCTTGGCCGAGCGCTTGAGCAGGACGTCATCTCTCTCCTGTGAGTCGATGTGCATTTCTCCTGATGTGACGCCTGCTTTATCTAACTATTCCCCGGCGGGCCGGGGAAAGTTCCCGGGCAGGCAAGCGTCGCGTGCTGTGGCCAGAGGTCCCCGGCGGTCCTACTCTAAATCAAACCCGGTCAAAGGGTTAGAGTTGCAAGGGGGTGCTACGGGCAGGGCCCCGGGATGGGCTGGGGCCGCAAACATTTGTGCGATCGGCGCCGGGTTAGCGTGCTTTCTTGCCGGGGCGAAACATCTTCCCCGCTACCCGCGTCACTACGCGGCGCGGCACCAACCGCTGCGAGTGCGCGCCCAGATAATTGCCCAGCCCGGAGATCACGTAGCTCTTTCCCGCCGCGAGCGCCTGCAAGCCAGTTCGTGCGACCTTGTCCGCGGGCTCCTGATTCCGCGCCGTGAACGCTTCCTGGCCCGCAACCGCATGAAATTCCGATTCTGTCGAGCCGGGGCACAACGCGCAGACGCGAATGCCGTGCGGCTTCATCTCTTCCGCCAGGCCTTCCGCGAAAAACAGATCAAACGCCTTCGTTGCCGCGTATGTCGAAATGTACGGCACGGCTTGAAACGCGGCCGTCGAAGCCAGGATCAGGATGTCGCCGCTGCGCCTCGCCACCATTTCCGGCAGGAAGAGGCGCGTCAGATGCACCACCGCCGTGCAATTCACTTCCACCATGTCCAATAGCCGCTGCGTTTCCACCTGCGGCAGTTCGCCGTATTGCCCGAATCCCGCGTTGTTGATCAGCAGATCGATGCGCAAGCCTTTTTCTTTTGTGAATGCGTAAATCTCCTGCGGAGCCTCCCTCTTGGCCAGGTCAGCCGCCACAACGTGGGTTTGGATGCCGTGCTTTTTGCGCATACCCTCGGCAACTTCCTGCAATCGGTCCAAACGCCGCGCCGTCAGCACCAGATGAGTGCCTCCGGCCGCCAGTTCCTCCGCCAGCGCCACGCCGATCCCTGCGCTCGCACCGGTAATCAGCGCCAACTTGCCCTTCCATTCGCTTGTCATTCGAATTTTTCCTCAGGAAAGCTGCAGCTCACGCCGAATCGGGGGAACCCGTTTTGCGGACTTTCAGAACCGAGTCCTTCCATCGCGCGCCCTGTTCTTTCATCCGATCCATTAATCGCCGTGCCCACACGAACTCCGCCGCCAGCAGTGTCAGCCCGAGAAAGATTACCACCCAGCCGGGACCCGGCGTGAATAGCATAACCGCTCCCAGCCCCAGGAGCGTAAAGCCGCCGAGAATTTTAAAGCAGCGCCGGACTTGGTCAATAGTGCGAAAAAACATGTGGCCTCAAGGGCGGAGGCGGAGGGAGCCCCATTGTGGCTGCAAATTTCAGAACAGACAACAGCCACACAGGTTGGATGCGCGACCCTGCAATACGGACATCGGATTCCCATGCCGCACAGTTCGATGGGCTATCAGACGCCAGCAGAATTCGCGCGACAGCTTTCTCTTGCTTCGTCTGGCTCCGCGCTTCGCGCTACGCCAGACGAACCAGCCCTCTCACAGGCGGCGACTGTCGTATGATCCACCCTGCGGATCCGGTGCGCAAGTCACTCCGAACGCACCGCTCTTCAGGCCAAAGTCTCTAAGCTATATTGTTCCGCATAAACGGGGCGCAATGTCTTCATGTACCAGTCATCGAGATCTCGATATTGGGGCATATGGGCAAGATCAGATGGTGCCAGAGAAAATAGCGCTCCGTCATATTTCCGAAAGACCGAGTCCACTATGCCTTTGTGAAACACGTAATAGTCAGGGCTAAGCCCCTCTGTCCAAAGAACGGAAGACACGGGTTCAATGAGGTCATATTCTTCACTACCAAAAGGCTGAAGTATTGTCTCGGAATCATCAAAAAGATCACCTCCTCCCATGAGGCACCAGAGCTTCTTCAGGTCTTCTGGAACATAAATCGACTTGGAGCGTTCCCAATCTTCTATCGCAGAGAGCACGAGAGGGCCTCTCCAGATAAAGGCACCAGGATGTGACTGGGAGTCACGGAGAATCAGGTCAATCACGGCTTTGCCTTCGCGGCGGGTGGCCCGGGTTGAACGGTCTGAAATTTCTTGACATGGAAGACGTGGAGAGGATATCACTTCAACAATTCCCGTGGAAGTAGAGAGCCGGGGTTGCCCCAAGTTCCGGTGTTTGGTACCTGGGTCTTGGGGGCGGGTGGCCGACAGATTAACGATTAGGACGGTTTTGAGCGCCGCACTCTTATGGTTTCAAGGGTGGCAGGTGGCCAACTGACCCGGCAGTCTCTTTTGGAACTTGGCGATCTCGGTGAAAGCTATCATTTCAATCTGGGGCTGAGATCTAAATTACGAGGGTGCCCTACCCTTTTGGTTTTGAAAAGGGTCGGCCTTCTTCTCTTGTTCCTTCATTAGATTTCATACATTGTGTTCCGCCTAGAATTTATAGCCGGCCCACAGTGCCCAGTAATTCAGGTTGCGGCCTGGCTGGCTCTCCTTGACAAACTTGCCCGCATAGAAAATTCCGTAGTCGGCCTGAAACCATAGATGCCGATTCGCCTGCCAGCGCACTTCCGCGCCCGGACGGTGTCCGACGAAGCGCGCATTACTTTTTCCCTCGGGAATAATCAGAAATCCGGGAACGGAATACACTCCGTCTCGCAAACTTTCCCGCCATTGAAAGATCCAATCGACGGAGACAGTCACGTTGCGTGGCAGCGTCGCTTCAACGCGAGGGTGTACGTCAACAAAGTTGATGGGGCCAGGGCCAGCTGTGGCGAGGACGCCAAAATAATTGCCCTTGGGGAAGAGCGGATTGAATGTGCCGAGGGTGTTCGTCCTCGGATCGTCGCCGCTCGAGATATCCGCTTTGGCGCTGAGTCGGGGCTTTAGGGGAACGGTCGTAATTCGGTAGCCCGTTTCCGATGCTGCGCTCCACGCCCGGATATTTGCGGACCCGAAACTTCCGAATTGCCAAAGCGCTTCATAGTCGAAATCCCAGCCGGGCTTCGTCTCGGCGACGGGACGAGAAAGACGCGCACCGATACTGTGCCGCACTTCGTGGCCTACACCCCGATTGAATCTAGCTGTTTTTCGATCGAGGCCAAGGTAGTAAGCGTCCAGCGTAATGGCCTTCGTAAAAGGCCGAACGCCGTATACGCCCCAGAATCCGACAGCGTGATTGGGTGCATTGTCAAAAAATCCCGGGTTGTCCATGTCCGGGCGCACGGCAAAGCCGTCAATCTGCCAAGAACCGACACCGGCCTTCACCATGAACCCGTCAAAGCTCAATCGCACGTTGGGTCCTTCGCGCACATCGATCAAGCGCCCGGAGCCATATTCCAGTTCGTGTCTCCCGGCTCTGACCTTGATCCAGTGGCGTTCGTCCCCAGTTCCGACTTCGAGAAATGCTGCTTGAAAATCGAGCTGCTTTTCGTCGATCGGTCTCGGGCCACCGATGCGGTAAGAATTCAAACCGCTTTTGAACTCGACGAACGACCGAACGTGCTTGCCGTAATGAACGTCGAAATAAAGCATGTACCGTTCATTGAGATAGGCGTTCATGAAAGGCTGCTGGCCCCAGTTGTCATTTCCGATCTGTTCCCAAACCTCGCGAGCTTCGCCACCGATGGATATGAACCAGTCATTCCGACCTGGCCGCAGACGAATGTATTTGATGGGGTCCCAAAACTCCTGCCGCTCAGCCGGGTCGGCCAGAAAACTCCAGTCGTCGTCTTCGCGGAGCAAGTGGTAGACCCGGGCAGGCGCCGGGGATTCAGCGGCGGGAACGGATTGCCCTCGCGAGAGTGGCGTCGCAAGAGACACGACCATTAAGATCATCAACGTTCGCATGTGTCGCTTCGTTCCAATCCTACGTGCGGCGTCGCGGTTCGCGGATCATCGTCAGAAGTCGTTTGCACTTCTTATTTCTTCATTACCGTGTGGATTTCCGCGATGTATCCTCCGGGGAACTGCACGACAGCGGATTCTCGTTCGTCGGTCTTATACGGGGGTACAAGGACGTCGACGCCGCCGGCTTTTGCCATGGTGAGCGTGTCCGTGAGATTCGTCACTTCATAACCGGTCATTTCCCGGCCGTACGGAAACGGAAGGTGACCGTCGGTAACCAACGCGGTTAACTTGCCAAACTTCGATTCGATCCTTACTCGCCGATAGGTTTCCGTAGGCCTTCCGATTTCGACGCCCGGTGCGCGCGGTTCATCAGAAACGAGACTTCCGTGGGAAAACGCGAGAAAGCTGCGAACGAACTCGTCGGCTTTATCAGTAGATACATAGACGCGATTTTCAGGAACGGACTGGAGCGACGCGTAAGATGGCGCAGTGGTGTGCCAATAGAGTTGCGTATTGACGCCGCCCGGCCACTGGATGACGGCGTCTCGCCCGATCGGGTCGTTGAAGGGAGCGACGAGGACATCCGCACCGGTGGCACGAGCCGCACGCACAGCCACATCCATGTCCGTGACCAGATAGCCCGTGCGCTCCAGCCCAAACGGAGAGGGGATGGGCGTCTTGAAACCAAAGACGGATATGGACCCAACAGGGGTCAGCACTAATTGCGACATTGTGCTGCTCGGCGTCGGGGTTACTGTGAAGACCCCCTGCTTGGTCGTTGTCCCACCGAATGTGGCGATCAAGCTGGCGACGAAACGGTCAAAATCCTGCGGTGCTACGTAGACGTGCGTCGTATCATACTGCGGTCCGACCGCTACATTTGGCGTTGTCGCAATGGCTTGCGCGGCAACCGGGAAAGAATGCTGCCAGCTTGACAGATGGCTGCCTGCAAAAAGCACAACGATCCCGAAAAACATCGCCCCAAGCGCTCTGCTTCTTTGCATTGCAATGCTCCTGTTGTTCGGACTCCGGTATCGCAAAGGCCCGGCAAGTCTCCTGCTAGGCTGCTTGCTGCTTCTCAGTCCGCGTGAGGCTGCGGCTGCACAGCCGATTGCGCAACCGCAGGCTGATCCCAGTGCTTACCCACGAGGCAAACTGAAGCAGCGTGTGTGAGACTGATCTTTTTTGCAAGAATCCAGCCACCGAGTTGCTCCCCGAGCACCATTCCCAGCAGACCGAGCAGAGCCACAATGGGCGGCGCCGGGCTTTTTACGCGGATTACTCCATACAGTACGCCGACAAACAAGCCCACGAGAAATGAAACGAAGAGTACCTTCATGCCCAGCACTCCTTCTCTCTTTTCTGAATCCGCCGACGGAGATTAAAGCATTAGAACGCGAAACAATCGCAACCCAGTTCCCATAGCCCCATGTCTCCCAAAACAGGCAGGTTCCAGCCCTTCTCGCTCGGGGTGTGACCCGTAGCATGGGAACACGAAGCTGAATGGGACGCGCCTAGAGACTGGGTCGAACTCTTTGCGTACCCGCCATACTCTTTAACAGGAGACCAGTCCGGGCTTACCGGAAGCGCCGGCGGTGCAAGTTTCGAGAATTCCGAAGCGGCATAGACAATTTCCCCGCCAACGACTGTGAGGACCGATTCGAGTTGCTTGATCTCTTCTTCCGGGATGGAAAAATAATCTGCCGAAAGAACGGCGAAATCCGCCAGTTGTCCCGGCGCGAGCGCACCCTTCTTGCCGTTTTCCGTCGAGAACCAACTGCTCCCGAGTGTGTAGAGCTTCAAAGCTTCCTCTCGATCGAAGCGGTTCTCGACTGGGTAAAGGCTCAAGCCCCCGATGGTCTTGCCTGTGACAAGCCAGTAAAGCGAGAGGAATGGATCGTAGCTTGATACTCGCGTGGCATCCGTTCCGGCTCCGACGGGAACGCCCATTTCAAGCATGCGCCGGATGGGCGGCGTCCGTTTCGCCTGCTGCGCACCGTACCGTTCGACGAAGTATTCGCCCTGGAAGGCCATGCGGTTCTGAATGGCAATGCCCCCGCCAAGGGCCTTCACACGTTCGATGTTGTGATCCGTGATCGTTTCACAGTGATCGAAAAACCAATGCAGGCCGTCGAACGGAATCTCCCGGTTCACCTCTTCGTAGACTTTCAGCGCCCGTTCGATCGTTTCGTTGTAGGTCGCATGCAAACGAAACGGCCAGCGATTTTCCACTAGATGCCGGATGACCGTTTTCAGTTCACTCTCCATGACCGGGAGCAAGTCGGGCCGTGGCTGGAGGAAGTCCTCGAAATCGGCGGCTGTGAAAACGAGGTTCTCACCCGCGCCGTTCACGCGGTAAAAGTCGTCGCCCGCTCCCGGTTTCGTCATTTTTGTCCAATTTTGGAAATCGGACAGTTCCTGTTTGGGTTTCTGCGTAAAGAGGTTGTAGGCGAGGCGAATCGAGAGCTCCCCGTTTCGGTGCAGTTCGTTTACGACTCCATAGTCGTCGGGATAGTTCTGGAAGCCACCGCCGGCGTCAATCACGCTGGTAAGGCCAAAGCGGTTGAGTTCCCGGAAAAAGAGACGCGAGGAGTTGAGTTGGTCCTCGCGCGACAGCTTCGGTCCCCTGGCCAGTGTGGAATAAAGAATATTCGCGTTGGGTTTTGCGATAAGCAGACCGGTGGGATTTCCGCGCGAATCCCGTTGCACTTCACCGGCGGGAAATTCCGGCGAGTCCTTGCCGTAGCCCACGGCACGCAGGGCCGCTCCGTTTAGCAAAGCCCGGTCGTAAAGATGGAGAACGAAAACGGGCGTGTCTGGAGCGGCTTCATTGATCTCGTCGAGCGTCGGCATGCGGCGTTCTGCAAATTGGAATTCTGTCCAGCCCCCGACAACCCGCACCCACTGCGGCGCCGGTGTGCGCGCAGCCTGCTCCTTTAACATGCGTAGCGCATCGGCAAGAGACGGGACGCCATCCCAGCGCAGCTCCATGTTGTAGTTCAGGCCCCCTCGAATCGGATGCATGTGCGAGTCATTCAGCCCGGGAATCACCGTGCGTCGCTTCGCATCGACGACTTGCGTCCCCGGCTCTCGCAGACGAAGAATTTCGTCGTCTTTCCCCGCAGCTGAGATTTTTCCGCCAGTTATCGCGATTGCTTCCACAAAGGACGGAACCCCGTTCGTGGCGATCTTGGCGTTGTGAAGTATCGTGTCAACAGACATGGGAGTCTCCTTCTGCAACTAAAATCGGGTTATGGAGGGCAGGGGCTGGGCTGCCCTCCCGGGTGGTTTATTTGTGTGCGGCTGCGGCGAGGGGCCCTGTATATTCCGCAAACTTTGTTGCCGGTAAACCGTGCACCATGGTGTAGGCGTATTCGACCCCGACGCCGTAGGCACCAAAGTGGGTCTTCACGATGTCCATGACCGCGTCATAGGTTCCCTTGAGGGCCCAATCGCGCTGCCATTCGAGCATTGTGGAGAGAGCCGTTACAGGCTTCGCGCCCGCTTGGATCACGCGCTTCATCGCGTTGTCGTGTGCCAACTGGCTTACGTCGCCGCAGCAATCCTCGACCACGTAGACTTCGTAACCGTCGTGTATCGCCTGTACCGTCGGGAGAGCCACGCAGGTTTCTGTCCACAGTCCGGCCAGCACGATTTTTTTGCGGCCGGTTTTTTCGATCGCTGCCACGAAGTTCTTGTCATCCCAGGAATTCATCGACGACCGTTCGATGGGTTCCTGGCCGGGAAAGACCGCCCGGAGCTGAGGCCACATATTTCCGCTGAAA
>DATMMG010000075.1:0-5671 GCA_035569815.1 Candidatus Methylomirabilota bacterium
AGATCGTAATCCTGACGGGCGCAGGTGGGGAGTTCATTACTGATGTCGATTGGTCCTCTTTCGGCGATGTCACCGATCCCGGCGTCTGGAGTCAGGTTCACGACGAAGGCGTTCAGGTTTTGGAAAACATAGCCAACATACGCGTGCCGGTCATCGCGGCTATTGAGGGACGCGCCCATGTGCATTCAGACTACGCGCTGCTTGCCAGTGTAATTGTGGCGGCGGAAGGTGCCACCTTCCAGGATGTGGCCCACTTCTCCGCGGGCGTTGCGCCCGGCGACGGAATCTTTACCACCTGGAGTTATCGTGGTGGAGCGGGACGAGCGGAGGCGTTCCTGCTGAACCCACAGCCGCTCCCGGCGCGCACTGCACACGAATGGGGCGTGGTTGCCGAAGTTGTGCCGAACGGCAAGGCACTGAGCCGGGCGCGCGAACTCGCCGAGTTGTACCTGAAAGCGCCGGAAGTTACCCGCCGCAACACGCGCATCCACTTCATTCAACCGTTGAAGGAGCGCATTGTGCGTGAAGTCGGCTACGGACTGTCGCTGGAGGGAGCATCGTCTGCCGCTCTCGTGAAATCAATGCAAGCGAAAACCGAGCGCCTCGCTCAGAAAACAAAATCCGCTTCCTGAAATGACGGATCGGCAGAATCGGGCACGGAGCAGCGATTGGCAAAAGTAATCGTCGAGATGACCATCTCGCTTGACGGGTTTGTAGCCGACCAAAATGACAACGCAGGCCGCCGCGATCCCGGCCTGGCGGCGCTCCAACACGCCGCCTACATGGAGGACGCTATCGAGCAGACTGGCGCAGTCCTGATGGGGAGAAGGACGCCACCCGCCATAGCGATTAAGTTCGATTTCGGACTGCGGACAGTTAAGGCTGAACCAAAGGAATCGAGCTTGCCAGTTGCAGGTCGATCATCATTTGAACGCGCCGGTCGAGTTGGAAGAACATCGCCGTGCCTTTGGCTGACAGCTCCTTCCGGAATATAGGAATGTATTTGAATCGGAGTTGGACGACGGATGCATCCACCTCGACCCACCTCTTCGAGAGGCTATCGGCCTGCTCATCCGTCATGTTCGTGTTTTGCAGATACTCTTTGATGAGAGCGTACTTCGCGTTGTTGATGTCCACCAATTCTTTAACGTATTGGTCGTATATCGGCCAGAACTTTTCCGATTCTGCGTCGGTCAACTTCATGTTGGCGGCGACAACTTGCTTTCGGGTGGATCGCAAATCGGTCCTCAGCATGGCGATCTGTTCGTCTACGGATGGTGGCCTCTCGCGGTCGGCCACGGGTTGCGCGGTCTGGGCTGCACCGTTCTGTGCGAATAATGGCTCACCCGCCAAAAACACCCCGATCAGCACGAGAGCGGCTGCTAGGCTCTGCTTGTTCATATGACCTCCAGTTCTGCATTGATGGAAACCACGCTTAGAGCCAATCGAGCTTCCCTTGCGGGAATTCGTCCGCGTTCGTGACGGCATGGTCCCAGCAGACGGAGCTGAATCGCCAACGAACCGCGTGAGTGTGACGGCAATCCAAGCTAGCGACAATTGTCACTTATGACAGTCAATGCATGCCTGTTTCGACAGCCTGGCGCACCGGGTCCCGGCCTGCCCCGAATGCGAAGAAAGGGGTTTTTGGGTACCCGGGCCTTGCGGGTGCGATGTGCCGTGGCTCGTTTTCGGACCGGCGCCACTTTAACGGGATGTCGCCGCGTTATTTTTTCGGTTGCGATTGGGGCACCGGCGGGGCCTCGCTGCTTGGCGGAACGATGTTCTTCAGCCGCATGTATGTGACCAGGTTGCCGTAATGTTCCATATTGTGCATGTTGTTGACTGTCAGCGCGCTGAGCCTCGGCGCGTCATTCCCGAAAAGCTTGATCGTCTGCACCGCCGACGCGTCCGTCATCGAGTCATAGGCCTTGTCGCAGAACGCGAACCCAGCATTCAGCGCCGCGATCAGATCGGCTTTGGACGTTTTGGTGTGCTCGATGTCTGGCGCGGGATTCTTCTCCCCAAGCGCGATCGAGCAGAACAGGTACTGCGCGTCCGCCACGTGCCCAACGATCTGGCCATAGCTGCGGACCGCGTCCGTGGGCTTGAAGCTGTAGTTCTCTTCAGGCATCTTTTCCGCGGAACGCAGCAGAATGTCCCTCACCCGTGTATTGGCCTTCTTGTTCCACGTACTGAGCGGATTATCCGGGGCCGCCACGGCAGGCTTCTCCTGAGCCAAAGTGACACCCGCAGGGACAAGCAGGCCAACCATCAGCAGACAGACCATGGGCACACAGACCAACACGATTCGCAATATTGTTCGCATGAGTTCCCCTCCTGTTCAGGTAGTACGCTAGCTTTCCGCAATAAATTTCACCCGTGCCAATACTTGCCGTTGCAAAACGTCACGTCAGCGGTTCGCGGACGCAGCGGAACCCGACGACGGGGCTTCGCGTGTTGGGCTTGAGCATGTATCGGGAGGAAACGCGCGCCTGCCCCCGGACCACTCCGCGCCAGGAGCCGCCACGCGCCAGGCGATACTCGCCGCTATCCGGGCCCTGGGGGTCGGCTTCCGGACTGTGGCCGTAATACGTAAGCGAATACCAGTCTTGCACCCACTCCCAGACGTTCCCCAGCGTGTCGTGCAATCCAAACGCATTCGGCTTTTTCTCGCCGACGGGATGGCTCTTGCCGCCGGAATTGTCGCGGGACCAGCCAACTTCCGCGAGCGGCCCGTAGCGGCAGGAGCTGTTTCCGGCCCGCGCCGCGTATTCCCATTCCGCCTCGGTCGGAAGGCGATACTGATAGGCGTCCTTCTTCCGGTTAATCGCCTCGCAAAACTTCTGCGCGTCTTCCCAGCTGACGCCCTCGACCGGGAGATTCGCGCCTTTGGCATTGCTGGGATTGACGGCCATCACCGCTTCATAGTCCGCCTGCGTCACCTGGTGTTTGCCGATCTCAAACGACCGGGTGATCGAGACGCGATGAGCCGGCTTTTCATCGGCGTTGCATTCGGAATCTTCCGCGGAACATCCCATCAGGAATTTTCCGGCCGGAATGGTCATGAAGTGCATGATGGCTTGACCTTTTCTCCGCTGGCGGTCGAAAGCGTCGTGCCCTGCAAGATTGGCGATGCAACTTTCCAACTGGAATTTCTGGTTTGAGGGTTTGCTTGACCCGAAGCGTACCTTTCCTCCCCGTCCGCGTCAACCGCCCGCAGCTCCGCACCGTTGCCTGTAGCTCACCCCTTCGAGGGGTGAGGGTTTTCGCGGCGCCGGGACATTCGTGCTGTTGCGACGAAAACCCTCAGACCTGAAGGCCGGAGCTACATGAGGAAAAACAGCGCGATCATTATTGGGAATGAAGCGAGTCAGGGGAGATTGGCTGTGGCGCGGGCGGGGCCGGTGAGTTGCAGGATGTGGAGGCCGGTGCCGACGCGGTCGACGATATAGATGTAGCCGCGGTCGTCCACCTCGACATTGTTGGTCTGGATGACGGGCTTGCACGTTTGATTTGGCGCGGCGCCCGTGCAGCGCGGCTGGGTTTTGCCGGTGACGGCTGGAATGTAGTAGCCGATCTCTTTCGGATGAAAAGGATCGCGAACGTCCACGGCGCGGACGCCGGCGTTGAAGTGCGCAAAAAACATCACGCGGCCGTAGTAAACGGGCGCAAAGCTTTCGTTGGAAGAGTGCGTGCCGAAGCGTCCGCCGCGGCCGCAAAACCCCCCGCCGGCTTCGGGAACGGTGAACGTGGAAACGCCGAGCGGCGCCGTTTCGCGAGTGATGTCGAGGAAGTGAACCATCTGGCGGGAGTCGTGGCAATCCTCGGCGAGCGATTCGCCGGTCACGGCCAGGAAATCGCGGCGCGAGCCGTCTTTCATCTTGGCAAATTCGGGAATGTCGAGGCCGAGCAGCGGGAAGGCGGTGTGCGCGCCGGCTTCCGCGGGAAAATCCACGCGCGCGATTTGCGGATAGAGCAAGTTTTGATCGGTGGGCTCCTTCGGGCCGTTGAGGAGTTTTTCGCGATCGAGGATCTGCACGATTCCGGAGCGGCCGGGACCGTAGGCGACGTAAACGCGATTCCCTTTCGGCCCGGTGGAAATGGGGCCGTGAACTTCGCTAGGCGCAGTGGCCGTGGAGCCAGGCTGCTGGCCGGGCAAGCCAAAATCGCGCAGGAACACCGGCTTTTCGGGATCGCTCAGGTCATAGATTTTGATCATGCGGCGCGTGCGCCATTGCGGATCGCCGGAGACGAGATAGGCGATGCCGGTGTCGCACTCCCACCAGCTTTTGTGGGTATCGCGCAGGCCGCCGAGGACGATCGATAAGCGCCGCGGTTTTGCGGGATCACTGACGTCCCAAAGCTCGTGTGCGGAATTGCCGAACGTGCGCAGCAGGTAGACCTTGCTCTTGTCTGCGTGCGGAAGAGAGCTGCCGTCGCAAACGCGGGTCATCTGCGCGCCGCCGAGTTCCAGCTTTTCCGGGGTGCCCGGTTCGCCGGGAATGTGCGCGAGGTAGGCCGGGTGGGCGGGATCAGTGACGTCGAGAATCGAGGTGCCGTTGTTTTCGACCTGGCCCGTGAGCGGATTCGGTGCCGATCCGCCGTGGTGGCCGATGTAAGCGATCCAGCGTCCAGCCTGGTGGTGAATCGTCGGCTGATAAGCGCTGCGGCCCTGGAGATCGTTGGAGCCGACGAGTTGCATATTGCTGGATTCCGGCTGCTGCGGCGCGGCGAGTGTGGCGGAACATGCGGCGGAAAGCACGAAGAGAAGCGCGGCGGAAGGTTTGGTCATTGGGGTCCCGGAATATGATACCGAGTGGGAAGGAATTCTCAAATTCGGGGTGACGGCGATGGGGCCGCACGAACGGAATCGGAACGCTGGGCGGGCTGAAGCCCGCCGCTACATGGGGCGGTTTTTCTTTTGGGGCGAGGCGGCCTACAATGTGCTTTTTACTTTCGAGCAAAAGGTGCAATGGATGCTAAAACTGACAGCGGTTGGAAAACTTACGATTCTTGCGGTGATGTGTTTGGGCTTGGGGGCCGCGGCGCGGGCGCAATACACCGACCGGCAGGCCATCGAGGAGCTGGGCGGACCGCAGGAGTTTGCGGCGCGGCGCGCGGAGTTGATCGCGCAAGCGAAGACCGGCTACACGTTGCTGTTTGCGCGCAACGAGATTGCGGAGGCGGCGCACTACCGCGAGGACAACGATTTTTATTACTACACGGGCGTGCAGGATCCAGGCGCGGTGCTGGCCATGGACAACGCCACCGGCAAAACCTATCTCTTCGAGCCGCAGCAGGCCGGCCGCACCCCGCAGGTGTATGGCGCAAATCTTCTGTCGCAGCCCGAGGAGGCGAAAAAACTCGGCTTCGAGACCGTGCTGCCCATCGGAAATCTCGATCTACTGCTGTCTACGGCTCTGAGCGCGCATCCGCAGGTCGAACTGTGGGTGCGCCTGGGATTCCCGGACAAGGCCGATGGGGCGCGCTCGGAAGTTGGGCGGGATCACGCGTGGAAATTCGCGCATCCGTATCACGAGGAGATTCCGCAGGATCTGGCGCCGGCGAAGTTGCTGGCAGAACGCTATCCCATGGCGAGATTGCGCGACGTGACTTCGATTATCGATGCGATGCGCAACATCAAGCGGCCGAAAGAGATTGAAGTCCTGCG
>DATMMG010000076.1:0-4851 GCA_035569815.1 Candidatus Methylomirabilota bacterium
GGATACAGCGCGGCGGACAAGGCGGCAATCACCGGCCAATCGCAGGGAGCGCTGGCGAGCGCGTTTGATTCGCTGCAGCAGTCGGCGGCGAATCGCGCGGCGCGCACGGGGAATTCAGCGGGGTTCAGCGAGTTGACGGACGACCTGGCGCGGCAGAAGGGAATTGCCGAGGGGAACCAGGCGCAGCAGAACCAGGTGAATTTCAGCAACACGGCGTTCCAGCGGCAAATGGCGGCGCTGCAGGGGCTTTCGGGATTGTACGGCGTGGACACGAATCTACTGGGCCGAACACTGGGGATTCCGGCGGAACTGCTGAATGTGCGGGCGAACGCTTCGCGGCCGAGCGGATTCTTTTCGACGCTGGGATCGAGCCTGGGCGGGACGCTGGGCGGAGTGCCGGGCTTGTTTTTGTAGGAAGAGCAAAGCAGCGAGCAGATAACAGCGATCAGGAAGCAAGAAATGCTCCGCGCCCGGCTTTTTTCCCGAGCTGAGGCTAGTTCGAGGGCAGCAGCTCGACCTCAACAGCGAAGGCTTCGTCTTGCGCACTCCAAAGGAAAACACATGGGGACCTCGGGTTGGACGTATGTGGTGGTGGTGTTTTCGCTGGGGGCGCAGTTGGTGGTGTTTTTGCGGTGGATGCATCGGCGGATGAGGGACGACGAGATTCAGCGGGTGTTTGTGCGCGACCTGGCGCTGCGGCATTTGCCGAACATTTACCGGGCGCTGAATACGATCGCAGAGAGGCAGGGAATTCACCTGGAAGAACAGCCAATGGTGAATTACGTGGATATGCGGAATGGCGGGCGAAATCGGTAGAGGATCGGCAAGCAGGAAAAAAGACTTAACACAGAGTTCGCAGAGACGCAGAGAGCGCTGAGAAGAATACCCCAGGAGTACAGCCCCAATATAGCTCTGCCAGACGGGGCGACCTGAAGGTCGCCGCTACGCAGGAAGAGAAACGTGCCTATCGACTCAAAACTTTTGGGGCTGGCGCAGCGGGCCGCGGAGGCGGAGGGGTTGGACGCGGCGCTGGTGTGCGCCGTGGTGGAGCAGGAGTCGGGGTGGAACACGTGGGCGATGCGGTATGAGCCGGCGTTCTTCGCGAAGTATGTCGCACCCTTATATACAAACAATAAGGTAGGCGCGACGGAGGCGTATGCGCGGGGAATTTCGTGGGGCTTGATGCAAGTGATGGGGCAGACGGCGCGGGAGAAAGGCGCCAGTTCCCTTTATCTCTCAACGTTGTGCGATCCGGCGGTGGGATTGGCGGTCGGCTGCCGGATTCTGCGGCAGAAACTGGATGCGGCAAGCGGAGATGCGGCGCGGGCATTGCTGGCGTGGAACGGCGGGGCGAATAAGGATTATGCAGATGAAGTGCTGGCGCGGGTGGGGCGGTATCGGTGAGGAGGACAGTAATCAGTAATCGGTAATCAGTCGTCAGTAAGCATCCGCCAGCTCTCAAGACTGCACGACGTTGTCATCCCTCGCCCACGCCATTTGCGGGTGAGGGATCTGCCGCTCCTTCTCTTACTGATTACTGATAACTGATAACTGATTACTGACAACTTCCCGATGGGATTCTGGATCAAGCTTGGAACTGTTGTGGTTGCCGTGGTGCTGGCGGCCAGTGTGTTTTTTGCCTGGCGGGATGCGCGGAAGGAACAGGCGGCGCTGCAGGCGGAGTTGAAGACGACGCAGCAGGCGCTGGCGGAGGCTACGGCGCGGCAGGATTCGCGGGACGCGGCGGTGAACGATCTTGTGGCGGGGCTGAAGAAGAAAGAGATGGCGGTACAGAAGCCGGAGCAGGTGGTCGCGGCGCTGCCGGGGGTGATTACGCTGCCGGAGACGATCACCATTGAGCCGGAGACGACAGGAGCCACAAATCAGGTTGCGCACGCAGAGCGGCCCGCCTCGGAAGGCGGGCCCTACAAGGGGCAGAAATCCCAGAGCCCCCTGGACGGGATTTCACCTAAGGTCAATTTCCCTGCTGCAGATTTGAAACCGCTTTATGACTTCGCGGCGGATTGCAAGGCTTGCCAGGCGAAACTGGTGGCGGCGCAGGCGGACCTGGCCGACGAGAAGCTGAAGAGCCAGGCGCTCGGCAGGGAACGCGATGATGCCCTGCGGGTGGCCAAGGGCGGGTCGGTCTTGCGCAGGATTGCCCGGGCCGCGAAGTGGTTTGCGATTGGCGCGGCGGCGGGCGCGATTGCAGCGAAGGCGGCGCGGTAGAGACGGAGCGATTGTGATCAATGTTGAAATCGAAGAGCACAGTCAGGAGTGACTGTGCTACATGAGCTCACCCCATAGCCTCAGGAAGCCCACCGACCCAGAAGAGTCCTGGCCGGCGCACCCCCCGCGCCGGCCAGGACAGAGCTTAAGAGAGCAGCGGGAAATAGAAGGAAAGGCAGAGTTAGCCAAAGATTCCTCTTGACATCGAGTCTTATAAGCTATATTATGTTAACTAATAAATCTGGTCAAGCTGTAGCTCGCCCATGGTCCCGCCTGGCTTCTACTTTCTACTCTTACCTCTACCTATTGGATTTCCACTCTTAATCCCGCTGTTGATTCCCTCTTGATTGGGATTTGCGCGATTGCGTTGACGCCTCAAAAGCGGAAGCTGCGCTTCCGCACTCAAGAGTGGCGGATTATTTTTTGGCGGATTTTTGTTGGGCTAGTTCGTAGTCGATGTATTGCTGGATGCCGTGGGGGTCGGCGCCGACGATGCGGCGGCCATTGATAAAGAGGGTCGGGGTGCTGCGGACCTCGAGGAGGTTGCCGTTGGCGACGCTGGCGTCGACTTCGGCGGTGGTCTGTGGCGCGGCGAGACAGGCCTTGAAGGCGTCCTGGTTCAGGTTGGCCTGGCTGGCAAAGTCGAGCACCTTGTCATAAACGTTGGCGGCGGAGACCAGGTCCTGCTTGTCGTAGATGTAGTCGTAGAACTTCCAGAAAGCGGTGGGGGCCTGCTGGTAGGTGCAGCGGCCGGCAAGCGAAGCGGTGCGGGCCCAGGGATGAATCTGGTCGATCGGGAAATCCTTGAATATGAGCCTGACCTGCGGATAGTTTGGCAACATGCCATGGAGGGCGTCGTGAAGGCTGCGGCAGACGGGGCATTCGAAGTCGGCGAATTCAACGATGGTGATGGGGGCCTTGGGATCGCCGAGGACCGGAGCCTTGGAGAGGTCGAGCTTGGAGATGTTGTCGGCCAGGGGATCTTTCGTGAGGTCGGCGAGTTCGCCGCGGAGGAGATAGTGGCCGTCCTTGGTGATGTACACCTTGACCTTGTCGGAGCCCTGGTCGGTTTTGACATCGATGCTGGCTTCGAGCAGGCCGGAGTTCCCTATTTCGGTGGGCGCGGCGACGCTGATCTGGACGTCGGGTCCGAGAGCGAACGCGTGGCGGAGATAAGTTTCAATGTTTTTTTGGAGCGGGGATTGTGAGGCGGCGGGTTGTTGCGCGTACGCCAATGGCGCGATGAAGATTGCGAGCGTTAGACATGCGAGTGGGCGGAGTTTGTTTATCACGCGATGATGGTCCTTTGTTGATTTGAATGTGGATTTGAAATCGAAGAAGGCGGCCTAAAGCCGCCCCTACAAGAGATGGAAGGAGTATCGCTCATGGGACGAAGTGCTGGGCGATCGGAAATGGGCGGCCGAAGCCGAAGGCGCGCGACGTGATTTTGAGGCCGGGCGCGGCTTGTTTGCGCTTGTACTCATTGCGGTCGACGAGCATGGCGATGTTTCGAACCAGTTGCAGATCGTAGCCAAAATCCTCGGCAATCTCCACGGGCGTTTTCACTTCCTCGATATACGCCTTCAAGATGCGGTCCAGCACTTCGTAGGGCGGCAGGGAATCCGAGTCCTTCTGGTTTGGACGCAACTCGGCGCTGGGAGGTTTCTCGATTGTCGACCGGGGGATCAGTTCCCTTTCGCGGTTAATGTACTCGGCGAGCTCGTAAACCATGAGCTTGGGCACATCAGAAATTACGGCGAGGCCGCCGGCCATGTCGCCATAGAGCGTACAATAGCCGACGGCGATTTCGGATTTGTTGCCGGTGCTGAGGACCATGGAGCCGAACTTGTTCGAAAGGGCCATCAGGTAATTGCCGCGGATTCGGGCCTGGATGTTTTCCTCGGCCGCGTCCACGGGGCGATCGCAAAAGACCGGTTTCAGGGACTGGATGTAGGAATCGAATACCGAGGTGATGGGCACGGTCAGGAATTCGATCCCCAGATTGAGGGCCAGGCACTTCGCGTCGGTCTGGCTGCCTTCGGAGGAGTAAGGGCCGGGCATGGAGACGCCGAGAACGTTTTCCTTGCCGAGGGCATCGACAGCAATCGCGGCGACGACTGCGGAGTCCACTCCCCCGCTGAGGCCGACAATCGTCTTGCTGAAATTGCATTTGCGGACGTAGTCGCGGGTGCCGGTGAGGATCGCTTGATAGGCGTAGGCGATCTCGTCCTTCGCTTGCGGATGGATGTCGCCCTTGCCGGTAACGGTGTCGAAGAGGACGAGGTCTTCCTCGAAGGCTTTGGCTTGCGCGGCGACGTGGCCATCGGGCGTCAGGGCCATGCTGGCGCCGTCGAAGATGAGCGAATCGTCACCGCCGACCTGGTTGACGTAAATGATGGGACGGTGATGCTGCTGGGCAATAGAGCGAAGCATTTCGATGCGCAGGGAGCGCTTGTCGATGGTGTAGGGCGAGGCGGAAATATTCAGAAGGATGCTGGTTCCCTGCTGGACAAGTTCGGTGACAGGGTCGCGAGCGTAGCGCGGCTTGGCCCAGAAATTTTTGTCGTTCCAGACGTCTTCGCAGATGGTGATGCCGAGTTGTTCGCGGCCCAGGCCGTACAC
>DATMMG010000077.1:0-10244 GCA_035569815.1 Candidatus Methylomirabilota bacterium
CCGGTCGTGTTTTCCTGGGGAATCGTTTCACCGATGGGAAATCTCGACTGCCGCAGCTGATTGGTCATCAGCGGCCAGCCCATTGCAGCAACCACCTCGTGATTCTGAAACAAATTTGTAAGTTCGCCGCCCGTGGACCACAGCTTGCGCACGTTGGGCTTGAGTTCGAGGAGCTTCTTCTTGACCGCGGCAAGCTGGTCGTCGGAAAGATTGTAAAGTTGTGAGGGGTCGGGCTTGTCGTAGCCGAGCATCTGTGCGGCCATATATAAGGTGGAGAGATCGTCCCAGGCGGAAACTTTGCCTTTATATTTCGGGTCCCAGAAAATTCCCCAGGAATCCGGCGGCTGCGCAAAAACAGTTGTGTCATAAAGCAGCGGATTCGGACCCCACATGAAAGGAACGCCGAACGTTTTGCCATTGGATTTGACGAGCGGGAGTTCGCGGAGTTTCGGCGAGAGCTGCGAATAACTGGGTAGCTCGCTCAGGTCGAGAGGTTCAGCAAGGCCCGCACGCACGATGGAAGCGGCGACGTCGCTGGAGGGCGAGATTACATCGTAGTTGCCGGCGCTTCCGCCGCGTAACTTTGCCACCAGGTCGTCGCTGGAGCCCATGTAGGATGCGGAGACTTTGCAGTGGTGCGCTTCTTCGAAGGCGTGGATGAAAGAGGGATCAGCGTAGCCCTCCCAGACGAGCAGGCTCAGCGATTCTTCTTTTTTCTGACAGGAGGCGAGCAGAGTCACGCACGCCAGCAGAATGCCGGCCATTCGGAGCGGGCACAGTTTGTTTTGCGTCGGCTTCATAGACGATCTTGCCTCCACGATGGCGGTCACCATCTTTGTATCACCGATGGTGTGTGGCTCGATTTCAAAGATGTCGCGGTCCGCGATAATGGCATCCGGCGTTGAAGTGCGTTGCTGAACGGCAATCCTAAAATGTGGGCGGCGTATTGACCCACAAAATCCACGCTTCCGCGCGGCCCGGATTTTTCCAGCGGTGCGGCGTGGAGCTTTCAAAATACAGGCTGTCGCCCGCTTTCAAAAGATAGTGGCCCTCGTCATGCAGCCAGAGTTCGAACTCGCCGCGCAACACATGAAGGAATTCCTCGCCGTCATGGGAGTAGGATTCGCCGCTGCCGCCGCCGGGTTTCACGCGAAAAAGATGCGGCTCCATGGCGGTGTTGCCCCAGGCGAGAAGCTCCATGCGGACGGTAGGGCTGGTTTCGAGGATTTTGCGTTGCGCGGGGCGGACCAGGTGCTGCCCTTCCCCGTTCGTTTCGAAGAGGGAAATGATGTTGGTTTTGTAAAAGCGGGCGATGCGGCGGAGCGTGCCAATGGAGCAGCGCATCTGGCCGCGTTCGAGGGCGCTGAGGAAACCGACGGAGACGCGGGTGCTGCGGGCGACTTGGGCGAGGGAAAGCTTGCGGCGCAGGCGAAGGCGCCGGAATCGCTGGCCGGGAAGTTGCGGCGCGACGGCGGGGGAGGAGACGACGCCCTGTTTTTTGAGAACGTGAACGATGGCCGCGGGATTCAGGCCGCGCGCGCGGCGCAGAAAAATGGCGCGCTGCAGCAGGCGGAGATCGGATTCGGTGTACATCCGGTAACGGCTTTCGGTGCGCTGTGGAGAGACGAGGCCGAGCGCTTCCCAGGCGCGCAAGGCGGAAGAGGAAATCGCGAGCCTGCGCGCGACTACGGAGATGCGCAGAAGCGGCTGGCGGTCCAGGGTTTTCGATGAGGGCGATAAATTCTTTCTGCTTGACACGGGTCCCGGCTTTCTCTAAGTTTACTGGATTATAGTAAGGTTCAGCGGGCAGTAGCAACCACGAAGAATCTTGTGCCGGGGCATGGTTTCTTCGAGGAAACAGGGGTGAGTCCAATATGATAACCGCCAAGCGCGTTCAGCAGCTTTGGTCCGTGTGTTGCCAAAGTATTTTGTTTGCCGCAATCCTCGCACTTTTCATTTTCGTTTTTGCGATTTCCCCTGCCAGCGCGCAGAGCACCGGGGGCCGCATTCGCGGCACGGTGACGGATGCGAGCGGCGGCGCGGTCGTGGGGGCCAAAGTAACCCTAGTTAATGAGGGCACGAATATAACCCGCGAGGCGCAGACCTCCACCAACGGGGAATACCTTTTTCTGGAAGTGCCTGTCGGCAGCTACGAAGTGGATATCAATCACCCGGGCTTCAAGAAGTACGCCCGCAAGGGGATCGTGCTGGTGTTGAACGAAATTGCCAGCGTCGACGTTGCCCTGACGGTGGGCTCCACGGTGGATACCGTGGAGGTGACGGGTGCGCCGCCGGTGATCGATACCACGACGACGCAACTTGGCGCGGTGATGACGGACCAATCCGTGCGCGAACTGCCGCTGAATTCGCGCAATACCTACCAGTTGCTGCAATTGCAACCCGGCGTGCAGTCGCAGTTGGGCGCGGATCTTTTTTATGGCAGCAGCAACCCTGGGGTGGTTTCGGTGAACGGGGGCCGCGGGCGTTCCAACAACTACATGGTGAACGGGGGCGATGGCAACGACATTTTTGTGAACGGCCCCGCGATTCAGCCTTCGCCGGATGCGATCGAAGAATTTCGCGTTTTGACGAACACATTTGACGCAGAATATGGCCGCAACTCCGGGTCGGTCGTGAACGTGGTAACCAAGTCCGGGACGAACAATATTCACGGTGATGTTTACGAATTCTTCCGCAACACGGTGCTCAATTCGAAGCAGTTCTCATTCGTCCCCTCGCCGAAGCCGGATTACAGGCAGAATCAATTCGGCGCCACGTTGGGAGGGCCGATCAAGAAAGACAAGACCTTTGTCTTTGCCTCTTATGAAGGAAACCGTCTCGCTCAGGGCATTTCTTCCGGGAGCGTGTTCTTGCCCACTGGCGCGCAGGCAACGGGAGACTTCTCCGCAGAAACGCCATTTGCAGGTACGTTGACGGATCCCAATTTTGCCAGTGTCTTGAACAGCCGGCCGGGTTGTGCTTCTGCGGTAAGCGCCGCGGGCGGCGCACCACTCGTGGCGGGGACCGCCTATTCACAAATATTCCTTAACAACCAGATTCCCACGGCCTGCTTTGATCCCACGGCCATGGCGCTCTACAAGAGCTATGTGGCGCCCCAGGGAACGGGACAGGTAACTTTGGTGCCGAACCAGAACGATTCTTCCAATCAGTTCACCGTACGTTTCGATCACAATTTCAACCCCACCCAGCACTTCAGCGCCTATTACTACTTTAATGACGACGACAATACGCAACCTTTCTCCAACTTCCAGGCCGCGGGCGCAAACGTTCCGGGCTTTGGCGCGATTTTCAAGACCCGGGTCCAGCAGTGGAACATCAGCCAGACCTCCACGATTGGCTCCTCGGCGGTCAACGAGTTCCGCTTCAATTATTTCCGGGAAGGGCAAGGCAATCTGAACCACCCGGTGAATACTTTGGCGAGCGTACATGATGCTTGCGGAACCTACATCCCTGCCGCCAACTGCTTTGCGGATCCTACGAATCCCACGGCTGGAATTACCACCAATATCCCCGGACGCGCAGGTGTCCCCTTCGTGTCCGTCGCAGGCGGCTTCGTCATAGGGAACAATTTCGAAGGCGAGTTGCCGCAGGTTGGCAACACCTTCCAATGGTCGGACAACTTCAGCAAGGTGATCGGAGCGCACAGCGTCAAGTTCGGCGGCGATGTTCGCCGTCAACGCTTCGACCAGTTCCTGTATTACAACATCAATGGAGATTTTTCGTTTCAGGCCGCGGGGGCGACCAATTCACCCGCGAGCAGCGACGGATATCCGGACTTTTTCCTGGGCACGCCGACGAGCTACTCCGGCGGCGCGGCGCAAGGGGAAAATATCCGCAACACGGGACTCTATCTGTTCGCGCAGGATAGCTGGAAGCTCAGATCGAATTTGACCCTGAACTACGGTTTGCGCTGGGAACTGAATACCCCCTACGTTGACACCAAAAATCGAATCGAAACATTCCGGCCCGGCCAGGCCACAACGCAATATCCATGCTGGTTGTCCCAGCAGGGGGCGACCACCATCAACAACGGCGCAGGATTTGCCGCGGCATCGCCCGGAGATTGCGGCGAATCGAGCGCCCAGAATGCCTATTTCCCGCTGGGTCTGGTTTTCCCCGGAGACAAGGGAGTTCCCAAAGGTCTGACTTCAACCTACTACAAGGCATTCGCACCAAGAATCGGATTAGCGTACAGCCCCAGTTGGACGGATGGATTTCTGGCCAAGATCACCGGCGGGCCGGGCAAATCCACCATTCGCGGCGGCTTTGGTATTTTCTACAACCCCATCGAACAGCTCGTGCTGGAACAGTTCAGTGCGGAGCCTCCCTTCGGCGTAAGCGCGTTCGCGTCCAGCCCCCTCTTCAATACTCCTTACGTGTTGCAGAATGGTTCTCAGATTCCGAACAATAGCACCGGAATCATCAACCAGAATCCGAACACACCCTGTTTTGATCCGGCCGGGCCAAAAGGATGCGTGGATTGGTCCCAGTTCCGCACCGACCTGCTCTTCGGTGAATTCGCGCCCCATTTGAGGTCGCAGTATTCGGAGCAGTACAACTTGACGCTCGAACGCCAGTTGTCTGCGAGCATGCTGTTGCGCATTGCCTACGTTGGTACGCAAGCCCATCATTTGCTGGCTTCGCACGATTTGAATTATGGCAATCCGCAGACCTGTCTGGACATCAGCAGTTTCAATATCCCCAACCAGCCCTGCGGCACATTCAGCTCCGACAATTTCTATTCGTTCAATGTGCCGGCCGGCGCGACCTTCCATTTGCCCTATGCTCCGGGTCCGGTCGCAAATGGGCCCAACATTCCCTGTCCATACGGAGTTGCCAATAATCCGGCTTGCACTATTGTTGGCGCCCCGGGCGCCGGAACTCCGATTACGCTTGTGGGACTACGTCCATATTCTTCGCCGAATTGCAATCCGCTCAGCGGCGCAGGCTGTCCGGCGGACGGCACTTCCATGTTCAGCAATATCTTCGCGGAAGATACCATCGCTAACTCCAACTACAACGGCTTGCAGGTTTCCGTCGAGAAAAATTATTCGCATGGCTTGCTGTTCCAGGCCTCGTATACCTTCAGCAAGGCGATTGACCAGGGCGCGTCTTTCGAGAACGAGCTGAATCCGATCAATCAGAACGCCACTCGCGGGCTATCGCTGCTGGATGCCAAGCACCGCTTCGTTTTCAGCCCGGTTTGGGAACTGCCGATTCCGAAAAAAGCGGGGTTCGCCGGGAAAATCGCCAATGGTTGGCAAGTCTCCGCCATCATCACTTATCAGAGCGGTTTCCCGATCCGCATCCAGGATCAGAATGACGGGGAGCTGCAGAGCAGCATCTTTTTTGAATCCACCAACACGCCTTACATGACGGGTCCCGTTCAACGTATCAATCCGAAGGTTCAGCAGACCTACGGGACCACCACCGGCAATTTCTGGTTCAATCCTTCATCTTTCTGCGATCCGGTGGTCGGTTTTCCGTTGACCAACGCTAGTGGTCCGCCGCCTTGTCCGCAAAATTTGGGTACCTTCGGCAACACTCCGCACTCGCTTTGCTGCGGACCGGCGCTAAGCAATACGGACCTGGTGATCGCAAAGAGGACGCCGATCACCGAAAAAATCAATACGGAGTTCCGCGCGGAGTTTTACAACGCGTGGAATCACACGGAGTTCGAGAACCCCGACGGAAACTTTACGAACTCGACCTTTGGTCAAATCCTGAAATTGCGCGATCCGCGCGTGATGCAGTTTGCCTTGAAGATTCTCTTCTGACGTTTGGAAGAGCCGACTCTTGCGCGGAAGCGCCCTAGCCAGGCCGGGGCGTTTCCGCGCGGAGAGCTGAAACCGGCCGCGATGACCGCCCGCGCGGCTGCGGGAAATTGCGAAACTGGCGTAAACTGGTAAGCGTAGTTCGCCGCAGGAACCACGCTGTTTGCCTCGCTGAAAGAGGCGGCATCAGGCCGCCCCTACACAGAGGTGGCAGGAAGCCACCCCTACACTGACCGCAGGGAAGAGACCTGCCCCAGGTGACCACGATCGGACGGCCTGCCTGGATGGAGCAGCAAATGCACGACACACTGCAGAAGGAAATCGCCCTGTACGAGAAGCGCACGCCGAAATCGGCGGAAGCGCACAAAAAGGCGCAGAAACGCATTCCGCTGGGCGTGGCCAGCAACTACCGCGCGTATGATCCCTATCCGATTTTTGTGGCGGAGGGGCACGGTAGCCAGATCAAGGATATCGACGGAAACGAATATATTGACCACAACCTGTGCTTCGGCACGCTGATGGCCGGCCACGGGCATCCCGCGGTGGTCAAGGCCGTGAAAGCGATGGCCGACAGCGGCACCACGTTTGGCATGCCGCACGGTATGGAACTGGAACTGGCGGAAGAGATTTGCGCGCGGTATCCGGTGGAGATGGTGCGGTTCGGCAACAGCGGTACGGAAGCGACGATGCACGCGTGCCGCATCGCGCGCGCCGCCACGGGACGCGACAAAATTTTGCGCTTTGAAGGAGCGTATCACGGACTGCACGATACGGCGCTGGTCAGCGTCAAGCCGAAGCTGGAGGATGCCGGCGACATTCACGCGCCGAATTCCGTGCCGGGCGGGCTGGGTGTCATCAAGTCCGTACTTGAAAACGTTACCGTGGCCACCTTCAACGATATTGCCAGCGTCGAAAACCGTTTCAAACAGTTCCCGGGGCAAATTGCCGCGATCATTCTGGAACCCATCCTGATGAATGTCGGCCTTTGCCTGCCGCAGCCCGGTTTTCTCGAAGCCCTGCGCACAATCTGCACCAAGACTGGCGCGCTGCTGATCTTCGACGAAGTGAAGACCGGCGCGAAGCTCGGCTGGGGCGGCGCGAGCGAGTATTTCGGCGTGAAGCCGGACATGATCACGCTGGCGAAATCCATCGGCGGCGGTGTGCCGCTGGCGGCGTTTGGCGCGAGCAGGGAAGTCATGGACCTGATCGTCCAGCACAAGGTTTTCCATGGCGGCACGTACAACACGAACCGCTTTGCGATGGCGGCGGGGCTGGCGGTATTTCGCGAGGTGCTCACGCGCGAAAATTATGCGCACGTGAACAAGCTCGGCAAGAAGCTGACCGAGGGATATCGCGCCATTGTGAAGAAAAACGGCGTGCAGGCCTACGTCGTCAGCGCCGGCGTGAACGGCGCGCTGATGTTCTATCCGCAGGAAATTCGCAATTATCGAGACTGGCTGAAAATCGACGTCGACATCTGGCGGCAATTCTGGTTCGGCATGGTCAACCGCGGCGTGCTGGCGATGCCGTACTGGTGGGACGAGCAGTGGACCATCTCCGTGCAACACACGGACGCGGACATCGACAAGCACCTCGCGGCGTTTGAAGAAGTCGCTCCGGGCCTCGCGAAGGCTCAGCAGGAGCGCGGCGCGCAGTTTGTCGGCGCGGCCGGACACTAAGGAGAGCAGAGTTTGAGTCACGAGGCCGCGCCCGTGGAGGCTGACGTTTCGCCTTCTTCCAACGGAACCACCCATCTGAAGCGGGTACTCGGGAAGCGCGACCTCGTGCTCCTTTTTGTCGTCGCCGTTTTCAACCTTAACGTCTTGCCCTCGATTGCCGCGAATGGCGGCGTCACCATCTGGCTCTGGATCATCTCGTTGATTTTGTTTTTCTGGCCGCAGGGCATCGCGGTGATCGAGCTGGCGCACCGGTATCCCGGCGAAGGCGGCGTGTATCTGTGGGCCAAGGAAGTGTTCGGCGACTTTCACGGTTTTCTATCGGGTTGGTGTTACTGGACCAACAACATGATGTACGTGCCCACGATCATGCTGTATTTCGTCGGCGTTTCCGTTTTTGTTCTGGGGCCGGGCCACGCCGCACTGGGGGACAACAAGCCGTTTGCGCTGGCCGCATCGGTCGTGCTGCTTGGCGTTCTCGTGGTTTTGAATGTGATGGGGCTCGGCGTGGGCAAGTGGATCAACAATCTCGGCGGGATCGGGACGTTTGCCGCGGCGTTTTTGCTGATGGGGCTCGGCGTGGTGGTGTGCCTGAGATTTGGCACGTCCATTCACTGGGCGGACTTTCGAGTTCCTGCCAATCCCCGATTTGTGCTGAATTCCTTTGGCGTGATTTGTTTCGGCCTGGTGGGGCTGGAGCTTGCCTCCATCATGGGCGACGAGATTGAAAACCCGGCAAAAACTTTGCCGGGAGCGGTGGCGTGGGGCGGGGTGCTCTCCGGTCTGCTTTATGTTGGAGCGACCTTGACGTTGGTGATCGCCGTAAGCAAGGACAGCATCAGCGTGCTGCAGGGGATTGTGCAGGCAGTCAGCCACATGGCCGGGCAAGTGGGCGTTCCATGGATTGTGGCGCCGTTCGCGTTCCTGTTGAGCTTGTCGATCGCGGGCATTGGTTCGGCATGGCTTGGGGGTTCGGCGCGGATTCCGTTTGTCGCGGGGCTTGATTCGTACCTGCCGTCGTGGCTGGGAAAGATTCATCCGAAGTACGCCACTCCTTACCCGGCGCTGCTGGTGCACGCGAGCGTTTCGCTGATCCTGGTGATCCTGAACTTTACGTTGACGGGTTCCGGCGTTCAGGAGACTTTTCAAAAGTTGCTTTCGTTGGCGGTGGTGCTTCAACTAATTCCGTTCCTTTATATGTTCGGTGCGCTGCTGAAGATCGCGTTCGATGAAAAATTCGTGCGCGGGCACTATGGCCGGGGGACGCTGGTATTCGCGGGGATTTGCGGGATGTTAACGACCATCCTCGGGATTGCGCTCGCGTTTTTCCCTGCGCAGCAGATCACTTCGCTGCTTTCGTACGAAATCTGGATGTTTGGCGGCACACTGGGCTTCATCGGCCTGGCAGCGTTTTTCTTTTTTGTGTATGGCAGCCGGAAAGCGGCGCGGAAATTGGCCGAAGGCTCAACGCCGGCCTGAAATTTGATTTGGGAGGAGATTTATGTCCAGTCCAGCGAAACCCGCGGTGAAAACCTACCAGAACTACGTCAACGGCCAGTGGGTCTCGAGTTCGAATAGTGAAACCTTTCCGGTGTTCGATCCTTCCAATGAAGAGGTGATTGCGCACGTCGCAGCGGCGAGCGCGAGCGACGTGGACAAAGCGGTAAAGGCCGCCAAGGCAGCGTTTGACTCCGGGCCATGGCCGGCGACGACGGCGCAGGATCGCGGACGCATTCTGTTCAAGCTGGCGGAAAAGATTCGTCAGAACCAGCCCATGCTGGCGGAACTGGAATCGCGGAATACTGGAAAGCCGATTGTCGAAGCGGAATTCGACATCGCCGACGTGGCGACGTGTTTCGAATACTACGGCGGTTTGGCGAACAAGGTGAACGGCAGCGTGATGCCGGTTCCCGCGAACGCTTTGAGCTTCACGCTTCGCGAGCCGGTCGGCGTGGCTGGGCAGATTATTCCGTGGAATTACCCGTTGCTGATGGCGGCGTGGAAGCTGGCGCCGGCGCTCGCCGCGGGTTGCACATGCGTGTTGAAGCCGGCTGAGCAGACGCCGCTGACGGCGCTGGAATTTGCAAACTGGCTGGAAGAGGTCGGGTTGCCCCCCGGCGTGGTGAACGTCGTGAACGGCGTCGGCGAAATTGCGGGCGCGGCGCTGGTGAGCCATCCCGGCGTGGACAAGATCGCCTTTACCGGCAGCGCCGCGGTGGGAAAGATCATCGTGAAGAGCGCGGCCGACACGTTGAAGCGCGTGACGCTGGAGCTTGGCGGAAAATCTCCCAACGTGTTTTTTGCCGATGCCGATTGGGAGGCCGCCGTGGATGGGGCGCTCTTCGGTGTGTTCATCAATCAGGGCGAAGTTTGTTCCGCGGGCAGCCGCATTCTGGTTGAGAAAAAGATTTATTCGAAGTTTGTCGAGGCCATGACGGAAAAGGCCAAGCGCATCAAGCTGGGCGCCCCGCTGGACCGCGAGACCAAGATGGGCCCGCTAGTCAGCAAGGAGCAGTACGACCGCGTGACTTCGTACATGGAGATCGGCAAGAAAGAGGCGAAGACCGCGATCGGCGGTGGGCGCGCAAAGGCCTTCGGCAAGGGATTTTACGTGGAGCCGACGATTTTTTACGATGTCGACAACTCGGCGCGGATTGCGCGGGAAGAAATTTTCGGCCCCGTGGCAACGGTGATTCCGTTTGAGAACGAAGCCGACGCGATCAAAATTGCCAACGACACGCCGTATGGGCTGGCCGGAGCCGTCTGGACGCGC
>DATMMG010000078.1:0-4801 GCA_035569815.1 Candidatus Methylomirabilota bacterium
GGCGCCTGGAAATTTTCCCTGCACGCCAGCGCCGCAAGAATTCATCGCTGGGATCTCACCGAGCGCAGCGACAATCCCGGAGTGAACCTGAACCTCAAAGGCCTCTGGGACGTAGCCGCCGGAGAAGCGCGCGCGGATTCGCTGACCCTCGATCTTCCTCATTCCCATTTCGAAGGACTGGCCAGGCTCAAGACCGCCGGAATGTCCGAATGGAATCTGCGCGTCGAAAATTCCGGCATCCAGGCGCAGGATCTTCTGGCGTGGTATCGCGCGTTTCAACCCGATGTCGCGGAAGGCCTCGAAGCCAGGCAACTCTTCAAAGCGAGCTTTGCCCTGCGTGGGTTCCCTCTGAACTGGGAAGACGTCCAAATCTCGAGCGTCTCCGGTGAACTTCACCTCCCCGGCTCTCCCAGGCCGCTCCGTGTAGGTCCCGTGCTGGGCGCCGCTCACAATAATTTCTTCGAACTGCTTCCCGTTCAACTCACTCTCGAATCCCCAAGGAAAGAAAATTCCGCGAGGCCGGAGAAAACGCCGTTGAAAACCGGCGTTGGCTCCACGGGTCAGCTCGAAGTCCGCTTGCGTGACGATTTCATTGACGGAAAAGGCTCCTTGCGAGTCACCGGAAAATTGGATGACGCCGGCGACTTCTTTAAGGCCGCCGCGGCGTTCGGCCAAACCCTGAATCGCGGATGGGAAATCACGGGCGGCACCGCGGGAAGCATCACCCGTGAATGGGAACACGGTGTCGCCAACGGCCGCTGGAGCGGCTCGCTCACATTCTCGAAAGCGCAATTGCAGGCCGCAGGGCTGAATCTTCCCCTGAGGCTCGAGGATGCCCGCCTCGAGTGGAAAAACGGCCGCCGCAATGCCACCATCGCGCGCGCCTCCGCTTTCGGCGCGACATGGTCCGGCTCCATCAGCGACGCGCCGGCCCTTGATGACTCCGCTGGGAACAGCTGGAAATTCCAGTTGCACGCCGATCATCTGGACGCCACCGACCTGGATCTCTGGTTCGGCCCGCGCGCACGCCCGAATTGGTTGCAGCGCCTCCTGCCCTCCCTGCTCGGAAAATCCGATTCCAATGCGAAGCCCAGCGAACTTTTGCGGCGGGTGACAGCGGAAGGCGAGTTGGAAGCCGATTCCCTTTCCATCGAAAAAATAAAACTCGCGCACGCCCGCGCGCACGTCGCCTTTCACGACTTGCACCTGGAAGTCCGCGACGCCGAAGCCGAGTGGGCCGGCGGCACCACGCGCGGCAGCATCAGCGCGGTATTTTCCGTACCTCCCCAATACGAAATCTCTGCGGCAGTGGATCGCGTCAGCCTCTCCGAGCTTCCCTGGTCCGTTCGCTGGGCCGAGTATTGGAGCGGCATCGCATCGGGCAAGCTGCACCTGACAACTTCCGGTGTCGGGCGCGATGCCCTTGTTTCGCAACTCGCCGCCAGTGGCGATTTGCAAGTCAAGAACTTGGAACTTCGAGGCTGGGACGTCGGCGCCAGCATCGATACCGGCACTCTGCACACTGGCAGTTCCCACTGGGCTTCAGCCGAGGGCGAATTCACGATCGAGGATCGCGCGTTGCATCTGGATTCCGTCAGCCTGGAAAATCTCCACGTCAAAACGCGGCTGGAGGGAACCCTCAATTTCTCGCAGGACCTTAATCTCACTTTCGCGCCCGCGCCGACAGACAAGCGCGCGGCGAAATCCGCCGTGGCGCCCCGCCTCTTTCAATTGCGCGGCCCCATGGAAAAACCCGTCGGCGCGGTCGAGATCACTCCGGTAACCCAGGCAAGAAAACAGCAATGACGCGCACCGGTTTCGCAAACCGGGCCAAATCCGCGGCTATGTTCGCTGCGCTGTTTTTCTTCTGCGCCGTAACGTTGCGGAGCGATACCCGCACACTGCTCGCGCCTCAGCTAAGACCCGGGCAGACATTCCTCTACGAAGTCCACGGCCGGCTCAATCGCGCGGTGAAAACCGAGAGCCGCGTCTCCAACTTGCGAGTTCCTCAGCAGCTGCAAGGCGAACTATCCAGCCGGATTCGCCTGTCCGTGCAAAAAGTTTCCGCCGGGAAGCCTCACCCCACGGTTTCTGTGCAAACCGAACTCTTGCCCGAGGACGCCGCGGCAAAAGCCGGCTCGCCCGCTCCTCCGGCTTTGAAACTCAACTTCGACATTCTTGGCAACGGGCAGCTCGGCAATCTGCGGGGCATCGACGACCTCTCGCCCGAGCAGCGCCTGATGTGGCAATTCTGGATCGCCCGCTTTGCCTTTGGCTGGATCGTTCCGCCCTCGCGCATGAAGCCCGGGGAAAAATGGAAATTCGAAGAGAAGGAACTCAGCGACACTCTCATCGCCGGCCTCGTCTGGGAACGCGAAACAACCTACGCGCGCGACGACCAGTGCCCCGTCTTCCCCGCCGAAACTTGCGCGGTGTTCCTCACGCAATCCACCTTAAAACAAAAGTCCTCGACGAAAGATTCCACGCCGGAGGATTATCGCCTCCACGAACTGAAAACGATGGGGAGCGCCAAGGGCAGCAACCAGGTGATCACTTATATCTCGCGAACAACCGGGCTGGTCCTGCGTGCCAATGAAGACGTCGAGCAATCCATGGACGTCACAGTGATGAATACTGACGGCAGCAACGGCGTCCATTACAACATCGACGCTACCAGCCACCTGGAAACCATCTACGTCCCTCAGCCAAATCCGTCCGTCGCGCCCTAAACCGACACTAATCAACTGGCGGGGCCACCTGAAGGTGGCCGCTACGTTGGGGAGGGGCTCGCCCCTGCCTCTTGCCTGTGTTGCGGCCGCCCACCGCAGCGAATTTATCCTTCTAATTATTCGTCTCAATCGAAAACTTGCGTCTCGCGGTATAATGAGCGTTTCACCTGTGCCCGGAAAACCCGCAGGAGACCCCTACGATGAATTTCAAGCTGCGCAGCAACTATCAGCCTCGTGGCGACCAGCCAGCGGCCATCGACCAGCTCACCCGCGGCCTCGATGCCGGCGACAAGCACCAGGTCCTTCTCGGCGTTACCGGCTCCGGAAAAACCTTCGCGATGGCCAAGGTGATCGAGCAGGCCAATCGCCCGGCTCTCATCCTGGCACACAACAAGACTCTCGCGGCGCAGCTCTATCACGAGTTCAAAGGCTTCTTCCCGGAAAACGCGGTGGAATATTTCGTCAGCTATTACGATTTTTATCAGCCCGAAGCCTACGTTCCCGCCGCCGACATCTACATTGAAAAAGAAGCCACCATCAACGACGAGCTCGACAAGCTGCGCATGAGCGCCACCCGCTCGCTGTTCGAGCGCCAGGACGTCATCGTCGTCGCGTCCGTCTCCTGCATCTACGGCATCGGGTCGCCGGAAGCCTATTTCGGCATGCTGGTCATGCTCGAAAAGGGCCACCAGACTTCGCGCGAAGCTCTGTTGCGGCGTTTCGTGGACATCCAGTACGAACGCAGCGAAGACCTTCGCCGCGGCACATTCCGCGTTCGCGGCGATATCCTCGAAATTTATCCGACCTACGAAGACAACGCCTATCGCATCGAAATGTGGGGCGATCAGATCGACAAGCTCCGCCAGATCGATCCCCTCACCGGCGAAATCCGCGCCGGCCACGAAGACCTGGCCCGCGTCACGATCTATCCGAAGACCCACTACGTCATGCAGCCCGCGCAGCGCGACCGCGCCATCGTCAGCATCCAGGAAGAGCTCGACTGGTGGAAAAAGGAATTGGAGAAGCAGGGCAAATTCGTCGAGGCCCAGCGCGTTGTCCAGCGCACGATGTTCGACATGGAAATGATGCGAACCATCGGCTATTGCCACGGCGTTGAAAATTATTCGCGCCACCTCAGCGGCCGCCTCCCCGGCGAAGCGCCGCCTACGCTGCTCGACTACGTGCCGCAGGATTACCTGCTCTTCATCGACGAGTCGCACGCCACGGTTCCCCAAGTCCGCGGCATGTTCAACGGCGACCGCGCACGAAAGCAGACGCTCGTCGATTACGGCTTCCGGATGCCGTCTGCGCTGGACAACCGGCCGCTCACCTTTGAAGAGTTCGAGCACCGCGTGAATCAGGCCATCTACGTTTCCGCGACGCCCGGCCCTTACGAACTCACCAAATCCGGCGGGGTTTTCGTCGAGCAGGTGATTCGCCCCACGGGTCTTGTCGATCCCGAGGTGGAGATTCGCCCCGTGAAAGGGCAAGTGGACGATCTGCTGGAACAAATCCGCATCCGCGCCGCGAAAAACGAACGCGTGCTGGTCACCACGCTCACAAAGCGCATGGCGGAAGACCTGAGCGAATATTTTTCGGAAATTGGGGTGCGCTGCCGGTATCTTCATTCGGAAGTGGAAACGCTGGACCGCATCAAGATTCTTCGCGATCTGCGCCGCGGCGAATTCGACGTCCTCATCGGCATCAACCTGCTTCGCGAAGGACTCGACCTGCCGGAAGTTTCTCTCGTCGCCATTCTCGACGCGGACAAGGAAGGTTTTCTCCGCAGCACAACTTCACTGATTCAGACCATCGGCCGCTGCGCCCGGCACATCGAGGGACGCGCGATTCTCTACGCCGATCGCCGCACCGACTCCATGAACCAGGCCATCAGCGAAACCAATCGCCGCCGCGCCAAACAGGTCGCGTACAACAAGGAGAACGGCATCACCCCGCAATCCATCATCAAGGGCGTGGACATGGAACTCGCGCACATCGTGGAAGCGGATTACGTCACGGTTCCGCTGGACACCGCCGGGCTCGACGCCGCCGTCTCCAACGTCAAATCCGAA
>DATMMG010000079.1:0-2734 GCA_035569815.1 Candidatus Methylomirabilota bacterium
GTCGTCCACGAAGACACCAAGACCGGCGGCATCTCCGGCGAAATCGCCGCCATGCTCTTCGAAAAAGCCTTCCACGACCTCGACGGCCCGGTCGTCCGCGTAGCTTCCCTCGACACGCCCGTCCCCTACGCCCCCACGCTCGAGGAAGCCTTCCTCCCCAACGCCCAGAAAATCTTCACCGCCGCCAAGGACCTGGCGAAGTTCTAACCACGCAGCGGCCACTTTCAAGTGGCCCGGTTCGCCTTTGTAGAGGCCGCCTTCTGAGGCGGGCTCTCTTCGCCCTCATTCAAAAAGTTACTAACCAATTGAACCCTCGCTCCCGCAATCCCAACTCCGTTCGGGACCGGCCAATTAAAATAAGGTCTGCACGAAGTTGGCACGGCATTTCACTCCGCTCCTTATTCGTTCTCCGCTTTGCCGCGTTTCTCAACTTCCGCAAGACCCATGATTTCTCGATTCACCAACTCGGAAACCCTCCGGCGAACGCAGCTGGCTCACGCACTGTTCCCTCTGTTTCTGCTTTTGTGTATTCCCGTCACGGTCGTCGCCGCTCCAGGCGGCGCGAAGCTCAGCGGCAAAGTCACTCTCAACGGCGCACTCGCCAAGCCCAAAGCACTCGACCTTTCGAAGGAACCCGCCTGCACCCAGATGCACGTCAACAATCCGCTCGTTTCTGAATCCCTGATCGTTGGCCCTGGCAATGCGGTCCGTAACGTCGTGGTTTACATTTCCGCGGGTGCTCCCTATCCGGGCCCGGTTCCCTCGGCTCCGGTTCTCTTCGACCAACACGGCTGCCAATACACCACGCACGTCCTGGCCTTCCGCGCCGGTCAGGAAGTGAAAATCTCGAATAGCGATCCGTTTGCCCACAACATCCATCCCCTCGCCAGGGTCAACCGCGAGTGGAATAAGCTGCAGCCCGCCGGCACGCCCCCCTTTGCCTACTCCTACGAAAACGAAGAGTTCATTGCCGTGAAGTGCAACATCCATCCCTGGATGCAGGGCTACTTCGCCGTCCTGCGGACGCCCTATTTCGCTGTCACCGGCGACGACGGCAGCTTTTCCTTGGGAGACCTTCCCCCCGGCCGGTACACCATCACGGCCTGGCATGAAACGCTCGGCACCCGGTCTCAGGAAATTGAAATCAATTCGAGCGGCGAGCCGCAGACCCTCAACTTCACCTTCACCGTCAAGCCTTGAACCGGGTTTGCCCGCTAGCCTCGGGCCCGCTGTTCATGTTCTGGCCGGGACTGTGACACGCTCCTCCCACGCCCTTTTCGCCCCTCGCCTTTCGCTGTAAACTAGAGAGGTTCCGCGCAACATGCCAAGAGCGCCACGCATTCCGGAAGTTTCACACGGCACATCAGGCGAAGGAGAGCAATCCCATGGCAGTTGATGTCGTTATGCCCCAGATGGGCGAAAGCATTTTCGAAGGCACCATCACCAAATGGCTCAAGAAGCCCGGCGACAAAGTCGAGCGCGACGAGCCCCTCTTTGAAATCTCCACCGACAAGGTCGACGCCGAAATTCCTTCTCCCTCCGCGGGCGTCCTGAAAGAGATCAAGATCGCCGAAGGCCAGACGGTTCCCATCCAGACCATTGTGGCCGTGATCGACGGGGCCGGCTCTGCCGCGGCATCCGCGCCTGCTCCCGCGGCCGCTTCCGCAAAATCCGCGCCCGCGCCCTCACCCGCGCCTGTGGCAGCCAGACCCGCCGCACCCGCGCCGGCACCCGCCGCACCTGTCTCCGCTTCCGTCGTGCCTGCTCCCGCCTCTTCCGGTTCCACCGAACGCATCCACTCCTCGCCTCTCGTTCGTCGCCTCGCCAAGGAACACGGCGTGGACCTTTCCGCCATCGAAGGCAGCGGTGCTGGCGGACGCATCACTAAGGAAGACATCGAAGCAGTCATTGCCGGGCAATCCGCGCCGGTCGCGGCGCAAGCCCAGGCTCCGTCCGCCGCCACGCGTCCGTCCGTCCCGCCGCCACCTCCCGCTCCCATTGCCGCCCCGGGAGCACCCGCCGCGCACGGCAGCCAGTTCGTCGCGGCGCTCCAGGTCGGTGTGCCTCGCGAGCGCATCTACTTCGGCAATTATGAAGTGCAGCCACTCAGCAACATGCGCCAGAAAATCGCCGAGCACATGGTCGCCTCCAAGCACGTTTCGGCGCACGTCTACTCGGTCGATGAAATCGACATGACCAAGGTCGCCGCCATCCGCGCCAAGGCCAAGGAAGAGTTCGAAAAGCGTTACGAAACCAAGCTGACCTTCATGCCCTTCTTTGTGAAGGCCGCCGTCGCCGGCCTGCGCGCGTATCCTACGCTCAATGCCTCGCTCGACGGCACCAACATGGTCCTGCATCGGGAGATCAACATCGGCATGGCCGTGGCGCTCGACTGGGGCCTGATCGTTCCGGTCATCAAGAACGCCGACGAAAAAAATCTCCTCGGCATCCAGCGCAATCTCAACGATCTCGCCGAGCGCGCCCGCTCCAAAAAGCTCAAGCCCGAGGAAGTGCAGGAAGGCACCTTCTCCATCACCAACCCCGGCGTCTTCGGCGGCCTCTTCGGCCTGCCGGTGATCAGCCAGCCCAACGTCGGTATCCTCGGCCTCGGCGCGATCGAAAAGCGTCCGGTGGTAATCAACGATTCCATAGCCATCCGCTCGATGTGCTACGTCACGCTCAGCTACGACCACCGCGTCGTCGACGGCGCCGTCGCCCACCAGTTCCTGCACAA
>DATMMG010000080.1:0-16857 GCA_035569815.1 Candidatus Methylomirabilota bacterium
AGCGGTTAACGGGGGCTTCCAGGCTGCGGGCGGCGAAGTCGAGGACGGCAGCAACTTGTTCCCGGGTAACGTCGAACTGTTCGATGATCTCGTCGATGGTCATGCCGTCTTCAAGGTTCTCGAAAACGGTGGCTACGGGCATGCGCGTGCCGCGGAACACCCATGCGCCACTCAGTTTGCCGGGGACGCTTTCGACGGCGGGGCATTGGGACCAATCGAGTGCCATAGTTACTCCCTTCCAGGCCATTTTACCCTTTTGAGAATCATCGTAGCTAAGAAATCGCAAGAATAGCCACTGATCGAAACCGGGCAAAAGGAATAGACTTAACACATAGGACGCAGAGGAAGTGCGGCACCCGGCGGGAAACTCATTGGAAAAGGCGTCATCATTGGCCCCAAATGTTTGTACCTGAGAGGAACCCATAATGAAATTGCTGAAATCCATGCTCGTTGTTGGTTTGATTGGCGCGCTGCTCGTTTTCCTGACTGCAAGGGTGCGGGCGCAGAACGCGACGGGTAGTCCTCAACAGGGGGTCTCCGGCAAACGAGATGGGCAACACGACTTTGACTTCCTCGTCGGCACTTGGAAATTCCACCTGAAACGATTGAATCGGCGGTTAGTCGGCTCCACGGAATGGGTGGAATTCGACGGGACCACGGTCTGCCGGAAGGTCTTGGATGGCCGCGCGGAGGTGGAAGAAATGAATGTTGAAAGCGCGGACAAGCACACCCGGATCCAGGGAATGGCGTTGCGTCTTTACAACCCGGAAGCCCATCAATGGAGCATTTACTGGGTCAACGGAGCCGACGGAGTCATGGAGCAAAATCCCATGGTCGGTGAGTTTAACAACGGACGCGGGGAATTCTATAACCAACAAGTTTATGAGGGCAGAGCGATCTATGCCCGATTCATTTGGTCAGGCGTCAACACAAATTCGCCGCACTTCGAACAGGCATTTTCTACCGACGGCGGAAAAACATGGGAAACGAACTGGATCACCGACCAGACTCGAGAGAAGCCGTAGATGCCGAACGCCGATAACGCTCCGCCAGATCAATTCTGGAACTTTGTGAAGAGGTTGTTGAGGGATTCGGCCAGGGTGAACTGTGTCGTATTTGTGCGGCGCGAGCGATATTCGCGCGTCTAACGTTTTACTACCGGGTGCGCGGCTCACGAGGCACTTCCGCGACGAATCGCCGGAGCGCTTCAGGGTTACGAAACACGTGGAGGCTTGTATTGGCGCCATGCTTTGCAATCGCTTCCATGAGGATCGGACGGCTTTGCCAACGATAAGCCAAGAGCCAGCGCCAGAAATCAGCACGCTCCCGGGAGCGTCGTGTTGCTCGCCAAGCGCAGCGGATGAATGAGAAATCCAAGAAAATAATCGTGTCCGCTGCGCGCAGCCGGACCTCAACCGCGTCATGCTGCCCCAGGTCGCCATCCATGATCCATCCCTCTTCCGCGGCAAGCTTCTGTTGGACGACCACCCAATGATCGCGGGGAGTTGCGAGATGTCCTCGTTGCCAGAAAATCTTGTCAAGCTCTATCACAGGAAGCCCTGTGATCTCACCTAAGCGCGCCGCGAGAGTAGATTTGCCGGACGCCCCACGACCTAGGATGACCACGCGTTTCATATTCTCAATCGATCCGGCATCATTCCGAGCTGTGGATTAATCCTGGAATTTGGTGAAGAGGTTGTTTAGGGATTCGGCGAGGGTGGGGTGTGCGAACGTGGCGTCGCGGAGGGTGGTGTAAGGGAGCTGGCCCATCATGGCGATCTGGAGTTGAGCCATGATTTCGCCCCCCTCGATGCCCAGGACAGTGGCGCCGAGGATCTGGTTGGTGTTGGCGTCGACAACGGCCTTTAGGAAGCCGCGGGATTCGTCGACTTCGAGCGCGCGCGCGACGTTATTCATTGGCATTTTGGCGACGCGGATGACGCGATTTTGCGCGCGGGCTTCCGCTTCGGTAAAGCCGATGCGGCCAAGTTGCGGGTCGATGAAGACGGTGTACGGCACAAGGCGATTGGCGGTGCTGGCGCTGCCATTTTCTAGCAGGCTGGCGCGAAGGATGCGGAAATCGTCGTAGGAAATGTGCGTGAAGGCGGGGCCGCCGTTGATGTCGCCGAGGGCGAAGATGTCTTTCGCGGAGGTTTCGAGCTTTTCATTGACACGAATGAAGCCACGGGCATCGGTCGCGATCGCGGCGGCGGGAAGATTCAGTGTGTCGGAGTTGGGGACTCGTCCGGTTGCGACGAGCAGATGCGTCCCCTCGACTTTGCGCGACTTTCCCGCGACGCGAAATCTCAGGGTGACGCGATTGCGGGCGCAAGAGACGCTTTCGACCTTCGAATTGAGCTGGATCTGGAGGCCGTCTTCCCGGAGAATTTTGGCCACTTCATCAGCGACATCCTGGTCTTCGTGGCCGAGAAGTTGCGCGCCGCTTTGCAGGATGGTGACCTTGCTGCCGAGCCGGCGAAAGAGTTGCGCGAATTCGAGGCCCACGTAGCCGCCACCGAGCACGAGGAGATGCAGAGGAACTTTGGCGAGTTCCATAATCGAGGTGCTGTCGAGGAAGGGAACTTCGGCGATGCCCGGAATATCCGGGACCGCCGGGCGGCATCCGGCATTGATAAAGAAGCGATCGGCGGTGAACTGGAGTTCGCCGCGCTTTTGCGTACGGACGACGATGGACTTGGGGCCGGTGAAAGAAGCCACACCATGGAGGAGATCGAGGTTTTTGGTTTGGGCGATGCGGCGCTCGTTGCCGGAGCGAAACAAATTGACGATGTCGCGCTTGCGTTTCCGTACGCGTTCCATCGAGATGCGCGAGGAGCCGGTGTGGACTCCGTAATCTGGGCCGCGGCGGGTAAGATAAGCGACGCGGCCGCTGGCGACCATGGTTTTGGTAGGCGTGCAGCCCTCGTTGATGCAGGTGCCGCCGACGTGAGTCTTTTCGATTAGTGCGGTGCGCAAGCCGGCGCTGGCGAGCGCCTGGCACAGCGGATTGCCGCCCTGGCCGGAGCCGATGACAATGGCGTCGTAATGCTGCGGGGGAGGCATAAGGGGACGCGGAAAAGTTAGGACAACGGGCTACGAGTGTCAATCATTAGAAAATAGAAAATGGCAACTAGAAAATTGTGGAGAACGCGCCGGCCGGAGGGCATCCCTCGACCTCCCTGTGGGTCAGGAAAGCGGCGAGCGACCACGGCCGGGGCAAAACGAGAGCAGTGCAAATCGATCAGGCTACGGCGCGTTAGCCCAGGCCCGGATCTCTTCGAAGGTCTGTTCGCTTTGCCAAATATCATCGTCCATCTTGCTCACCGAGGCGAATGCCTGCTGGGCTAAAGGTTTGTCCAGGCGAACGCTGGCCATAAAGGCGAAGCGATTCGCATTCAGGTTCGACAGGCCGTAGTATTTATTGATGTTGGCGTAGCCCTGACGCAGCTTTGGATAATCCGCATGGCCGAGGGTTCGCATACCTTCCTGGCAATAGCAAACCTCGGAACTGAAGATCCAGAAATAGAGCATGGAGCCATCGGGCTCCGGAACGCGGCGGAGGGTTTCGTCGGCGAAAGCTTGAATGTCGCCGGGTTCGCCATACCACTGGGGCAAAAGAAAACGCGATTGCTCTATGTAGTAGTGGTAGAAGCCGGGTTCGAAGGCAACGGCCTGATCGAATAGTTCGCGGGCGGCGGCCTTGTCCCAGCCTTCATTGCGCGCAATTAACTGCATCAAGTCGTACCAGAAGGGATCTTTCTCTTTAAGAGTTGCAGCCTCCAGCAGAATGCTTTTGGCCCGGGCGTTCCGCTCATTGAAAAGATTCCAGTGATCTTCTTCAACCGTGTTGGCCAGACCTGTTCCGCGAGCGCTCCAGGCATAATTCACGTAGAAATAGGCGAGGGAAAGGCGGACCGTCGCGGAATCAGGAGCGGCAGCCTGCCATTTTTGCAGCTGGGCGAGGAGTTTTTTCCAATCCGAATCGGACGGCCCACCCTCGTCGCTCGGCGCGCCCGTCCCGTCGTAAAATCCTTTGATCTTCCACACCCCTCCGATGAGGCGGCCCTTCTCGACGCGATTTTGTTGGGCGATTTTCTCGAGTTGTGCGAAGTCTTCCTGGAGTAACAAGCTCCGGATGTGTGCGCTGTAGGAAATATTGGTCTGGTCCGGCTTTGTCGTGTCGGCCTGGCTGAGCAGGGACTGGTGGCCGCGGCCATAGTCGCGGATCGCCTGCATAACCGCGTCTGGCTGGTCATTAGGACGCGAAGCTTCCGTTTGCGCGCAGGAAGAGGTGGAGAGCGCCAGAGCGACGAGACCAAGCAGAGCGATAAAGCCAAGGGACTTGCAAAAGGGCTGTTTGGACATGCGGAGAGCATAGGAGAGTCGCTACTGGCGGGCTACTGTACTAAAGGGCTACTGGCGCGAAGTGCGAAAGGGGTGGGAAGGTGCTGGTAGAAAAGTACTAGAAACAGGCTGTGGAAATGGTACCGGCTCGCTATTCGCATCGGTGAGACGAATGGCTAGAATTCAGGCAGATGGAAAGTGGTTCGTGCCAGTGGTGTCGACTCCGGGTCCTGCGCGGCGGCAGGAAGTTGAGGGTACGAATCCGAACGACAGCCAGAGGAAAAACGGATGGCAATCATGCACTGCCGGAGCATTGAACGACGCAGGACGGCGCGAGCCGTGGTCAGCATCCAGATGGAAGTCACCGGTGTGACCGAAGGCAATGTGCCGTTCAAGTTTTCGACGCGGACGATTGCCGTGAGCCAGCATGGCGGAGTGATCCTGCTGGAAGCGCCGCTTCCGGTGGGTCACAGATTCGAGCTATTGAATGAGTTCAACAACCGCAAGGCTACGTGCCGTGTCGTCTCTGTGCGGCTAAACAAAGATGGGAAACTCCATGGAGCATTTGAACTGCACTGCCCGGAGGGGAATTTCTGGAGCATGTCGTTTCCGGCGGCGGGCGCGAGGCCGATGAAGAGGGTGTTTGTGGCGAAGAGCGTGGTGCGGTAGGGGCAGAAGGTTATCAGTAATCAGTAAGAGGAGAACAGATAGCAGCAAGCAGATAACAGGAAACGCGGTCGAGTGCGTTGGCGGTTTGCGGTGAAGGCCGGGTCGGTAGATTCCACTGAAAAATTAGGCGGGGAATTCGTTAGGGGCTGAGGCTGGCCCTTTGGGGACTGGTCTTTGCTCGAATCGCATTTGATCTGCTGAGTGGCGCGAGCAAAAGCGGGAGCTTCGCGCCCGCACTTAAAAGGGGCGGCGCTTGTGGTGTTGGTGGCGTGGATGGCTTAGAGTGGGGAGCCGTGAGCGGGGAACTGAAAAATTTGTGCGTGGTGCTGGTGGGGACTCGGAACCCGCTGAATGTGGGGGCGGTGGCGCGGGCGATGAGTAATTTCGGGGCGATGGAATTGCGCGCGGTGCGGCCGTACGAGAAGGCCTGGAGAGAGGCGCGGTCGGCGGTTGGCGCGGGCGAGTTGCTGGCGCGGGCGAAGGAGTTCGCGGATTTGGCGGAGGCGGTGGCGGATTGCTCGCTGGTGGTGGGGACTACCGCGGTGGGGAACCGGGAGATGAAGCATCCTCTGCGCGGGTTGGACGAGGGGGCGCGGTTGATCGGGAAGCGAATGGAGACCGGGCGCGTGGCGGTTTTGTTTGGGTCGGAGAAGTGGGGATTGTCGAATGAGGATTTGAGCTATTGCCACTGGTTGATGCGGATACCGACGCGGGTGGAGCACCGGTCAATGAATCTGGGACAGGCGGCGGCTGTGGTGATGTATGAGTTGGGGAGAAGAAGGCGGACTAACGCTGAGGGCGCTGAGGGGCCGCAGAGTGCGCTGAGAAGAGGGGAAAAAACCGCACCCTTAAAACCCAAAGGTGCGGCACCCAAGAACGGAAAATATGCGGAGATGGAGACGGTGGAGCGGATCGGGGAGGCTCTGCTGGAGGCGCTGCGGAAGAGTGGGTACGTCGCGGCACGGGGAGAGGCGACGGCGGAAGAAAAGTTGCGCCGGATGCTCCGGCGGTTTTCGGTGGAGGCGGCGGACGCGGAAGTGCTTCTTGGGATGGTGAGGAAGATTCTTTGGAAGCTGGAGCAGTAGTAGCAGCGGATGGCTTATCGTTTGTGGCTGATGGCCGGCAAGTGAAATCAGAAAATAGAAAAGTGAAAAACGAAATAGTCCGCAGCTAAAACTTAGAACTAACGACTCCAAACTGATCACCGCTTGACCTCACTCCACCGGCCACAGAAATGAGAGGGAAGGGGTGGCGGTGGGTTATATGGGAGAGACGGCGGAATGGCTCGTAGAAGTGCCCTGCAGGCTGAGAAACTGCTCGAACTGAATGCCGTAGCCGGTGTCGCCGTTGGGAAGATGGCGTTCGTAGACGACGCGGCCAGTGCAATTGATGTCGGGCCGCGCGCTGCCCGAGAGATACGTGGGCACACGCAGGGTCATGGCCAGCGGCGCGCCGACCCGCAGCGGCAGCGGACTGCGCATGAAGAGGCCGGAGCGTGAGATGTTGGAGGTTTCCGAAGCGAGTTCCGGCTCGGTTGAGCCAACTTCCGCAACGCGGAATCGGAGTGGAATCTGCAGCGACTGACGGGGACTGGTGCGTTTTTCAAGATTCTGCATGGTACTCTCCTGTCGCGAACGGAGAGGACGACGCGAAGAATTTAGATTGTTGGGCGGAAGTAGAGCATAGAACCAGTAATGGGGAAGTCAAGTACCAATCGGATTAGTTGATTTTAATGGGGAATGAAGGTGGGGATTGTGAGCAGAGGAAGGAACTGTAGTGGCCGATCTTAAGATCGGCCACCACAATGCGCGTCCACCTGAAGGTGGACGCTACGTGGGCATTTTCAGGAAGAAGTAGGTGCCGAGGAAGAAGAAGACGAGGTCTGGGGACCAGGCGGCGAGCATGGGGGGAAGCTGGCCAATGCCGCCCATGGCTTCGAGGAGAGCGGCGATGGCCCAGTAGCAGATGCCGATGCCAATGCCGAGCGCGATGCCGCCAATGGCTCCGCGGCTGCCGACGAGGATGGCGAAGGGAATCGCCAGCAGCATGCTGACGGGGGCGATGAGCGGGTAAGCGATTTTCTTGTGCCACTGGACGGTGAGGGAAGAGACGTCGAAGCCGGCGGTTTGCAGGCCGGAAATGTAGCGGCGCAGATCCCTCCAGCTCATTTGGAACGCCTGAATCACTTCGCGATTGAAATAGGAGGGAGGCTCGACGAGTTCGGGCAGCGAAGTGACTTTGAAGGGCGTGTATTTTTCTACGGTGCCGCCGGCGAAGTCGCGGACCCAGCCTGACTCGAGGGCCCAGGTTCTTTCGTTGTCGAGCCATTGGGCGCGGTTGGCGAAGATGCGGCGCTTCATCTGAAACGTGACGGGATCGAGTTCGATCACGCTGAGGCCGCCGAAAATTTTCTGCGTGGGATCGAAGATGTCGTAATTGTAGACCTTTGAATTCTCACCGAAAATCCAGCGCTGCGGGCGGGTGTAGGTCTGCGCGGGCTTGCCCTTGATCTGGTTGCGCAGCGCGTCCTGGCGCTGGTTGGCGTAGGGGAGATAGGTGTCATCGAGAACCAGGAGAGCGCCGGCAAGGAGAACGCCGGAGAGAAGCAACGGCAGCGCCAGGCGGTAGAGGCTGATGCCGCTGGCCTTGAAGGCGACGATTTCGTTGTTCTTGCTGAGCACGCCGAGAGTGACCAGGGTGGCGACGAGAGCGGCAAGAGGCGAGAGCTGGTAGACGAGGTAGGGAATCAGGAAACGGAAATAGTCGACGACGACGAGAAAGGGAATGCGGTGGCGCGCGATGTCGTCAAGAAGCTCAAAGAACGTGAAGGTTTCAAAGAGCAGGATGAAGGCGCCGAGGACCAGGAGGAAATAGTAGGAGAAGCGGCGGAGCATGTAGATGTCAATAATGGTTGGAAAATTTGAGGAAGTGAGAGGAAACGCCTCGTGCGCGGCGTCGCCATTTTCCTTGCGAACCGCCTGGCGCGCCTTGACGCGGTTGCGCCGCTGGCGGACCAGCCGGCGCCATGCGAGGAAGCGCGCGACGAAGGAAAGGGGCGAGGGCTCGCTCCAATAGCGTTCCATGCGGGGAAGGAGCGCGAGGCCGGTGAGAACCAGAATCACGTTGGCGGCCCACATGCCGACGGCGGGCGGAACGATGCCCTGACGCGCCAGGCCGGCGCCCATGATGAACAGCAGGTAGTAGCCGGCAATGATGAGGACGGAGAGTAGCGTGCCTGCGGCGCGTCCGCCGCGGCGGGGTTGCGAGCCGAGAGGCACGGCGATCAGGGCGAAGGCGAAACAGGCGAAGGGGAAAGCGAAGCGCTGGTAGAGTTCGACGCGGGCATCGCACCAGCGGGGGCCGCGATCGTGCCAAAGATCGGAGAGCGAGCGCTCGGGATTGCTGAGGGCGCGGGCCTTTTCGTTATCGAGAGAGTTGAATTCGATGGGCCAGTCGCTGCGTTCAAACGCGGTGACGGAATATTGATCGGGATCCTCGCGCTGAAATTCGTGGGTGGTGCCGCTGTTGAGATGGAGTTCGAGCTTGCCTAGCTCGGGTTCGGCGATGACGATGGCATCCTCGGCAAGCGTGATGCGCGAGCCTGATTCCGCGCCGGTTTCAAAGAGAAAGACGCCGTGCCAGTGGGTGCCGCTGGCGGAGACGTCGTTGATATAGAGAATCATGTGGGGGAAGCGCTCGTCGAAGACGCGTGGCTGCACCTGGAAGGAAATTTGAGAGGCGATGAGGTTGGTTTCGATGTCGCGGAAAGCGCGCAAGCTGCGCGGGGCAAGGACGACGGTCATAAGGAGTGTGAGAACCGCGCCGACGACAGCGAGAACGCCCACGGGGAGGAGAATGCGCTTGCGGCTAACGCCGAGGGCTGTGAGGGCGATGATTTCGCTATCCATGGACATGCGGCCGAGGCCGAGCAGGACGCCGATGAGGACGGCCATCGGGAGGGTGAAGACAAGAATGCCGGGGATGATGCAGAGGAAAAGCAGGAGGATCTGCGAGCCGGAACCCGAGTGGCGCACGAAAAGTTCCATGAGGCGGACCAGCTTGGGGACGAACAGCACGAAGGTGAAGATGAGGAGGCCCAGGAAGGCGTGGCGAACGATTTCGCGAACAATGTAGCGATCGAGGATGCGCATGACGAGAAGGGGCAGTGTAACATGGGGAGAGAGTGGGGAGTTCAGAGTCGACAGTCTACAGTCGACAGCCAACAGCCTGGAGCTCTGGACTGTAGACCGTCGGCTGTTGACTGTAGGCTCTGAGTGAAGAGCGGCCCGCCACGGTCGGCGGCCGCTACAAAAGCAGGAGTGCTGAGGGGATGAATCGGATTCATTTGGTGGTGCTGTGGCACATGCACCAGCCGCAATATCGCGATCCGGAAACGGGGTGCTACGTGCTGCCCTGGACGCGGCTGCACGCGACAAAGGATTATTACGGCATGGTGAAGCTGATGGAGGAGGTGCCGGGCTTCCATGCCACGTTCAATATGGTGCCGTCGCTGTGCATGCAACTGGAAGAGTATGCCAGCGGAGATTTCAAGGAGCCGTGGTTTCATCTGGCGTTCAAGCATGCGGACGAACTGACGCGGGAAGACAAGCTGGAGATTCTGGCGAGGGCGTTTCAGGTGAATCATGAGCGGCTGCTGACGAGGTGGCCGAGATTCCTGGAACTGTTCGAGTGGTCGCGGGCGGCGGGCGGCGCGCAGGCGCTGATCACTTTCCGCGCGCGGGACTGGCGCGATTTACAGCTGCTGTCGCAGTTAGTCTGGATGGATGAAGAGTGGTTCACGAAAGATCCGGTGGTGTGCCGCCTGGCGAACCGCGGAAAAGATTTCACGGAAAAAGACAAAACGGAATTGCAGGGCAAACAACTGGAATTGCTGGGATTGGTGTTGCCGGCCTATCGGGAAGCGGCGGGGCGCGGCCAGATCGAGCTGAGCACCACGCCGTATTACCACCCAATCCTGCCGCTGGTGTGCGATTCGGACATCGCGCGCGTGGCCAATCCGGGCACCCCGCTGCCGAGGCGAGCGTACCGGCATCCGGAAGATGCCCGGGAACAATTGAGGCGGGCGAAGGAATATCACGAACGCGTGTTCGGGGCGAAGCCCGTGGGATTGTGGCCGAGCGAAGGTTCGGTGTCCGACCAGTCGATGGCGATTGCCGCGGAGGAAGGCTTTCAGTGGTTCGGCACCGATGAGGGAGTGCTGGGGCGGACACTGAACGTGGGATTTTTCCGGGATTCGTCGGGGATTGCAGCGAGCGCGGACCGGTTGTACCAGCCGTGGCGGCTGCAAATGGCGAACACGGGAATCACCGGACTTTTCCGTGACCACCACATTTCCGACCTGGTGGGATTCGTCTACAGCCGGATGGACAGCAAAGTCGCGGCGGCGGACCTGCACGGCAGGCTGCGCTACATCGGCGAAAATGTGAAGAGCGAAAAACCGCTGACGGTGTGCATTTTCCTGGACGGCGAAAATGCCTGGGAATATTACCCGGGAAACGGGCGTGAATTCCTGCGCGACTTTTACCAGCGTATTGCCGGCGACGGGGACTTTCGCGCGCTGACGGCGAGCGAGGCAATTGCCGCGGCTGGTGACATTTCTGTGACCAGCACGATTTTTCCGGCTTCGTGGATCAACGCGAATTTCGACGTGTGGATCGGGCACCAGGAAGACGTTGCGGCGTGGGATCTGCTGTGGGACGCACGCGAAATATACGGAAAGGCCGCGAATGCCTTGGAAAAGGGGAGGGAGAACGCGCCTACGAAAGAAGCGCTCAAGGAGGCGCAGGAGTCGTTGTTGACGGCGGAAGGCAGCGACTGGTGCTGGTGGTATGGGCCGGAACACAGCACGGCGAACGACGCGGAGTTCGACGCTCTCTACCGGAAACACCTGACGGGGGTTTACCTTGCGCTGGGGCAAGTGGCGCCGGAGGAGCTGGCGAAGCCGATCAAGCGAATGCCGGAGCGGGCATACCAGCTGTATCCTTCCACGCTCCTGAAAGTGAAGGTCGACGGAGTCGATTCGAGCTATTTTGAGTGGTTGGGCGCGGGAGTTTATTCGCCGGAGCGGCGCGGCGGCTCGATGCACGGACGGATATTTTTCCTGAAAGAGCTGCGGTACGGATTCGAGGAAAATCGTTTCGTGTTGCGCGTGGATTGTTTCCCGGAAAGCCTTGCGGAACTGGAAGGCGCGGAATTCCGGATCGTGTTCGGGGCGAAAGAGGAAGTGGCGCTGGTGGTGCATACGGATCGCGGGCGCGTGAAGGAGTATGCGGTGGAGAAGGGCAAAGTGTGTCTGTTGAATCCGAAGGAACTGGCGGAGGCGGCATACCAGAGGCATCTGGAAATGGCGGTGAACCGGGACTTGCTGGAATTGAAAGGGTTGACGAAGTTCACCGTGGGGGTGGCTTTGTGGCACGGCGGTCTGCCGGTGGACGTGTTGCCGGCGGAGGGTTTTTTCGACGTGCAGCTTGGCGAAGAGCACTCGGCGTGGCCGGTGGAACTGTAAGGCCGCCCCGGGAGAGAAGGAAAGTGCCGCGAGCGAGACGCTACTGATTGGGCACCAACCGGGGGGCGGGTACTATGGTGGAAGGCAGGAACTCCTGAAAAAATAGAGAGGCGTGAAACCATGCGCAGGCGGAGGGGTCCGTCCCGCGCGGGGGCAGAAATGACGTGTGCGCAGAGCGCGCGCCTGTGGGGCCCAACAAGACTTGAGGGAAGCGGGAGCAGGGGATCATCGAGTGTCATCCGCGACGGACGTTAACGCAAAAGAGGGGAAAACGGCGAACGGAGAAGTGCCGCAGAGGAAAATGCGGCCGAATCCCGTTGCGCTGGAGGTGCCGGTGAGCGTGGCCGGGGCGCGGCCGGTTTCGTCGAAGGACAAGCGCGAACTTTTCACGGAAGAAACCACCACGGTGCTGGTGTTTAAAGATGGGGCAGTGATTCAACTATCCGCGGCGGTAGCCCTCGGCCAACTACTGTTCCTCACGGAAAAACGAACGAAAAAAGAAGTGGTTTGCCAGGTGGTGCACAAGCGCAGCCACCGGCCAACCTCGTGTTTTGTGGAGCTGGAATTCACGGAGCCGGAAGAGAATTTCTGGGGCGTCTCGTTCCCCACGCAGGTGGATAGCGCGCAAGTGCCTCTCGTGGCCGAAGCGGTGGAAGCAGAAGAGACGACGGAAGACGATCGAAGCGAACCGGTTGCTGCGCCGAAGAGCGAGGACGTGGCCCAGTTGAAAGATGAAGTGGCGACGCTAAAGGCACAGCTGGAGGAATTGCGGGTAAAGCAATCGTCGGAAGACAAGGAATCGCAGGCGCGGAAACTGGCGGAAGCGGAAGCGGCGGCACGAGCGGCGGCGGAAGCCGAGGCGCGGCAAAAAGCGGAAGAAGCCGCGCGGAAGAAGGCGGAGCGCGCAAAGACGGATGGAAGTGGCGCGCCGTCGACCATAGGAATGAGGCTGCCGAGCGCAGGGGTGGAGACGCCGGCACTAGCGCCATTACCGCTGGCCGCGAGCACCGAAGCTCCTCCCGAATACAAGGAAGTGATCGATCCGCTGGAGGATCTGCTGCCGAAGCCGGCGCTGGATTTTTCGCACGTGCCGAAGCATGTGGACCCGAACGATCCATTCAATATTTACCGGCCGGAAGGAAAGGGACCTGCCAAGCGTGAACTGATTGTTGGCGGCGCGGTTTTGGCGTTCTTGCTGGTTGCGGGGGTTGGCGCGTGGTATATGAATTTTCTGCCGTTTCTGCATCGGGCTCCTAAACCGGGCATTGCTGCCGAAGCGGGAGAAACTGCGAAGCCTGCTGACAAACCGGACGCGGCAAGCGCCAGCGCATCGAATACGCCAGCGACAGGGAATTCCGCGCCGAGTGCATCAAGCGCGACGCCTCCGCCAGCTCAGCCCGCGGCGGCGAAGCCCACACCCGCTCCGCCAGTGATTTCGCCGGTTGTGCCACCCCCGGTCGAATCGCCTGCGGAGAGAGCGGCGTTGGCGGAAAAGGGCGCGATGCGGGTGGTTCCTCCAGCGAAAAGCGGTTCGAAAAAAGCGACGGCGCAACCGGTGAAGAATCACGGGAAGGCGCAGACCAGCGGGGAGTCGGCGCCGGTGCCGATTCCGCCGGTGGTTTCCGTTTCGGACCAGTCGATCGTGCCGGCGAAATTGCTGAGCGCGGTGCAGCCGATCTACCCTCCGGATGCGATGCGGAATTACATTACGGGCGACGTGCGAATCGAAGCGGAAGTGGATAAGCAGGGGCACGTCGGGGCGATGAAGATTTTGTTGGGGCCGAAGCAGTTCCGGCAGGTGGCGATGGACGCGCTGAGGCAGTATGAGTATGCGCCGGCGACGCAGGGCGGGAAGCCGGTGGCGTCCAAGGTGACGGTGACGATCAAGTTCTGGTTCGATCCGTGAGGCGGGAGAGTAATCAGTAATCGGTTATCAGTAATCAGTAAGTGTCCGACTCAAGTCGCAGTGTGACCTCCCTAAGAAGTAAGTTAGATTTTGTTCGACTGCAATTTCCTGTATCGAGCCAGACAAACAGCGTGATGTCATTGTGAGCCTATCCGACGAGGTCCGGTGTTGGGACTCCGGTGGCGTTTACCGGAGATAGGCGAAGAATCTCAACATTTGAATTGCGCATGGACTTTGCGTTGAGGTCCTTCGGTCCGCAAACTGCGCGGGCCTCCCTCCTGCGACAGGCAGGCAAACTTTTTTCTAGGTGCTTGAGGTGACGGGCTACTTTGCGGGCGCGATTTTTACTTCGAGCTGGACTTGCTGAAAGTGGTGGAAGCGTTGTGTTCGGCGGTTTGGAGTGTTCCAGTTGGGGAAGGGGCGGAGAGACCCTTTCGGCGACCACCTGAGCGTCCCGGCCAAGTGTACCAAATTGAACTGCACGGATGACGTAACGCGTGTGTACTAGTATCTGCCCAGCAATCCTAAGCGGAAATTCTGGTGTAGAAACTATGAACACCTCGTTTGCTGCCCGTTCCACGAAGTCCTCCACAAATTTCTCTCCGAACAACTTCTCCGGGGTTGTGTTGTCCTCCTGCGCGGAAATTCGCCGATTACGGGATCTGGGAGGACAGTGGTCTCCGGGAAACGAGGCAATGGTCGACCCCGAGTTCTTTCTCCCCACGATGTCCAAAGGGTGGCGGCCCCGGGTCGTGGCCGTTTACTGTGCGGGTGACCTCGTCGGAGTCCTGTATACAAAAGAAAGAGTCATCGCCGGCTTTCCCACCGGAATTGTATATGGCGATGGGAGTCTGGGCGGCATGCTGGTCTCGAATCCCGCGCATCAGCAAGAGGCATTCGGGCTTGCGATGGAGGTGCTTCTTGCAGCGCCAGGAATACAGGGCGCGCGGCTGAGAATTCTGCGATTCAGCGGCGAACTTGACGCCGTCCAGCAGTTGATCGCTTCCCGGTCCCTTGATGGCCAGTTTTCCCCAATTGAACGCAACGCTTCCCCCGTTTGGAAATATCACGCCCATTTGCAGTTAGCGGACACGTATGAACAGTTTCTGGGAGGCTTGGGGAGCACAACGCGGCACAATTTCCGTTATTACCGGCGGCGTTTCGAGGCAGCGGGGCATAAGTTTGTGGAGCACCTGTCGATGGACGAATTACGTTCCGCGGCACTCGAGCTGCGCCCCAAATCCAAATTCACCGCACAGTCGAAACTGGCTGGTTTCGAAAGAACTTTGGACATGGTGGCCGCAACACAGCAGCCGCTTGCGATTGGACTGAAGCATCGCGACGGCCAATGGCTGAGCGTTATTGGAGGATGGTATCGGCCCGGCGGGGCCGTGCTGTGCTTCCAATGCAATTACGATTGCGAGTTCGATGCCGACTCGCTTTCGACGGTGCTTCGCGCGTACCTGATCGAACTGCTGATCGGGCAGAGCCTGAAGGAGTTGGTGATCTGGGGTGACACGGGGCCGCCATTGTCGCGGTATGCATTCTACCCGGCCACGGTCGGGGTACGGCTGGATGTTCCGACAGTCGCGTGGCGCGCAGCGCGGTTTTTTATGGCGAAGTTTGGGCCGCACCTGCCCAGGCGGTTAGCCTCCGTCGTGCAGTGGATGTGCTGATCGGCGGCAGGCTAGTTTGTCGGGACTACTCTTGCCACGGGGGGCTTTAGTTCGATTTGGACTTGCTGGAAGTCGGTGGAGCCGATGTTTTCGGCGGCGTGGGTGGTGGCGTCGCTCCAGCCCGCGGTGCCGGCTTTGGGACTGCGTTCGACCACTTTGCCGTCCGGCAGGGTGACCTTCAACTTTCCATCGGTCAAATAGTAAGAGACGTTCGCGGGATGCGAGTGCATTGGCGCGACCTGCCCGGGCTTGAAGTGAACGGCGAGCACTCGAACCTGGTCATTTTCGAAGATGACCGTGTGGCTGTCGCCGGCGACTTTGATGACGTCCTGGGAGGGAGCGGGGCGCGTGGCGGCGTAAACCGCGGAGGCGGTGAGCAGCGTTGCGCCGAGAATTGCTCGCGAAATTTTCATGGTGTCTCCTGTCGGGATGAAACGTTGGTTGTGAGAGTCTCCGATTTCGCGGAGCCGGGGAGATGATACACCGGGAGTTTTTACGGGGGCAAAGGGAAGATGGGTTGGGGTGCGTACACGGAAGATTTGGGCGATTAAGTTGAGGACGTAAAAGCGAAAGCTTCGCATTCGCACTCAAAAGTTGGAGAGGCCCGCCTTAGAAGGCGGGCCGTATAAGAGACCAAGAACCCCAAGAGCACAGCCAGCAATGGCTGTGCCACAGGAAATCAACCAGCTAGATGCAGTTGCCGGCGGAGTTGGACCATTCGAGTTGGACGGTGTAGGCGCCGAGCTGTTTGGTTTTCCAGGCGCAGATGTCGCCGATCTCGCCGTTGTTGTCGTCGTACCAGCCCTGGCCGGGAATGGGATCGGTGATGGCTTCGCAAAGTTCGTGCGAAGAAGTGGACGTGAGCGCGGGAAGGAGCGCGAGCCCGCCGAGGCAACCACTGCAGCCGGGGAAAGGCATCGCGGCGTAGAAGATGTCCTCTGGCGTGGCGTCATGATAGCCACAGAAATCCTTGCAGCTTGCAGATCCGCCCTGCTGCACCTGCGTGCCGGGAGGAAGAAAGACGAAGTAGAGCGAGTTGGCGTTCGCTGGAGGAAGGGTGCCGTTGGCAAGTTCGGATTGCAGCATCGATTGAATGGCAGAATCCTGCACCGATTTGCCGGGTTCGGTAGCGCTGAGAATTTTTGTGCCGATGCGTTTGCCGTGGCCGATGGATTTTCCGGGGACGCTATATTCGGCGAGTTGGTCGAGCAGCGGGCTGGTGAGAATGAAATCGAAGAAGGAGTTCATCTGTTGGCTGATCTGCGTGTTGGCGGCTTCCTGCCAGGCGGCGCCCCAGAAAAGAGTGAAGACTTCCACGTTGGTGAGGAGGGGGCCGTTGCGGTAGGTGAGATGGGGCGCGGGTGCGGCGGCATCGCGAACGTGAGGATGCATCGGGACGATGCGGATGGGCGGTTTCGTTTGCGATTTTGCGGACGAATGACTGGTCTTGCGGGCGGCACGCGTGGACATGGTTGGCTCCTTGCCGGCAGGTTGCACCGGGCTGGGTAGGAGTTCGCCGGAGAAGGACAGGCTAGCGGAGAGAGACGGGGAAGTAAATAGGACTTGTTTGCAACAGAACTTCGAGAAAAAGATAACGCAGAGGCGCAGAGGCGCTGAGGAAGAGCAGAGAAGAGGGAAAGTAGAGAATGGAAATTAGAAAATAGAAAATAGAAAATGGAAAAGCGAGAGCGTCCACCTGAAGGTGGACGCTACGCTAGGGGTTCCAGTTTGCGCTG
>DATMMG010000081.1:0-3324 GCA_035569815.1 Candidatus Methylomirabilota bacterium
ACGCCGCCCGCCTTCACATGCGCCACCGGCTCCGCCGCCCCAAACGTAGCCTTCACGTTCTCCATCGTCCCCTTGAATCGCACCACGTCCCCTTCCGTCGCCTGCGCCCAAACCGCCGCTGGCCACAACGCCAACACCATCACCGCCACAATCCCCAATTTTTTCACGCGTATCCCTCCCATCCTCGGCTACAAACTCCATCACACCCACCAGTCAAGGTCAACCCATTTGGAATGCGAGAGCGGAGCTCTCGCTTTCTAACGGTCAACCCACAAACCAACTATCATGCGAAGCCCTCGCACTAAGCCCCGCGCCTCTCAGCTTCCTGATCGCTGTTATCTGATCGCTGCTGACCTTTCAGCAAAGGCTCGATCACTCCCCTCCTCATTGCTTCCTTACTTACTTCTCTCTAAAATCATCTCAACTCATGATCCAGGTCGTAGCAGCCGTAATTGAACGTTCCGATCGTCGCATCCTCATCGGCCAGCGCCGCCGTGACGATACCTCTCCCCTTAAATGGGAATTTCCAGGCGGCAAAGTCCGCAGCAAGGAAACGTTCGAACAGGCTCTCGCTCGCGAACTCCGCGAAGAACTCGGCGTCACCCTCATTAAATCCCTCGAGATCGCCAACGTCCGCCACCACTACGCCAACACTCCCGATGAACTCGAAATCCATTTCTTCGCCGCACAATACGCCGAACCGGACATCGCTCCCAGCGCGTTCGAGCAAGTCGTCTGGGTCCTCCCCCGCGAACTCCCCGCCTACGATTTTCTCCTCGCCAATCGCGAACTCATTGCCCACCTCGCCACCGGCCGCATCAAACCCGCCGAACTCCTCTCCGCCGCGTAGAGGCTGCTTTACACCGCCTTCCGTGCTGGCCCGCTATGGAATGCGGCGGCTCTGCTGCCGCTTTCGAGCTTTAACCCGGCTCCCAATTTCCATTTATTTCGACACTGAAACCGTAAAAGCGGGAGCAGAGCTCCCGCACTCCAAACGCTCCTGTGACCCATACAAAAAAAGGGCGCGATCACTTGCGCCCTCCCTTATTCCAATTTCTGATTTTCAATTTTCTGTTTTCGGTAAAAATTCAGCAAACCATCATTTGATCCCGCATTGCTCAGGACTGCGTCGGCCCAAAATAGCGGTAATGCCCCGTAATTTTCCAACTAAAAAGCACGTCTTCCATTTTCGGTCCCGACCCGATGTTGTGAACAACCAGGTACTTTCCGGTTGCACCCGACTTTCGGTTCACCACGATGCCGATGTGCGGCACGCCCCCACCCAGATCCCAGGTAACCAACTCGCCGGGCTCGAAGTCTTCAGCACGAGTGGAAATGGGCAGCGACGTTCCTTTCCGGCTGAAGAAAACCATCAGATTCGGCACGCGCCGATGATCAATATTTGAGTCCGGATGAGCCAACATCCACCGCCGCTGGTTTGGATATGCCGAAAAATTCGCGGCCATGTCCTCATGCACTTCTTTCTGCAAATCAATCCCCAGCGCGCGATAGGCACGAATAACTTCATCGCTGCACACACCCGTATCCGCCGGAACATCCCCTCCGGGGTACGGAATTCGCACATATTGGGGGTCATAACGAACGACGTGGCGCGTCCGCTCAATTGCTGCCGCGGACAGCTTTTCCAGGAATATTTGGTGGTTTGATTGGCTGACCCGGCTCGTTTGAACGAAACGTGCCTCGGCAGCCAATCCCAGGACAATCGTCAAAAACGTAAGCGCAAGGCAAAAGCGACCGCGAAATATCATTTCGTGTCCACCTAACCCGCCGCAAACATCGCATCTACAGCGCATCCTGCAGAGGATGCCACCAACTCGGCTACGAAATCACCGGGTTCGGCTTCTCCGGATTAATCCCCAGATCCTTCATCGCGTTCTGCACCGTAGCCTCGCCCACCAATCCCTCCTGTGCTAGTTCGTGCAGCGCAGCTAGCACCACGAAACGCGAATCCACTTCAAAGAACTCGCGCAACGACGTCCGCCCTTCGCTGCGGCCAAATCCATCCGTGCCAAGAATCGCCATGCGCCGTGGCAGCCACTTCGAAATCATCGCCGGAAGTGTCTTCAGGTAATCCGACGCCGCCACGAACACCCCCTGCTCTTCGCCCAGGCACTGCTTCACGTAAGGCACCCGCGGTGTCTCGTCCGGATGCAGCCGGTTCCACCGCTCCGTCTCGATCCCGTCCGTATACAGGCACTTGTAGCTCGTCACGCTCCAGACATCCGCCGCCACGCCGTAATTCTTCTCCAGGATTTCCTGCGCCTGCAGCACTTCGTTCAGAATCGCGCCGCTGCCAAGCAATTGCGCCCGCAGCTTCGCTTTCTTGTTCGACGCAGGCTTGTATTTGTACATGCCCTTCAAAATGCCGTCCTTCACGTCGCCCGGCATGTGCGGCATCACGTACGGCTCGTTCATCACCGTGATGTAGTAAAAGATGCTTTCGCCCTCTTTATACATCCGGCGTATGCCTTCATCGATGATTACGGCGATCTCAAACGCAAACGCGGGATCGTACGCCAGCAGGTTCGGCACCGGCATCGCCAGCACGTGGCTGTTGCCGTCCTGGTGCTGCAAGCCTTCTCCAGAAAGAGTGGTGCGCCCCGACGTGCCGCCCAACAGGAATCCACGCGTCCTCATGTCCGCCGCGGCCCAGATGAAATCCGCGATCCGCTGGAAGCCGAACATCGAGTAGTAAATGAAAAACGGAATCGTGTTGATTCCGTGCGTCGCATACGCCGAGCCCGCCGCAATGAACGACGCCATCGAGCCCGCTTCCGTGATTCCCTCTTCCAGGATCTGTCCGTCCTTCGCTTCCTTGTAATAGAGCAACGTGTTCACATCCACCGGCTCGTATTTCTGCCCCACGCTCGAATAAATTCCCACCGTCCGGAACAGCGACTCCATGCCAAACGTGCGTGCCTCGTCCGGCACAATCGGCACCACCAGCTTGCCAATCTCCGGATCCTTCAGCATCTTGCGCAGCATCGCCACGAACGCCATCGTCGTCGAAACTTCTCGGCCTTCGCTGCCTTCCAGAAACTCCTTGAACAGCTCCGTGTGCCCGCCCGAGAGCGCCGCCGACCGCGCCTTCCGCTGCGGCACATAACCGCCCAGCGATTCCCGCCGCGCCCGCAAATAGCGAATCTCTTCGCTGTCTTCCGCCGGCCGGTAAAACGGCACCTTCGCGATCTCCTCGTCGCCCATCGGAATTCCAAAGCGCGAACGAAACTCCCGCAACTCTTCCTCGTTCAATTTCTTCTGCTGGTGCGTGACGTTCTTCCCTTCTCCCGCCTCGCCCAATCC
>DATMMG010000082.1:0-12219 GCA_035569815.1 Candidatus Methylomirabilota bacterium
GGAGACGGCAACCGGATCGCGGACGCTGCTTGAAAACGCGTGCCATACGCCTTCGAGGGATTCCTGAAGGTGAATCGGCTGGATGCGGACGAAATTGCGCAAAGAACGCTGTGCGAGAAAACGAGCAGCGCGCGGGCTGCCTGTGCGCTGCCGGTGAACTTCAATGAGCGCGCGCAGGCAGGACTCTTCGTGCTCTTCGAGTTCGTGCGACTGGACGAATTCGCGATTGAGGATGTTTTCCATCTCACTGCGCAAGACGTAGGCCAGGCCGCCGGTCATGCCGGAACCGAAATTGAGGCCCACGGGCCCGAGAATCGCGGCGATGCCCCCGGTCATGTATTCGCAGCCGTGCTGGCCGACGCCTTCGACAACGGCGATGGCGCCGCTGTTGCGGACGGCGAAACGCTCGCCAACTTGCCCGGCGATGAATAGCTGGCCAGAGGTAGCTCCGTACAACACGGTGTTGCCGGCGAGGACGTCGCCACGCTTGCAAGCGTTATGGCTGGCGCGGATGACGATGGAGCCGCCTGATAGACCTTTGCCCACGTAATCGTTGGCTTCGCCGTAAAGATGGAGGGCCAAACCATCGGAAAGAAAAGCGCCGAAGCTTTGCCCGGCGGTGCCATGAAATTCGTGGACCGAAGCAGCGAGGCCCGGCTGCTTGATGCTGAGACGCATGCGTTCGCCGCTGAGATGGCTGCCAATGCTGCGGTGAAAATTATTGATGAGCGTGGGATTCGCGGCCTGCGAATGCGTTTGTTGCAAGAGTTCTTCAACTTCGACGCCGCTGGATTCGGGCACAGGGGTCTGCTGCGGCACGACGCGAGCGGGCTTGGAAACGGGAATGACGAGTAGTGCGTCGAGGCCGGATTTTGTTTCGAGGCGATCGTACCAGCCGCGAAGCTCGGTGAGCGAGCGCACGCCCAGCTCCGCCATGCTGCGGCGGATTTCTTCGGCGAGGGAACGGAAATACGCGACGACCATTTCGGGCTTGCCGTTGAAGCGGAGACGGAGAGTTTCGTCTTGCGTGGCGATGCCGACAGGGCAGGTGTTGAGATGGCACTGGCGGGCCATGACGCAGCCGATGGCGACGAGCGCGGCGGTGCCGAAGCCGAATTCGTCGGCGCCGAGAATTGCACCGATCAAGATGTCGCGCGCGAAGCGAAGGCCGCCGTCCACGCGAAGCGAAACGCGGGAGCGCAGCCCGGCGCGCAGCAGGGTTTCGTGCGTATCGCGAAGACCGATTTCCCAGGGCAGGCCGGTGTTCTTGATTGAGGTGAGCGGAGAAGAGCCGGTACCGCCGTTGTGGCCGCTGATGGTGATGACATTCGCGCCTGCTTTGGCGACGCCCGCGGCGATCACGCCGATGCCCGTGCCGGAGACGAGCTTCACGCCGATACGCGCCTGGGGATTGACGGCGCGCAAATCGTGAATGAGCTGCGCGAGATCTTCGATGCTGTAAATGTCGTGGTGCGGCGGCGGAGAAATCAGCGGCGTGCCGGGCGTGGCGTGGCGAATGCGCGCGATGTATTCGGTGACTTTCCGCGCGGGGAGCTGGCCACCTTCGCCAGGTTTGGAGCCTTGCGCCATTTTGATTTCGAGTTCTTCGGCGCGGACGAGATATTCCGCGGTGACACCGAAGCGGCCGGAGGCGACCTGTTTAATCTTGCTCGCTGCGCCCGGCGTCGCGTAGAGATCGGGATCTTCGCCGCCTTCGCCGGTGTTGCTGCGGCCGCCGATCTGGTTCATCGCCAGAGTGAGCGTTTTGTGCGCTTCGGGGCTCAACGAACCGAGGGACATGGCTTGCGTGCTGAAGCGCTTGAGAATGGACTCGAGCGATTCCACGTCTTCGACGGGGACCGGCTGTTCGGGCAGCATCTCCAGCAGATCGCGCAGGAAGGTGGGGCCCGCGGCTTTTCCGAGTTCCTCGACGGCGGAATATTGTTCAGGCTGCGGCTTGCGGGTGTGGGCGTGCAAGCGGCGGATAAATTCGGGCGAGTTGGCGTGCAGCTCCGCGCCTTTGCGGAAACGGTAGAGGCCGAAGTCGGGAAGATTCGCTCCGCTGGTCGAGAAGGCCGAGGCGTGCATTTTCAGATAGTCCTGCAACACGTTGATCAGAGACTTTGTGCCAGGATAGCGGCCCGCGTCTTCAAAGAATTCGTGGCAGATTTGTTCTTCCAGGCCTAGGACTTCAAACAGGTGGCTGTTGCGGTAGCTGGCCAGCGTGGAAATTCCCATGCGGGCGAGAACTTTGCGCAACCCGTTGTACATGCCCGAGCGAACTTTCTTGAATGAGCCTGGCTCTTCCGATTCGGCAAACTCTTCGGCGAGATAGGGCACGACGGCGCTGGCACCGGCGGCCAACAGCATCGCCACGTGGTGCGTGTCGAAGACTTGCGCGCTCTCGATGATCAGCGGAACTTCCGCGAATCCCTGGCGAACGGCGCTCTTCCAAAGTTTCGCGGCGGCCAACAAGACGGGCAACGCGGCGCGTTCACGGCTGACATTTCGATCGGAGAGGAGGAGGAGCCCCGGGCGCTCGCCGCTACTCAGAGGGGTAGTTAAACACTGAGTGAGACAGCGGCGCGCGCCCGGGACCCCGGTGATGGCAGGAAAGCTTGTGTCGACAACCTGCAGCTCAGGGATGGCTGCACAAAGCGCCGCAAGCTCAGCGGCGCTAAGAATGGGGCCCGGCAGGCACAAAGACTTGCCGAGCGAAACTTCGAGAGACATCACATGGGCTTCGCGCAACGGATCGATGGGAGGATTGGTTACCTGCGCAAACCGTTGCTTGCAGTAATCCCAGAGCGGCCGTGTGAACGTGGAAAGAAAAGCGGGTGGGGCGTCGTCGCCCATGCTCCAATCGGCTTCCTTGCCGGTGAGGAGCGGGTGAAAAAGAATTTTGTACTGATCGTCGGTCCAGCCGGAAGCGCCGGCGAGACGCCTGGGTTCGGTGATTGGGACGCGCGGGCCGTCGCCAGCGAGATGGAGCAGCGAAGGAACGGAGGTGGTCTTGCGTTGAACTTGCGCGGTGACGCTCTTCAAGAGTTCGCGCCAGCGCAACAGAACGCCGTCTTTGGGAGTCGCCAGGATCATTTCGCCGGGGCCGAGGCGTTGGCGCTCCGCGACGCGGGACTCTTCCAGATCGACAAGGCCCGCTTCGCTCCCGGCAATGATCAGGCCGTCGTGGGTGACGAGATAGCGCATGGGGCGCAAGCCGTTGCGATCGAGCTTCACGCCGACGGAGAGGCCGTCGCTGAAAACCATGGCGGCAGGACCGTCCCAGGGCTCGCCTTCGCGCGAAAGGACTTCGAGCGTGCGCCGCACATCGGAGGAGAGAAAGGGATCTTCGGCAAAGGCCGTCGGCATCAGGGAAAGCATCGAGGTTTCGACGGACTTGCCTTCGAGGAACTTCAGTTCCAGCGCGTTGTCGAAGCTGGCCGAATCGCTGACGTAGTCTTCGAGCATGTGGAACCACTCGCCAACGCCGATACGCTTACGAATTTCGCGTTCGCGGGCGCACAACCAGCGGCGATTGCTGACGATGGTGTTGATTTCGCCGTTGTGGGCGACGTAACGGAAGGGCTGCGCGAGCTGCCACGAAGGCTCGGTGTTTGTGGAATAGCGCTGGTGAAAAATGGCGAAGTGCGCGGCGAATTCCGGGTTGCAGAGATCCTCGTAAAAATGCGGGAACTGCCAGGGCGTGAGGAGGCCCTTGTAGACGATCGTGCGCGAAGAGAGCGATGCGATATAGCACCGCTCGGGGAGGAGAGATTCGGCGCGCTTGCGGAGCAGGGAAAGGCTGCGCTCGAATTTCGCGGAAGAATCGGGGATAGGAGTTTTCGCGGGCGCTGGCTCGATGAAAAACTGCCAGATCTCCGGCATGGTCTCGAACGCACGCTGGCCGAGGGCGTTCGGATTGATCGGAACTTTGCGCCAGCCCGACAGGCGCAATTTTCCGCGACCGATGGCTTCTTCCACGGAGCGCTGCGCGTCGGCAACCCGGGTGTGTGGGGCGAAGAGCATCCCGACGCCGAAAATTTCGCCCAGGGTTATCTCAAGTTCGGCGGCGCGGGCGCGAAGGAATTCAACCGGCAGGCTGCTGAGGATTCCGGCACCATCACCGCTGGCGCCGTCGGCATCCACACCTCCGCGATGGGAGAGGCGCTCAAGGGCTTGCAAGGCAATTTGCAGGATTTCGTGGGTGGGAGGACCGCCGAGGCGCGCGACGAAACCTGTACCACATGCATCGTGGTCCGGGTGCCCCCAGTTCGGCTGGCGCCGCCTGCTACACATAGGAGAGTAATAGAGGCTACTCGCGGGGAAGTACAATGCAGAATTTCTATGTAATGCATCGGTAATGCAGGGGCGCGAGGAAGGGCAAGTAGCTTAGAACTTCGTAACTTCGCTAAAGTGAAAATTGCTGATTTTCATTGGGGGAACCACGATTTCAAAGGACTCTTCGGCGGTTGCGCGGTGGGAGGGGCCCAGGGCCTCCACGCTTGCAAGCATTTGAAGAATCGATTGATTGAATCGAAAATTTCGCACGGCTTGCGCTACTTTGCCCTTTTCGACGAGGAATAAGCCGTCGCGAGTCATGCCGGTCATCACTTTTTCATACGGGTCGAGTTCGCGGATGTACCACAGGCGCGTGACCAGGAGGCCGCGGTCGGTCCCCGCAATCATTTCTTCTACCGAGGTCTTGCCGCCGTCGATTACCAGGTTCATCGGCGCTTCGCCATATTCGTTTGGCAAGACAAGGCCGTGGCCGGTGGGACGGGTGCCGGCTTTTTTTGCGGAGCGGCGGGAGTAGACAAGGTTGCGGGGAACGCCGCTGTCGACGAGGAGCACGCGTTGGCGGGGAATGCCTTCCCCATCGAACGGCGCGCCGAGTTGCTCGGGATGATAGACATCGTCAGAGATCGTAATGTTTTTTCCAAGGAGCGGCTTTCCGAGACGGCCGGAAAAGCAGGAGCGCTGATCCTGGATGGCCGTGGCGGCGAAATCGTAGAAGAGAAAACCGACGAGATCGAGCACCGCGGCGGGTTCGAGAATGACGGTGTATTTGCCGGGCGCAAGCTCGGCGGGATTTTCCGCGCGGGCCGCTTTTTCGCTGGCAATCTTTGCGAGGGCCAGAGGATCGAAGGCGCGGAAGTCGGCGGCGTTGGCTTTGGCCCAACTAGTGGCGGAGCCCTGCTGCATGGTGACGGAAAATTCCGCCTGGGTCTGGCGGTAGGCGGCGAAGAGGCCGCGGGAATTGGCGAGGACAGACTGGCTTTCGCCACTGGAGAAAATACCGGCGGCGATTAGGCCTTTTCTTTCGGCGAGGGAGCAGGCGTTTTTCACGGCTCGCGCGCGAGAATCAGCAGAGAGCGCGGCGGTGGCGGGGGAGAACCGGTGAACGGCGCGATACCTTTGCTTGCCGGGCAACGGCAACAGGCCTGGATCTTTCGGCTGGCTGGCAGCGAGCGATGCGGCGGATTCGAGGGCGGCGCGGAGGGAGTCTTCTTCGATGCGGTTGGTGGTGACGCGGGCGGTGCGGCCGTCGACGACTACGCGAAGAGAAACGGTGAGGCCGTGTTCGGCGACGTGCTGGTGGATGGAGTTGTTCGCGAAGCGGGTGAGCGCGTCGATGACTTCGTCGACATGAACTTCGGTTTCGGGGATGCCGGCGGTTTTGGCGATGCGCAAAACGCGCTCGGTGATGGCGCGCAATTCCCTTTCCGGCCGAAGAAAAACTTCGGAGGAGGGGGCGCGGCGCGCGAAGTTTGGGCGGGTTTTCTTTGCTGGGCTCATTCGTTTGAGAACGCAGTTCCGATTTTTACGTTGCGAAAGCGCGCGGGGGAGGCGCCGTGGCCCGTGCCCATGGTCTGCATCGGCTGGCCTTTGCCGCAGTTGGGCGTGCCCCAGAGAACCCAATGATCGGCGTTGCAGATGGCGTCGCAGGAGTTCCAGAATTCGGTGGTGATGCCGCTGTAGCTGGGATTTTTCAGCATGCGCGTTTTCTTGCCGCTTTTGATTTCCCAGGCGATTTCGGTGGAGAACTGAAACTGGTAGCGGCGGTCGTCGATGGACCAGGAGCGATTGGTTTCCATCAGGATGCCGTCGTCGGTGTCGGCGATAAGATTTTCCGGCGTCCACGTGCCGGGGAGCAGGCTGACGTTGGTCATGCGAATCATCGGCAGGCGGTTCCAGCTTTCGGTGCGCATGGTGCCGCCGGAGCGCTGAAGGCCGATGAGATGCGCGGTTTCACGGCTGGAGAGATAGCCGCGGAATTCGCCGTCCTTGATGACGTCGATGCACTGGGCGGGGACGCCTTCGTCGTCGTAGGCGAAAGTGCCGAGGCCGGGACCGTGCGCGGGGCGGGCGTCGGCGACGACGTTCACGATCGATGAGGCGTAGCGCAGGTGATTCATTTTATCGAGGGTGAGAAAACTGGTGCCGGCGAAATTGGCTTCCTGGCCGAGAACGCGATCGAGTTCGATGGGATGGCCGACGGATTCGTGAATCTGCAGGCCGAGCTGGCTGCCGCCGAGAATCAGGGTGGATTTTTTTTCGGGGCACTGCGCGGCGGAATGGAGTGCAACCGATTCTTCGGCAATCCGCGGCGCGTGCTTGAAAAGATCCATCGCTTCGATCAGTTCGTAGCCGCCGAGGATGTGTTGGCCGCCGAAACTGTTGGGATAGGAGCGTTTCTGGATGGAATCGCCTTTGAAGGAAGTGGCGACGATGCCGCAGCCGGAGTGGAAGCGGCGCTGGTGAATTTTCGAGCCGGCGCTGGAGGCGAACCAGGAATCGATCTTGCGGAACTGCATGTCGGTCTCGGTGAGAGTGACGCCTTTTATCTGGCGCATGGAGGCGTCGGCTTTCAGCAGTAGATCGATTTGGGCCTCAAGGGGAATCTCGAAGGGGTCTTTCTGACAGGGGCCTTGCCAACTGTCCACGTAAGAGGGCTCGGCGGCGAGTTGCACGTCTTCTTTTTTCGCGAGCGCGGAGGCTGTGGCGATGGAGACGGCTTGCGCGGCGCATGCGGCTACGCCTTCGCGGGTTAGCTGATCGGTGGAAGCGAAGCCCCAGGCGCCTTGGACGACGACGCGAATGCCGAGGCCGATGGATTCGCTCTGGCCGAGTGTGCCGACTTCACCGCTCTTGGTGGTCAAGTCGCGCTGGCGCAAATGCATGACGCGCACGTCGGCGTAGGTTGCGCCGCGGAGGCGAGCGATGTCGAGAGAGTGTCCGCAGTAGTCCCACATAACATTCACCAGGTTTTAGGGCACCAAAATTTTGGGGCGGTTCGATTTTGTCGAAACGCCCCTGGTTGAATCGTATCAGATGTTTGGAAAAGCCGCCCGCCCCGCAAAACGATCCGGGGTGCAAACCGTGCACCTCGGAAGGGAGGCCCTACAAGAGCGGAGGTGGCCTAAAGCTGTCCCTACACGGGATTACGTGCCTTCTTGCCAGGACGCGAGGTACTGCTCCTGCTCGGCGGTGAGCTTGTCGAGGCGGTGGCCCATCGATTCGAGCTTGAGGCGCGCGATTTCGCGGTCGAGATGCTCGGGCACGACGTACACCTGAGGCTTCATCTCTTTGTGGTGCTTGACGAGATATTCCGCGGAGAGCGACTGGTTCGCGAAGCTCATGTCCATCACGGAAGCGGGGTGGCCTTCGGCGGTGGCGAGGTTCACCAGGCGACCTTCTGCGATGAGATAAATCTTGCGGCCGTCCTTGAGCTGAAATTCATCCACAAGCGGGCGAACTTCCTTTTTGCCGGAAGAGAGCGACTCGAGCGCGGGAATTTCGATTTCCACGTTGAAGTGGCCGGAGTTGCAAACGATCGCGCCGCTCTTCATCACTTCGAAGTGTTCGCGGCGAATCACGTTCTTGTTTCCGGTGACGGTGATGAAGATATCGCCTTCCTTCGCGGCATCGGCCATGGGCATCACGCGGAAGCCATCCATCACGGCTTCGATGCCCTTGACGGGATCGATTTCGGTGACGATGACGTCGGCGCCGAGTCCCTTGGAGCGCATCGCGGCGCCGCGGCCGCACCAGCCGTAGCCGGCGATGACGACCTTGAGGCCGGCGATGAGCACGTTGGTTGCGCGAATGACGCCGTCGAGCGTGGACTGGCCCGTTCCGTAGCGGTTGTCGAAGAAGTGCTTGGTCATCGCGTCGTTCACGGCGATGATCGGATACTTCAGCGTGCCGTCCTTGGCCATGGCGCGCAGGCGAATCACACCGGTGGTGGTTTCTTCGGTGCCGGCGATGACGTTGCCGACGAGATCCTGCCGCTTGGTGAGGAGCATGGTGACGAGGTCGCAGCCGTCGTCCATGGTGAATTGCGGCTTGTGGTCGAGGGCCGCCTTCATGTGCTGATAGTAGGTGTCGTTGTCTTCGCCCTTGATGGCGTAAGTGGGAATGTTGTAGTCGCGATTGAGAGAGGCAGCGACTTCATCCTGAGTGGAAAGAGGATTGGATGCGCAGAGAACGGCATCGGCGCCGCCGTCGCGCAAGGCGATCATCAGGTTCGCGGTTTCGCTGGTAACGTGAAGACAGGCGGAAACGCGGAGTCCCTTGAGCGGCTGTTCCTTGATGAAGCGCTTGCGGATGGACTGCAGCACGGGCATCTGTTGCGCGGCCCACTCGATCTTGCGCTTGCCCGCATCGGCAAGCCCGATATCCTTCACATCGCCTTTTTTCAGTTCTGCGGTTGCCATTTCGAGATTCCTCACAATTTAAATTTGCACTCGCAAAGCGAATGGTTGCACCGGGACGCTTTCTGCCAACAGCACGAATCCGCTTGCGGCAGAGAGGGACACTGCTTTACGAAACAACAAGGGCCGCGGCGAAAACTAGCGGCGGGCGGCTGCTTCCACGGGAGCGCCGAGTCCCGCAGCCATGCGCAACGCATCGGCACGGTCGGTCTTTTCCCAGGTGAAACCCGGTCCGGTGCGGCCGAAGTGGCCGTACGCGGCTGTTTGCTTATAGACGGGCCTGCGCAGATCGAGAGTCTCGATAATGGCCTTTGGCGTGAGCGAAAAATTCTGGCGCACGAGCTCTGTGATTTTCTCTTCGGGAATCGCGCCTGTGCCGAACGTGTCGACCATTACGGAAACGGGTTCCGCGACACCGATGGCGTAGGCGAGTTGCACTTCGGCGCGGCTGGCGAGTCCGGCGGCGACGATATTCTTGGCGATGTAGCGCGCCATGTAGCAGGCGGAGCGGTCCACCTTCGAAGGATCCTTACCGGAGAAAGCACCGCCGCCGTGGCGGCTGTAGCCTCCGTAGGAATCCACAATGATCTTGCGACCGGTGAGGCCCGCATCGCCCATCGGTCCGCCGATGACAAAGCGGCCGGTGGGGTTGATGTGATATTTGGTTTTGGCGTCGAGCATGTGAGCGGGAATGATAGGCTTGATCACGTATTCCATGATCGCGTGGCGCAGATCTTCGTTGGGCACAGTGTCGCTGTGCTGGGTGGAGATGACCACGGTGTCGACGCGGAATGGCTTGCCATTGCGATATTCGACGCTGACCTGGGACTTGCCATCGGGACGGAGGAAATCCACTTTCTTGCTCTTGCGGACTTCGGAGAGGCGCTGCGTGAGGCGGTGGGCCAACTGGATCGGCATGGGCATGAGTTCTTCGGTTTCGTCGCAGGCGTAACCGAACATCAGGCCCTGATCGCCGGCGCCGCCGGTGTCCACGCCCATGGCGATATCGGGCGACTGGCGCTTGATGGTGCACATGACCGCGCAAGTGGTGGAATCAAAACCAAAGAGGGCGTTGTCGTAGCCGACCTGTTCGACGGTCTTGCGGATCAGATCGTCGTAGTCAATGATGGCGGTGGTGGTGATTTCACCGGCAACGACAACCAATCCCGTCGTTACCAAAGTTTCGCAGGCGACCCGACCCTTGGGGTCCTGGCGCATGACTTCATCGAGTACCGCGTCTGAAATCTGGTCAGCAATTTTATCCGGGTGGCCTTCTGTCACCGATTCGGAGGTGAACAGAAAATTGCGCATATTTCTATCGCTCAAAACAAATCTCCTCAGTGCTGAACTTCTTTTTTTGGGAAGGTGTGAAACACCTTGTAGGGCCTACGTGCCGGAGGCAAAGCAGACTCTATCCGAATCAGAGTAGCACCGGCATGAAGCGGAATCAACGCATTGATTTTGCACGGGTTATGGAAGCAGCGAGTGGCAATTTTCGGCCATTGAACTGAAAGTAAAGGCATTAGACGGTGTCCACTTCCTCGTCGGGTTGAACTTCGAGCTTGCCTTTGGTCTTTTTGGCCATAAGGTAGGAGCGGATGAACGGGGTGAGGTCGCCGTCGAGGACTTTGTCCACGTCGCCGACGCTGAATTTGGTGCGGTGGTCCTTGATAAGGCGATACGGCTGCATGATGTAGGAACGGATCTGGCTGCCAAAGGAGATTTCGAGCTTGGATTCGTCGAGGCGGTCGGTCTCGTCGCGGCGCTTTTGAATTTCCAGGTCGTAAAGTTTCGAGCGCAACATCTTCATCGCCATTTCTCGGTTCTTGTGCTGGCTGCGCTGCATCTGGCAGGCGACGATGATGCCGGTGGGAATGTGGGTGATGCGGACGGCGGTTTCCACCTTGTTGACGTTTTGTCCGCCTTTGCCGCCGGCACGGAAGGTGTCCAGCTTCAAATCGTCGGGCTTGATGTTGATTTCGATGCGGTCGTCCACTTCGGGAATGACGAAGACGGAAGCGAACGACGTGTGGCGGCGCGCGGCCTGATCGAACGGCGAAATGCGCACCAGGCGATGCACGCCGGTTTCGCCGGAGAGCAGGCCGTAAGCGTTCTCGCCGCTGAACTGAATCGTGGCGTTTTTGATGCCGGCTTCTTCGCCGGGCGTTTCGTCGAGCAGATTGGCCGTGATGCCGTTGCGTTCCGCCCAGCGCAAATACATGCGCAGGAGAATCGAGGCCCAGTCTTGGGATTCGGTGCCACCGGCGCCGGGCTTGATGGTCATGATGGCATTGAGGTGGTCGTTCTCGCCGGAGAGCAGGGTCTGCGTTTCGAGTTCGCCGATGTAGGTGTCCGCGGTGGAAAGTTCCTTGTTGAGGTCCTTGAGCAATTCTTCTTTTTGCTCGGCGTTGGTTTCGCCGCGCGCCAGTTCGATGTACGTTTCGATGTCGCTGGCGAGCATTTCCAGTTTTTCATCCGCGGCGAGCTGATCTTCGACCTTCTTGCGGTCGCGAAGGACGCTCTGCGCTTCTTCCTGATTGCTCCAGAAATTGGGGTCGGCGCTGCGCTGTTCGAGGGTTTTCAGGCGCGCGCGGTTTTGGGGAGCGTCAAAGAAAGCTCCGCACGAGAGTAATGCGCTGCTTCAGTCCTTCATACTGGTGTTGCAAATCTTCAAGAATCATGCGGTGTTTGGGGAACCCGAACCCTGCCGGGCTATTTCGCCTTTCGGAAAGTGAGCAGAACTAGAATAGCGGAAATGGCGACGCACATCCAGGCGAACCAGTCGCCGAAGCGGGTGTAGATGGTCTTGCCGGTGCGGAAGTCGTAGGGCAGGTCGGCGGCGGCGCGGGTGTCGCGCTGCATGACGCGAGAGACGTTTCCGTAAGGGTCAATGGAGGCGGTGATGCCGCTGTTCGTGTCACGAATCAGCCAGCGGCGATTTTCCACGGCGCGGACGCGAGCCATGCGGAGATGCTGCTCGGCGGCTTCGGATTTTCCGAACCAGCCGTCGTTGGAGATGTTGACCAAGAGCTGCGCGCCGTTGTTGGCGAACTGGCGAATTTCGCCGGCGTAGATGGCTTCGTAACAGATAAAAACGGAGAAGGTGTTACCGCCGGCAAAATGGCCGACGTTTCGCTCCTTGCCCTTGTGGAATCCGCCCACCTCCTCGGAGACGCTGGTGACGACCTGATGGATCAGCGGGAAGGGTTCGTACTCGCCGAAGGGGACGAGGTGGATTTTGTCGTAGGTGAAAGCTTTTTGGCCGATGCTATTGAGCATAGCCGCGCTGTTGTAGGGCACAAGCCCGGTGCGGGGAACGCCCCTGCCGCTTTCGACGATGGGTTTCCAGTCGATGATCCCGACTATGACGGGATGCTGGAATTCCGCGGCCAGGCCGGAAATGTACGGGCCAAAATGAGGATCCTGAAAAGAAAACGGGGCGGGCGCTTCCGGCCAGACGAGCACGTCCGGCTGCTGCACACCTGGCGAACGGCGCAGGCTGAGT
>DATMMG010000083.1:0-34716 GCA_035569815.1 Candidatus Methylomirabilota bacterium
GATGTCGACAACTCGGCGCGGATTGCGCGGGAAGAAATTTTCGGCCCCGTGGCAACGGTGATTCCGTTTGAGAACGAAGCCGACGCGATCAAAATTGCCAACGACACGCCGTATGGGCTGGCCGGAGCCGTCTGGACGCGCGACATCTTTAAGGCGTTCCGCATCGTAAAATCGATGCGCGCGGGAATTATCTGGGTGAATCATATGCAGCCGACGTACGTGGAAGCGCCGTGGGGAGGCTACAAGCAGTCGGGTTTCGGGCGGGAGCTCGGGCCCTGGGGACTCGAGGAATATCTGGAAACGAAGCAGGTGTACGTCAATCTCGATGAAGCGCCGATCGGCTGGTACTAAGCCGGCAAAAGTTCCTGAATTCAAAAGAGGGATGTGAGAGCTATGAAGACCATTCAATTACGCACCGAAGTTCCGGGGCCAAAATCCAAAGCGCTGGTGGCGCGCCGCGAAGCCGCAATTCCGCGCGGACCGCAGCTCGTGACGCCGATCTTCACCGCGAAAGCGGAAGGTGCCTGGATCGAGGACGTGGATGGAAACCACTACCTGGACTTCGCGGGCGGCATCGGCTGCCTGAACACCGGGCACCGCGCGCCGCGCGTGGAAAGCGCAATCCGCGCCCAGTTGGAAAAATTCCTGCACACGTGTTTCGGCGTGACGCCGTACGAGTCCTACATCGCGCTCGCTGAAAAGCTGAATTCGCTGGCGCCGATGACGGGAACGAAGAAAACTTTTTTTGTGAATACGGGCGCGGAAGCGGTGGAAAACGCGGTGAAGATCGCCCGCGCGCACACCAAGCGGCCGGCGGTGATCTGCTTCGAAGACGCGTTTCACGGGCGCACGCTGCTGACGATGACGCTGACCAGCAAGACAAACCCGTACAAAGTGGGCTTCGGTCCGTTTGCGCCGGAAATTTACCGGATTCCCTATGCCAACTGCTATCACTGCTCGTACGGCCTGACATATCCGTCGTGTAAGCTGACCTGCGCACATCATCTGGAAGATACGTTCAAGCGAGTGGTTGCGGCGGACCAGGTGGCGGCGATCATCGCGGAACCGGTGCTGGGCGAAGGCGGCTTCGTGGTCCCGCCGAAGGAATTTTTCCCCGTGATCCGGCAGATTTGCGACAAATACGGAATCCTCTTCATCGCCGATGAAGTGCAGAGCGGAATCGGGCGCACCGGAAAAATGTTCGCGATCGAGCATTGGGGCGTCGAGCCGGACCTGCTGATCACCGCGAAATCGCTCGGCGGCGGCTTGCCGATTGCCGCGGTCACAGGCCGCGCGGAAATCATGGACTCGCCGATTCCCGGCGGGCTTGGAAGCACATTTGCCGGAAATCCCGCGTCTTGCGTTGCGGCGCTTGCTTCGCTGGAGACGATCGAGAAGGATGGATTGCTTGCGCGGTCCACGGCCATCGGAAAGCGTTTCGAAGAGCGGGCAAAGGCCTGGCAGCGGAAGTGGCCCATTGTCGGCAACGTGCGCGGGCTCGGCGGCATGTGCGCGATCGAGCTGGTGAGCAATCCGGAAACGCGCGAGCCTGCCGGTGCGCAAACGAAAGCGCTTTCGAAGTACGCGTACGAGCACGGCTTGATCACGATCACCGCGGGGACTTACGGAAACGTCGTGCGCATCCTGGTGCCGCTGGTGGTCACGGACGAGCAGCTTGATGAGGGGCTCGATGTACTTGAGGCGGGTTTGGCGCTCGTCTCGGAACAAAAGCAGGCTGTCCTTTCTCACGCATAAACCGTTCGCGTGGAACCCTGCGTAGTGCAAGGTACGAAGGCGTTTCCACGCGCTTGCGAATGAACGAGGTGTTTTATGTCCAGCACGGCTACAAATGCGGCGGCAGCCGCGATTGATTTGAAGGACATGCGGTTGTTCCGCGAAGCCTGCTATGTGGATGGGAAGTGGGTGCAGGCGGCGGGCGGCGGTATGACCGGCGTGGATAATCCCGCTACGGGCGAAATCATCGGCAAAGTTCCAAAGCTGAGTGGGGCGGAAACGCGGCACGCGATCGAAGTGGCGAACGTGGCCTTCAAGTCGTGGAGCGCGAGGACGGCGAAGGAACGCGCGAATGTGCTGCGCAAATGGTTCGACCTGATGATGGAAAACCAGGAAGACCTGGCGCGCCTGATGACGCTGGAGCAGGGGAAGCCGCTGACAGAATCGCGCGGAGAAGTGGCGTATGCCGCGGCGTTTCTGGAATGGTTTGGCGAAGAGGCCAAGCGCGTTTACGGCGACACGATTCCGGGCCACCAGGCGGACAAGCGGATCGTTGTTCTGAAGCAACCCATCGGCGTGGTTGCCTGCATCACCCCATGGAATTTTCCGCTGGCGATGATTACGCGCAAGGCCGGCCCCGCGCTGGCGGCCGGATGCGCAGTGGTGATCAAGCCCGCGGCGCAGACGCCTTTCTCGGCGCTGGCGTTGGCCGAACTCGCCGAGCGCGCCGGAGTGCCCAAGGGCGTGTTGAACGTGATCACCGGGTCGGCGAAAGAAATCGGCGTGGAGCTAACTTCGAATCCGATTGTGCGGAAACTTTCGTTCACGGGTTCGACCGAAGTTGGAAAAGTATTGATGGCGCAGTGCGCGACCACGATCAAAAAACTTTCGCTGGAGCTGGGCGGAAATGCACCGTTTATCGTGTTTGAAGATGCGGATCTGGATGCAGCGGTGGAAGGCGCGATCGCGTCGAAGTATCGCAATACCGGGCAAACCTGCGTGTGCACGAATCGCGTGCTGGTACAGGATTCGGTCTACGATGTGTTCGCGGAAAAGCTGGTGGCAGCGGTGAAGAAGTTGAATCCAGCGCCGGGGCTGGAAGCGGGCGCTTCGCAAGGGCCGCTGATTGATAACGCGGCAGTTGAGAAAGTGGAAAGCCATATCATGGATGCGGTGTCCAAGGGGGCCAGGGTGATTGCCGGCGGGCATCGCCACGCGCTGGGAGGGCGTTTTTTTGAACCGACCATTCTCGTGGACGCAACCACGCAGATGGCGGTCGCCCGCGAAGAGACGTTTGGCCCGGTTGCGCCGCTCTTCCGATTTAAAACGGAAACGGAAGCGGTCGCGCTCGCGAACGACACGGAGTTCGGACTGGCCGCCTATTTTTATGGACGTGATCTCGCGCGCGTGTGGCGGGTGGCCGAGGCGCTGGAGTACGGAATCGTCGGCATCAACACGGGAATCATTTCCACCGAGGTTGCGCCGTTCGGGGGAGTGAAAGAATCGGGCCTTGGGCGCGAAGGCTCGAAGTACGGCATCGAGGAATTTCTCGAGATCAAGTATCTGTGCATCGGCGGAGTCACAGCGTAGTTCCATGCCACGATGACTCCCTCCCTACAAGGCCAAACGGCAATCGTCACCGGCGCGGGCAGCGCCACGGGCATCGGATTTGCCATTGCCCGAGAGCTTTTTCGCGGAGGCGCGTTCGTGGCTCTCGGCGCCACTTCGGAGCGCATTCACGACACCGCCAAGCAATTGGATCCCTCCGGTGAGCGTGTTTTTCCTTTCGTTGCTGATTTGACGGATGAAGGACGTGCGCATGAGGTAGTGGGAACTGTCGCGAGGCGCACCGGCCGGATCGATATCCTGGTGAACAACGCCGGGATGGCGCAGAACGGCAAGCAACCGGGAAACACCACGGTCGAAAAAATCAGTTATGCGGATTGGCAGCGGCAACTGGCAATGACGCTCAACACCGCATTTCTGATGACGCGAGAGGTTTTGCCAATCATGAAGAAACAGAAATACGGCCGTATTGTGAATGTGACTTCGGTGACGGGCCCGCTGGTGAGCAACTCCGGATCGGGTGCCTACGGCGCGGCAAAAGGCGCGATGGACGGATTGATGCGCGCGGTGGCGATCGAGCACGGAATGGACGGCGTAACGATTAACGGCGTGGCGCCGGGTTGGATTCAAACGGGCTCTTCGCTGCCGGAAGAGTTGGTGGCGGCCGCCTACACGCCGCTGGGGCGCGCGGGCCAGCCCGAAGAAGTGGCCGCTGCGGTGGCATTCCTGGCGTCGAAAGAAGCGGCGTACATCACCGGGCAGATCCTGGTCGTCGACGGTGGAAACATCCTTCAGGAAACCAAGCGAGCAGCGCTGTAGCTCACCCCTTCAGGGGTGAGGTTTTCCAAAGCGCCAGCAACATCCCGTGCCGCCTACCAGCATGGTTACAACACCGGTGAAATCGTGCAGTCGCAATGAAAAGCCTCAGGCCTGGAAGACCTGAGCTACAGGCCTTAAGAAAAGCAAGCTGCACAGTCCGCGTTTCTGAACTAAAATGAAAGCCAGGGGCTCGTAGCTCAGCGGTTAGAGCAGCGGACTCATAATCCGTTGGTCCCAGGTTCAAATCCTGGCGGGCCCACCAAAATTTTCCGGTTAAATCCAATGCAGCGCTGTTGCCCTTACGGCAAATTCGTCAAATATCAGCGCGCCTGAGCGGCGGCCGTGGGCTGCATTTGCCGCGCGATTCCATTCAAAAGTAAAGCCTTAGCGGAAAATCGACCTCCTGGTGTTTCCGGCGCGTGGCTCGCATTTTCGCGCCCGTGGTTGCCGGATGAATCTGGCACCTCCTGAATAATTTCATTAGCCAAAAGGACCCGGTAAGCATCTCATCCGGGAACCGACAACGCGGGCCCCACATCCTTGTTGTCAGGGGACCTCAAAATTGATATTAGAACGAGTTCCGGGCAGTAGTGTGTTCTAAAACCCGAGTCTGAGAAAACCGGGGAAGCATGCGAATGAACTTGCGCAGGAGGGAAGGCGAGGGTGTCGCAGGGCGAGTTGCGGGAATTCTCTTGCTATTGCTTGGGTTGCTCTTCGCCGCGGGTCTGTGCACCGCAACTCCGCCGCAAGACAATCCGATACCCAACATTTTCGAGCCGCACTCCACCCCGGCGGATTCGATTCTTCACCTTTCGGTTTTCGTTCTCACCATTACGGGGTTGATCTTTCTGGTTGTCTTCATCCTGCTGGTTTACGCGATCGTGAAATTCCGCGCCCGGGCAGGGGATTCCCCTCACGAACCTCCCCAGGTTTATGGCAGCACGCAGATTGAACTCGCCTGGACCGTGATTCCCACTTTGATTGTGGTCGTGCTGTTCCTGGCTACGACGAGGGTGCTCCACGCTATCCAGGATGCGCCGAAACCTGCGAGTGCAGTGGAAGTTGTCGCCATCGGCCACCAGTTCTGGTGGGAATTCCGGTACCCGGAACTTGGCATCGTCACCGCCAACGAGTTGCACATTCCCGTAAGCGACCCGGCGAATCCGACGCCGACTTATCTAAAATTGCTCTCCGCGGACACCGATCACAGTTTTTGGGTGCCGCAATTGGCCGGGAAGACCGACCTGATTCCAAATCGCGTGAATCGGATGTGGATGGACCCGCATCGCACCGGCGTTTTCCTCGGCCAGTGCGCCCAGTATTGCGGGACGCAGCACGCAAAGATGCTTTTGCAGGTATCGGTGGACAGTCCGGAAGATTTTAAGAGCTGGGTCAGCGCGCAACAACATGCGGGCATGCAGGATGATTCCGTAATCGCCGGGCGCAAGGTGTTTGAAACGACGGCCTGCGTCAATTGCCACTCGGTGGGGGGCACGACGGCGACAGGCCGCTTTGGACCCGACCTGACACACATGATGAGCCGGCACACGATCGCTGCGGGCGCGGCCGAAAACACGCGTGAAAATCTGCGCTTGTGGATCCAGAATCCTGACGCGATTAAGCCCGGATCCCTGATGCCGGCGATGAAATTAAGCGAAAGCGATCTGGACGCGCTGGTGAGTTACCTGGAGACGCTTCGATAGCGGGGCTTTTGGGGGAGCTGCAATGTCGTCGGATGCAATAGCCATCAGAGTTGCGGACGCCGGGGGAAGAACATGGGTGGAGTCGCTGCACGATTGGATCACCACGGTCGACCACAAGCGGTTGGGCATCCTTTATATCCTCTACGCTTTATTATTTTTGGTCATCGGCGGACTCGAAGCATTGGTGATTCGCATCCAGTTGATACGCCCGCACAACGACTTTGTTTCCCCGCAAGTCTTCAACCGCATGTTCACAATGCATGGCACGACCATGATTTTCTTCGTAATCATGCCCGTCATGTTTGGATTCGCGAACTACCTCGTTCCCCTGATGATCGGCGCGCGGGACATGGCGTTTCCGCGGCTGAACGCCTTCAGTTTCTGGCTGACCGCGTTTGGAGGGTTTCTTCTCTATTTCAGTTTTCTCGGCGGCAGCGGTCTCTATGGCGCGGGGAGTGCTCCCGACGTGGGATGGTGGGCGTATGCTCCTTTGACTTCACGCGCGTTTTCACCCGGCCATAGCGCGGACTACTGGACCATCGCCGTGCTGGTGTCTGGTTTCGGCAGCATTGGGACAGCGACCAATATTATCGCGACCATCTTTTCGATGCGGTGCCCCGGTATGACGCTTGGCCGTATGCCATTGATGGGCTGGATGAGTATGGTGATGTCCGGACTGGTTCTGATTTCGATCAGTCCGCTCACGGCGGCGCAAGTCATGCTGATCGTGGATCGTTACCTCGGCGGCCATTTCTTCGATACGCAGGCGGGAGGTTCCGCGGCGCTGTGGATGCATTTTTTCTGGATCTTTGGCCATCCGGAGGTGTACATCCTGGTGATTCCGGCTTTTGCGTTTGCGTCGGAGATCATTCCGGTATTTTCGCGCAAACCGATTTTCGGTTACCCCGTGATGGTGGCGGCAACCGTGGGCATCGGGTTCATCAGCATGAGCGTGTGGGCGCATCACATGTTCACCATCGGCATGAACTCGGCCTCCAACACTTTCTTTGTACTGACCACGATGGCTATCGCCGTTCCGACGGGCATCAAGATTTTCAACTGGCTTGGCACGATGTGGGGCGGGAAGATTCAGTTCAAGACGCCGATGCTGTTTTGCGTCGCGTTCCTGTTCCAATTCCTGATCGCGGGCCTCACCGGCATCATGCTGGGCGCGGCGCCTTTCAACTGGCAACTCAGCGGTTCGTACTTTGTGATCGCGCATTTCCACTACGTCATCGTTGGTTCGATTCTCTTTTGCATTTTCGGCGCAGTTTATTATTGGTATCCGAAAATGACCGGAAGGATGCTGAATGAAAGCCTGGGAAAACTGCACTTCTGGCTGTTCGTGATCGGATTTCACCTGACGTTTGACCTGATGCACATCCCGGGCTTGCTCGGAATGCCGCGCCGCATCTATACCTATGAGCCCGGTCGCGGCTGGGAGATCTGGAATTTGCTCGTCACGATCGGCACGTTTCTCCAGGCGATTGCCATATTAATGTTTCTAGCGAACCTCGTTGTCTCTTATCTCAAAGGCGCCGAGGCAGGGAACGATCCCTGGGATGCATGGACGCTCGAGTGGTCGGCGAGTTCGCCGCCGCCGGTTTATAACTTTGCTGCGATTCCAACGGTCGAAAGCCGGCGCCCGCTGTGGGATCGCAAACATCCCGAAGATCCGGATAGCCGCTATGACTGAGGGGAGCGTTCGATGAGCAACGCCACACTTTCCATGGCTCAGGAGCCGGGTGCGTGGAAGCTTCCGTACCGCGGCAAGGTCGGGATGGCTTGCCTGATCATTGCGGAGTCGGCCATCTTCACGATTTTCGTGGTGGCGTACCTCTATTACGCAGGGAGAAGCCTCAGCGGCCCGACTCCCCGGGAAGTGCTGGAGACGCCGATTTTCTTCACGATTTGCCTGCTGTCGAGCAGCCTGACCATTCACTTTGCCGAGAAATTTCTTGAGCGCGGATCACGCGGCGCTTTTCTCGGGTTATGGTTGCTGACATTTATTCTTGGCGGATTATTTCTATTCGGCACCGCGCAGGAGTGGCACCGGCTGATTTACGAGCACGGCCTGACGATTTCGACGAATTTGTTTGGCACCACCTACTATTCGCTCGTCGGGCTGCATGCCTTTCACGTCACAGTAGGCTTGATCATGCTGGGCATCGTTTTCCTGTTTGGGCTGGCTGGGCGTGTTGGGGCGGAGCAATCCGCACGAGTGGGAGTGCTTTCGATGTACTGGCACTTCGTGGATGCGGTCTGGGTGGTGGTGTTTACAGTGGTCTACATAGTCGGGCGCTGAGGAGTCGCGATGCGAACGCATGCTAGTGCGGACAATCTGGGACACGACACAGGGAATCCCGTCGCGATCGAATTGCCGGCGCCGACGGCGTGGCCCATCGTACTGGCATTCGGATGCACGCTCTTGTTTGCCGGGCTTCTGACGGACGTGTCCGTCAGCGTGCTGGGCGCGGTACTTTCGTTGGCAGGTTGCGTTGGCTGGTTCCGCGAGGTGTTCCCGCACGAGCGCGAAGAACTGGTGGAAATTCTTCCAGAGGATGCCGCGATCGCCACCGATCGCCAGCGCGTGGAAAGGATTCACATAGACGAAGCAATCGTGCGCGCGTGGCTGCCGCTGGAAACATACCCGGTCTCGGCCGGTGTGAAGGGCGGTTGGGCGGGAAGCGTGGCGATGGCCGTGCTGGCGTGCATTTACGGCTTGGTGAAGACGGGAAGCATCTGGTATCCGATCAATCTTCTTGCCGCCGGAGTTTTCACGCAATCCGCGAACCTCGAACCGGCGCAGCTGAATGCGTTCCACGCCGGCATGTTTGTGGTGGCGCTGATTCTGCATGGACTGGTGTCCACGCTGGTTGGGTTGCTTTATGGCGCGATGCTGCCGATGTTTCCACGGCAGCCGATTATTCTTGGCGGGCTGATCGCTCCCGTGCTGTGGTCGGGCTTGCTGTACTCGATTCTCGGGTTGTTGAATCCCGTGCTCGAGAGCCACATCAACTGGTTCTGGTTCATGGCTTCTCAAATCGGATTCGGCGTGGTGGCCGGGTTGGTCGTAATGCGCCAGTCGCGGGTTCCCACGCGAGAGAATCTGCCGTTCGCCGTGCGCGCGGGGATCGAAGCGCCGGGCGTGATGCGGCAAAAGAAAAACGGAGAAAAACGTCCTTGAGAGCGCTGCTGCATCCATGCTTCTGCCTCGCGTTGGGAGCCTTGCTGCTCTGCGGCTGTGATTTGTCGCATGGGAAGCCCGGCAAAGATTCGGAGACACTGGCGCCGGATGAAATTCTGGACTTCAAGATTTTGTACGCGGAAAACTGCGCCGGGTGCCATGGGGCTGAAGGGCGAGGCGGAGCAGCGATTGCGCTGGGCGACCCGGTGTATCTGGAGATTGCGGATGAAGCGTCGATGCGAAGGGTAGCTGCCAAGGGCGTGCGCGGCACGTCCATGCCGGCGTTCGCCCGAAGCGCCGGAGGCCTGCTGACGGACAAGCAGGTTGACGTGATCGTGAGGCAAATCCGCGCCCGTTGGAGCCGCCCCGGAATTTTGCATGGAGTCGAGGCACCTTCCTACCTGAACCTGGCGAAATCGCCTGGCGTTCCGGCGCGCGGCGAACTCGTTTACAAAACGTATTGCGAATCCTGCCATGGCGCGGAAGGGCGAGGCGGGGAAAAAGGCAGCGCGATTACCGACAGCGCATTCCTTGCACTGGTCAGCGAGCAGGGATTGCGCACGATTGTGATCGCCGGCCGCCCCGAATTGAACGCGCCGGATTGGCGCGGCAATGTTCCGGGCAAGCCGATGTCGGACCAGGAAGTCACGGACGTGGTCGCGTGGCTTGTGTCGAAACGGGTGCAGAACCCGGGGCAGCCGTATCCCGCCGCGCAAAGCACAGCAACGCCAGGAGCCAGATGATGCCGAACGAAAACACGCTCACTCGCCGCGGGCTTTTCATGAAGCTGGGAATTTTGTTCAACGGCCTGGTGGCCGCGGCGCTGGCGGTGCCGATCGTGGGCTACGTTCTTTCGGCGTTAACCCGCGGACGTGGGAGCGCTTATTTTGAGTGGGTTTCCCTCGGGCAGGTGAGCGAATTTCCGGAGGGCGAAACGCGGCTGGCGACGTTTCGAAATCCAAACGTGATGCCGGCGGACGGGAAAACCGTGGATACGGCGTGCTGGGTGCGGCGCATTGAAGGCGAGCAGTTTCAAGTGTTCGCAATTAACTGCGCGCATCTTGGCTGCCCGGTGCGCTGGTTCCCGCAGTCGGGTTTGTTCATGTGCCCCTGCCACGGCGGCGTCTATTATCAGAACGGCGCACGCGCCTCGGGCCCCCCGGAGCGGGGACTTTTTGAATACCCATACAAAGTGAAAGACGGACTCATAACGATTCAGGCGGGCGAGCTTCCCACTCCCGGCGCGCCGAGCGCGGCGCTCGATTCGGAGCGGCCTCCATGCGTCTGATCTCTGAAGTCGGGGAGTGGTTCGACCGGCGATTGCAATTGGCGGCGCCGATCCGCGAAACAGCGGAGCATCACGTTCCGCGAAACACCGCCAGTTGGTTTTACGTGTTTGGCAGCGCGGCGCTGGTGGTTTTCATGCTGCAGATTGTCACCGGAATATTGCTGGCGATCGCTTACGTTCCCTCGGCCGCCGAAGCCTGGAACAGCCTTCAGATGTTGAATCACGACGTTACGCTGGGCTGGTTCATCCGCGCGCTGCACGGGTGGGGCTCGAACTTCATGGTGGCGATCGTCTTGATCCACATGGTGCAGGTTTTTCTTTTTGGCGCGTACAAATTTCCGCGCGAGCTGACGTGGATCGTTGGCGTGTTTCTTCTGCTGATGACTTTGGGCATGGCTTTCAGCGGGCAGGTTCTGCGCTTTGATCAGGACGCGTATTGGGGCCTGGGCATCGGCGCTTCCATCGCCAGCCGGGTGCCTATCATGGGCCCTGCGACAGTAAAATTGATGCTGGGCGGGCCGATTATTGCGGGGGCCACGCTGTCCCGCTTTTTTGCGCTGCACGTTTTTGTGATACCCGGACTGCTGATTGCTCTGGTGAGCTTGCACCTTCTGATGGTGCTGAAACTCGGCATCAACGATTGGCCCATGCCCGGGCGACTGGTGAAGCGGGCGACCTACACGACAGAATATGAGGAGCTCGTAAAGAAGGATGGCGCGCCGTTCGTTCCCTACGCGGTGTGGAAGGACCTTTTCTTTGCGGCATTCATCCTGCTCGCGGTTGCCGCTTGCGCGGTGTATTTCGGTCCGTTCGGGCCCAGCGGACGCCCCGACCCGACGATTATTCAAACCGCGCCACGGCCGGACTATTTCTTCCTGTGGCTGTACGCACTGCTTTCCTTACTTCCGCCATCGATGGAAACGCCGGCGCTGCTCGTCGGTCCGGTGGTGGTGATTTTCGCGCTCATCCTCCTGCCGTTTGTGTTCGGTGAGGGCGAAAAGAGCTGGCGACGGCGGCCGATTGCGGTAATGAGCATCCTGTTGATTGCGGTGTCACTCGGAACGTTGACGCATCTTTCCGGCTTCACACCGTGGAGCCCGCACATGAACGCCTGGAGCGGCGATCCCGTGCCGGAGCGCTTTCTGAAAAACACGACAGCGCTGGAACGGCAAGGCGCGCTGGTGTTTCAAGTGAAGCAGTGCCGCAACTGCCATTCGCTGGGTGATCTGGGTGGTCAGCGAGGCCCGACGCTCGATAGCGTTGCGGTGCGGCTCACGCGCGACCAGTTGATTCGACAGGTCATTCAGGGTGGCGGCAACATGCCTGCCTATGGAAAAAACCTGAGCCCGGCGGAGACGACGGCGCTAGTCGCATTCCTTTCGACGCTGCACCCTCCGGGGCAGACGCCCGCGCGCAATGCGGCCCTGGAAGAAAGCCAGACTATGGTTCCGGCGCGGCAACAATAGCGCGGCATGCCCGAAGCCGTTCAACTCGCGTCCGTTTCCTGGACAATCTCCATTCCACTCACGCTCGTCGCCATTCTTGCGGGCATCGTGTATCTACGCGGGTGGCCCCAGCTTCGCGCGGCCGCGGCGGATGAGGTGCCTGCCTGGCGCGCTGGCAGTTTTCTGGCGGGAGTGTTTCTGATCTGGTTGGCCGTGGGCTCGCCAATTTCGCATCAGGATGAAGCCTCGCTGACGGCCCACATGGTGCAGCATCTGCTGCTGATGACCTTCGCCCCGCCGCTGATACTCGCTGGTGCGCCGGTGAGGTTCATGCTCCACGGCCTGCCGCAGCCGTTCGTGCAGTCCATGATGGGTCCATTCTTTCGTTGGCCGCTGACGCAAGCAGCCGGAAAAGTCCTTTCTCAGCCGACGGTTTGCTGGTTTGCGGCAACCACGGTGTTGGTAGGATGGCACATCCCGGCCGTGCTCAATCTGGCGCTGCATTCGATGACTTGGCACATCGTGGAACACGCCACTTTTCTCGCGGCGGGGTTCCTCTTCTGGTGGCCGGTCATCCAGCCCTGGCCGAGCGTCCCCGTCTGGCCAAGATGGTCCATCCTCCTTTACCTGTTTTCGGCCACGATCCCGTGCGACATCCTTTCCGCTTACCTGACCTTCTGTGACAAGGTCGTTTACACGGCCTACCTCAGTGGGCCACGGCTGTTCGGTCTCTCCGCGTTGGAGGATCAGCAGTGCGCCGGGGCCCTGATGTGGACCTGCGTGACGATCGTTTACCTCTTGCCCGCCGCGCAGATTACGATCCGATTGCTGGCGCCGAATTCGAGAAGAGGCGAGTTCGCAGAGACCGGATTGGGTCAATCTAGTCCTGAGAGTCCTGGAACTCGCACATGATTCTTTCAGTTCAGTGTTGCTCAATTGAAGAATGCTGGACGCTAATTTGAGAAAAAGATTGCATAGGCGCCGACCAACAATCTTCCTTCCACAAGTTAAGACGCTTAATTGCATGGGTTTGTGGGTGGCTCGTGGTGTGAGGATTGGTGATGGAATTGCACTTTCTCCGCTGATTGCTGCGGCTCTTCGATATGAACGGGGGTAGGACGTGAAAATTATTCGCTTATTGGTCTTGGTTGCATTCTTCGGGATTTCTTGTAGTGTGGCGCTGGCAGACAGCACCAACGATCCAGTCTTCAAACTCGGCGGCGGCGGCGGCTCCGAGGTCTTGACGTCGGATAACTTCACATTCACCGTGAATCCGGCGAACGAGTTCTCCTGCAACGACGGCGATGTGTGCGTGAGCCTGGACTTCATCAATTTCACTCATGCGACCGTCGGCGAGCTGAACCTGGGCGCCCCAGCAGGATTCAACTTCTCCTGCGATCCCTCGGGCGACCCATACTTCAATAATTGCACTCCACAGGAGTCTACGCCGGGACCCACCACAATCAGCTTCTTCGGCCTGGATGAGACTCACCCCGGCATTCTTTCCGCAAATTCGATTAGCGGAAGTTGCGATAACGACAATGATGACGATGCGGACGACAATTGCTTTGCCGACAACGGTTCCGCTTCCGATTTCCTGATCAACATCGACCTCGGCCTTCCGGGCGCGATTACAAGTCCCTTCAGTGTCCAGGGCACCTTGGTGCCAGCTCCGGAGTCAGGAACGCTCCTGCTCGTTCTCGCTGGTGGCTTGGGCTTTCTGGCTGTGAAGCGCTCTGGCCTGACGGTTTAAGCTGAACTGAAATATTCGGGTCTCTTAGGCCTGCCTTCCCAAAGGCAGGCCATTTTTTTTGCCAACTCCCCTTCGAGTATGGCGATCCGCTCGCACCCTCCCTGTTTTGCCGCGCCCCTTCCCAAAGTTTATATAGCTTGTACATTGCTACTTTTCTGGTGTAGCCCTCGACCCTTAGCGCCTTATGACATTGAGCGCCGAGCAGAGCAACGGATACCCCCCAGGGTAGAGCAGCCGTCAATCTGTTAAGTGTCTTTGAGGTCCAAAACAGGTCTGCAGGCGAGAATCTGAAGCTAGATTGTGCAGGGAAAGGCTACTTTTTCTTGTTTTCGTACCGCTTCATCAGGGCTTGGTAGTCGGGGCGGGAATGGAGCACTGTGAATTCCGAGTCTTCAGTTGCATCCTTGACGGGGTATCCCTTCTGCAAGGCGACTCCGAGCTCCTTCACGGCGTCGGCCGGCTGATTGCCGAGTGTCTTCACTACCGCGGAAGTGTAGATGAGGCTTGCGTCCGCGGGGTTGATGGCGCGGGCCCTCTTCACGAACACGTCCGCCTGCTGGGTGTCGCCCTTTTTTGCATAATAGAGCGCCAGCCTGCCCGCGACGTCGGCGTCGCGCGGATTCACGCGGAGCTCTTTAAACCCCAGACTGATCGCCTTGTCGTAGGTTTCCTGGGCCTTAGGGGTATTGCCCGCGATGCGGTATCCATCGGCCAGATTGCCCATGGTGGTCTCGTCCTCCGGATTCATTTCCACGGATTTCTCGAACATGGAAAGCGCTTCGGGATACCGTTTGAGGTAAAAGTAGCCCGTGCCCAGATTCGTATAAATATCCGCGGTGGGCTTGATCTGGAGCGACTTCTGGAATGTCGCAATGCCGTCATCGTACTTGCCCATCGTGAAATAGGCGGCGCCCAGGTTGCTGTAACCGACGGGGTTGCCCGGTTCAAGCTGAATGACCTGCTGGTAGGCCTGTACGGCCTTATCCATTTCGCCGAAACGGAAGTAAGCGTTCCCTAACGCGGAGAGGTTGTACCAATAGTAGGAATTGAGTTCGACGGCTTTCTCCAAAGCCTTAATGGCCTCGTCCTTCTGACCATTGGCGATGTAGGCGTTCCCCAGGCGGCGGTATGCCTCATCGGAATTCGGCGCGAGGTCCAGTGCGCGCTTGTCTTCGGCAATGGCCTGAACGGTCTGTCCTGTCACGGCGTAGGCGCTGCCCAGGGCAAAGTGCACCTCGGGCAATTTATCGTTCAGTTGCGCAGCCTTCTTCGCCGCATCCACCGCTCTCTCCGACCAGTATTTGTCCTTTTTCTGCCCGTACATCTGCAGATTGGCGTCGGCTAGGCCGGAGTAAGCGAGCGCGAAACCGGGGTCCTTCTGCAGTGCGTCTCCAAAAAAATTCATCGCTGCCTGAATGGTTTTTTCGTCCGGCGTGCCGCTCAGTGCGTTGCGGCCTTTCAAATAAAAGTTGTAGGCTTCAATATTTTCCGTGGGGTGCGCCGTAACCGCGGCCATCTCCTTATCGGTTGGCTTGGCCTCCAGAGCGTCCACCAGCTTCGCGAAGATCTGATCTTCAAGCGTCAGCAGATCGCCGGCTACGCCGGTGAATTCCTGGCTCCAGTGGCGGTCTTCCGCCAGGTTTTCCAGGTTCACGGTGATTCGCAAATTGTCGCTGGAGCCCTGCACTGTTCCATGCACGATAAGATTTACGCCAAGGTCCTTCGCTACCTGGGGAAGCGGCGCTTTCGGATCCACTTTCGCGGTTTCCGTGGGAGAGGTCAGATGGACATCCTTCAACTCAAAGAGCTTGGTGGATACCGCTTCTCCCAAGCCATCCGCGAGATATCCGAGCGAAGCCTGGTCCCCAATGACACGGAACGGCATAACCGCTACGAATTTGCCCTGCGAAAGCGCGGGAAGGCTTGTATTGAGGATCCCTGCGCGGCCACCCGTAGCTGCGGACGGAAGGAGGTAATGCCTTGTCTTCGGAATCGCGAGAAACAGCGCGCTCAGAGCCAGCACAGTCGCCGCGGGAACAAGCCAGTTCCAAGGGATCACGCGGGGCTGTTTTGGCACCTGCATGATGATGGAGGCCATCACCGGACGCTTGCCTTGCCATGCGTCGAGATCGGCGATGATTTCCGCGGCGCTCGGGTAGCGCCGCTCCAGGTCGCGCTCCAGGCACCGGCCTACGATATCGCTTAGGCCCGCGGGAACGGTGGCGTCAATATCCGCAAGCGGCACGGCGCGCTCCTGATTGCGCATCAGCAGGCTAGCCATCGCGGTTTCAGCCTTGAAAGGCATTTTCCCGCTTAAAAGTTCATAGAAAATCAGGCCGACGGCAAACAGGTCGGAGCGTTGGTCGAGCGTCTTCCCCATGGCCTGCTCGGGAGACATGTACTCGATCGTTCCCAGCAGGGCGCCGGTCTGCGTCATGCCCTCGGATTGCACGGAACGCGCCAGGCCGAAGTCCATGACCAGGATGCGGCCGGACTTATCGCGCATGATGTTTTGCGGCTTCAGGTCGCGATGGATGATGCCCGCGGAGTGCGCGGCATCCAGGGCCATACAAACCTGGCGAATGATATCCACCGCTTCATCGGGCGGAAGCTTTCCCTGCTCGCGGTATAGCTGTCGAAGGTCGCTTCCTTCGACAAACTCCATGGTGATGAACTTCACCCCGTCCGCTTCCGAAAGGTCGTAAATGCGGATCACATTTTTATGGGTTACCTGGTGCGCGGTCATCAATTCTTGCTTGAATCGCGCCAGGATCGACGGATTGCTGGCCATCTCCGGACGGATCAACTTCAGGGCGACCACGCGTTCCACTTCACGGTCTTTCGCTTTATAAACGGCGCCCATGCCGCCTTCGCCGAGGAGCGCGAGGATTTCGTAGCGATTGCCGAGAACGTCTCCCACCTGAAGCACGACATTCTGGTACGAAGTCACATAAGACCGCGGGCCGCTCGGCGTGCGGACAGAAGTGCCCCCTTCAAGGGACGCATCGGGATGGATGACCGTGGCGCCGGGGTCTGCAATAGGCCTGCGAGGAGGAGGCTCGATAAAGGTGGCGCCGTCGTTATCCAGCGGCACTTCGCTGGACGAGCTTTCGCCTTTGGCGGGCGCGCGCAGTCCGCCACCAGTATCCTGGCCGCGACCTGGCTTGTGCTTCAGATCATCCATGAGACTTTACGGACCCAAACACACCCATATCACCAGCTTGGCATTCGTCGCCTGGGTCCAACGGCGTAAGTATATAACGAGGAAGGGCTTCAGAGGAGCCAAAGTCGAATCGAGAGTTACGTCCCGTAATTACTAAGGTTAGTCCCCAATCGTTTATAATCGCTGGGAGCGAAAACGTATAAATACTGACAACGGTGCGAGGCGGATTTACTCTAGAGGCAGCCGCAGGCCGGCCATGGGGGCTGGAGGTCTTACAAACTCCAATGTTGGTTAAACAGGCAGGCAAAATTTCTAGCCGTGGCCTCCGGAGAGTTCCCGCACAATCGAGCCGACGAAATTCTTTGCGTCGCCGAAGAGCATCAGCGTTTTGTCCAGATAGTACAGGGGATTTTCGATCCCGGCGAAACCCGCACCCATGCTGCGCTTGATGACCATGACGGTGCGAGCCTTGTCCACGTCAAGAATCGGCATGCCATAGATGGGGCTGCTCTGATCCTCGCGGGCCGCGGGATTCGTTACATCGTTGGCGCCGATGATCAAGGCCACGTCGGTCTGCGGGAAATCGCCGTTGATGTCGTCCATTTCGAGAAGCTTGTCGTAGGGAATGTCCGCTTCGGCAAGCAGCACGTTCATGTGTCCGGGCATTCTTCCCGCGACCGGGTGAATGCCGAATTTCACGTCCACGCCTCGCTTGGTGAGCGCGTCATAGAGTTCGCGAACCTTGTGTTGCGCCTGGGCAACTGCCATTCCGTATCCCGGCACAATTACCACTGTGCTTGCCGCCGCCAGAATTCCCGCCGCCTCTTCCGGCGAAGCGCTGCGCACTGGCCGGGTTTCTTGCGCGCCCGCAACCGCCACTTGTTCCTGGCCAAACGCCCCGAACAACACGTTGGTGAACGAACGATTCATCGCTTTGGACATGTTTACCGAAAGAATGAAGCCCGATGCGCCATCGAGGGCTCCGGCCACGATCAACAATTTGCTCTGAAGCACAAATCCCATTGCGGCCGCCGAGAGACCGGCGTAGGAATTCAACAGCGAAATCACCGTCGGCATGTCCGCGCCGCCGATCGGAATAATCATCATCACGCCGAACGCCAGCGGAATACCGATGATGAGAGGGAAGAGGAAAGTTTTGTCCGGGTGCAGCACGAGGGCGACACCGATTCCAACGGCAATCGCGAGGAGTCCCAGGTTTACAAAATTCTGGCCCTTATAGGTAATCGGGCGCTGCGGCAAAATTTCCTGAAGTTTTCCAGCCGCCATCAAGCTGCCCGTGAACGTGAGGGCACCCAAAATTACTTCCAGGGAAAGCACGCCCATCATGAATTGGGGAACGTGCGGTGCGCGCAAATAATATTCGGCCGTGCCAACCAGCGTGACGCAAAGCGCGCCGGCCGCATGGCTGAGGGCGGTCCGTTGTGGCACCGCGGTCATGGCCACGCGGCCCAGGGGTACGCCGATTATGGTGCCGAGCACGAGTCCGATCGCGATCCATCGATAATCCAGAATGCCTTTGTGGAGGAGCGTTCCGGCAATGGCCAGCAACATGCCCACTTCGCCGGCCCACACGCCGTGGCGCGCCGTTGCGGGAGAACTCAGCCATTTCAAGGAAAGAACGAAAAGAAGAGTGGCAATCAGGTAGGTGATTTCAAGAATGGTTTCGCTCGCGAACATGACGGTTACGGTTTCCTCGGGCCGCTGGCTTTGAACATTTTGAGCATCCGGTCGGTGATCATGAAGCCGCCGACGATGTTGCTGGTGGCGGCGACGATCGCGATGGTTCCCAGGATTTTCGCGAATTCGCTTTTGCCTTCCCCGGCCAGGATGATTGCGCCGACAACGGCAATGGCGTCCAACGCATTTGTAAGAGACATCAGCGGCGTGTGCAGCAGCGGAGAAACCCGGCGGATCACCTCGAAGCCGATAAATGCCGCGAGCAGGAAGACGTATAAACCTGTAACCAGATCCATTTGCATCAAGCCCCTCCCCCGGCCGGCGCGGTCTGCAGCACCGGCAGCGAGAAAAATTCCCTCACGCGCGAGTTCACGATCTCGCCGTCGCGGGTGAGCAGCGTTTCGCGTGTGATTTCGTCCTGTAAATTCAGTTGCAGCTTGCCGTCTTTTACCAGGTGCAGCAGGAACGAGGTGATGTTTCTGGCGTACATCTGGCTGGCGTGATAAGGCACGGTTCCCGCAAGGTTGTATTCGCCGATGATGGTGACGTCATGCGCCATGGTGACTTCATCCGGCTTGGTCAACTCACAATTTCCTCCGCGTTCGGCGGCCAGATCCACGATCACCGAGCCTGGCGCCATGCGTTCGACCATTTCTTTTGTCACCAGGACCGGCGATTTCTTTCCGGGAATAACGGCGGCGGCAATCACCACGTCGCTTTCGGCGATCACGTTCCCAAGCAGCTCCCGCTGCCTTTGGTAAAAGCTTTCGTCCTGCGCCTTGGCGTAGCCGCTGGCATCCTGAGCATCTTTCGCTTCGACGGCAAGTTCCACGAAACGTCCGCCGAGGCTCTGTACCTGTTCCTTGGACGCGGGCCGCATGTCATAGGCGGAGGCAACTGCACCCAGGCGGCGCGCGGTGGCGATCGCCTGAAGTCCGGCGACACCCGCTCCGATGATCAGCACACGCGCTGGTGCAATGGTGCCCGCGGCCGTGGTCAGCATGGGGCACATGCGCGGAAGCGTGTCCGCGGCCAGCAGAACCGCTTTGTATCCGCAGATCGTGGCCATGGAAGAGAGTACATCCATGCTCTGCGCTCGCGTGATGCGCGGCATCAGTTCCACGGCAAACGAAGTTACGCCGCGTTCGGCAATATCCTGCAATGTTTTCGTCGTTCCCAACGGGCGCAGAAAGCCCATCAGTACCTGGCCCTTGCGAAACAGTGGAAGGTCCACATTCCCGTTCTTATCGTTCGCGCCGTGGCAGAGGAACTGGACGATGATGTCGGCCGAGCGGAAAACTTCGGCGCGATCGGTTGCGAGCTTTGCGCCTTTTTCCAGGTATTCCTTATCGAGATAGCCCGCGCCCTGGCCCGCGCCGGCCTCCACGAGCACTTCGAGGCCCGCTTTTTTCAGATTGGGGATTACGGCCGGAACCAGCGCGACGCGCCGTTCTTTCGGGTAAATTTCCCGCGGTATGCCAAGAATCATGCGCCCTCCTTCCAGAAGGCCTTCGATATAGATGCGAATAATTTGCGGAGGGATATCGGTTTAATTTTGTGTCTTTCGCGCATCCGCAGTTTCGTCTCCGGCTGTAATTTGCAGCTTCGCTTGCATAACAATGTTCTTGCGGAATCGGGGGCGGAGCGAGTGCCCCTGTTCTGGGAAAGGCAGTTGTCCTGTATTCGACACGCCCCACGCGAAACTTGCCGCATCGGTTCGACAGCGGAATTCTATCTCTAATGTCGCACCGGGGACAAGGCGGCAAATCGCTACGAGAACGATGGTGTCGGCAATTTGACATGCTTCCCGAAATGCGGGCTAGTGCAAATTCTGGTAGACCGACCGCGCCTCGCGCAGCCTCTTCAGGACCAGATCCTTTTCCGTGGGCGAATTCCAGTCCGGGTATTGCGAGGTGATTTCGATCGTCCGGTCGATCCAGGCTTCGAAATACTCCGCGTCCTTTTTTGCGCGCGCCCGTTTCCCCGCGATGGTTATGTACACGGGGCTTGTCGTCGCGTATGTGTAATTGTCCATCACGGGATATTCTGCTTTTTCGCTCCAGGCGCGCAGGACGCACCAGCCGCTTTCCTGCAGCGGCAGTGAGCCGGTGATATCGGCGGATTCTTTCGCCCCATCGGTCGGCAGGGTGTTCACAACTTTTCCGTTGCAGACGACTTCCAGGTGATCCACGGGAACTATCGAGCGCAACTTCGCAGTGAAGGGAACTTCCGTTTGCGGAGCGTCGAATTTCAGTTCACTGCCAACCATTTCTCCGTCCAGCTTGAATTCGATCAGCGGCCCGTTGGTCGCAAACGTGCGGCCTTGCCTCAGTTCGTCAAGCCAGGTGTCGATGCCCACCGGCCATCCCGGAGTCCACACATAGACGCGATCAAAACCGAGCTGCCCCCGGATTGGAGCGGCGTAATTCGTCGTCGCATCCGTTCCACCGCCCGCCGGTAATTTGAAGCCGAGATTCAGCAGTTTGTACCAGACCTCCGCGGTCGATTTGTGGTCGCTGAAGCCGACGATTTCCATGTAGTCGAGTTTGCCTAACGCAACGTCCACCGGCAGTTCGTCAGTGATCCGCTGCGCAGGTTTCGCGAAAGGGTCCGGAACCTCATCGAACGGATGCACCGCTCCCACCAGCGCCCCCTGCGCGTGCGCCATGTCGTACACATCCGCATTCATCGGATACAAGCTCGCCGCGGCGGTGTTGGGGTATCCCGCATAGCCCGGCAACAACAGATGATCTTTCAGCCGAAGAATTCCCCGATGTCCCCAGTAGCTGGTGTGGAATTCCTGTCCAGGCACAAGAAGGATTTCCGAGTCTCCCGGTTCAATTTCCGGTGGTACGGAAAAATCGGCATCCGGAATGCGCTGCTCCTTATTTACGACCAGTTCGCTCAGCACATCCAAGCCTGCGGCCTCCGCTTGACTCCAAAGGTGGCTGACGTAATTCCTGTATGTACCTCCATAGTTCATGTGCACGTGCAAGTCTGCTGCTACCCATTGGCCGTCTGTCTTCGTGTCAAACCCGATGTCTTGGAGATCGGGCGCGATTGTCTGGGGCGAGCCCGCCGAAACATCAATCACTTGTTCGAAAGGCTTTTCGGCCAATCCGTGCGAGACGCGCACCCGAATCTTGCCTGGCGGAACTTGTATCACGGCTTCACGCACGTCCTCGGAATAGAAGTAATGAGATTCAAACGCCTGCTCTTTGCCGTCATACCCGTCGTCCGCAAATATCCATCCATTTTCGGGCGCGTAGAACCGTCCCTGATCATCAACTACAGAGATCCGATTAAATCTGAACGCCCCCGCAAACAATTTTGCTCTCAGGGTAATCTCTGTCCGGGGGCGCATATATCGCCGCTTCTCCGTTACCAGCCGATTTCGGGTTGCGCCCTGCGTCGATTGGCAATAGATCTCGGTCCATCCCGACTGATTGGAAACGACCGCTATTTTGGCTCCATCGGGCGACCAGCGTGGATTCGTCTCGTCCCAGTCGCCGTAGGAAAGCGGGAAAGCGTCGCCGCCCTTAGCGGGCATTACCCAAAGGTTTTGCCACTGGCGGCCGAGATAGGAGCTGTAGATCATGCGCGAACCGTCGGGCGAAAAATCGGGGCGGGCCTTCCAACTGGTTTCTTCGTAATGAATTTCGCGCGGTTCGGCCCCGGGCTCCGCTTTCATCAGCCAGAAGCCGCCCGTTCCGTGAATATGGCCGCGATTGGAGACGAAGAGAATCTCCTTTCCGTCGCGGGTCCAGACCGGATTAATTTCCATGTCGTACGCGCTGTAGTAGTAGCGGGGCAGGGAACTCTTCGTTTCGCCGGTGAGCCGCGTCACATTCTCCAGCGCTCCACTCCTCAAATCGGCCATAAACACGTGAAATCGCCTGTTATATTGCGTGGAAACCCACACGATCTTTTTTCCGTCGGGCGACCATCGCGGCTCCACATTGACTGCGCCGCCGCTGGTGAGTTGCTTCGTCTTGTTGCTCGCCACATCCAGCAGCCACAGCTCCATCGCGTCTTTCTGGTACGAAACGTAGACGACACTCTTGCCGTCCGGCGACCAATCAGGCTGGTAGTCGTAACCTGGGCCGTCCGTGAATTGTACTGCAGTACCGGAGTCGAGCCTCTGCCGCCACAGCGAGCCGGCCATCGAATAAATCAGTTCTTGCGAGTCCGGCCCCCAGCTCAGGCTGCTTGGGCCGCTGGTCAACTGTGGCAGATACAGTTCGCGGTAGTAATAAGGATGGGGTTCATCAATCTGGGGGAGCACCGGGCGGCGCTGCCCGAGTGCAGGAACCACAAACAGGGCAAAGAGCAGGCACTGCAATTTCAGGATTCGCGGCAACGCAATCCCCCCCGGACGGCATACTACGACAAAATAGAAAAGGGCGCAGCCCCGCTGCGCCCTTTTCCTGAACTCATGCGGATGTTCTTTTGCGGAACTGAAAACTAACAACTAAGAACTAACAACCAGGAACCCCGCCTCACGCCAGCCCAAGCTTGGAAAGAGGCATCTCTCTCAGCCGCTTGCCGGTGGCCGTGAATATCGAGTTGTAGAGCGCAGGAGCGAACGGCGGCAAGCCCGGCTCGCCGATGCCTGCCGGCGGCGCGTCGCTCGCCACGATATGCACGTTGGTTTCGCGCGGCGCCACGTTCATGCGCGCCACTTGGTAGGAGTCGAAGTTGGACTGGTCGATGACGCCGTTGCTCGCGGTGATCTCGCCATAGAACGCGATGCTTGTCCCCATCGTTGCCGCGCCTTCGAACTGCTGGCGGACGGTCAGTGGGTTCACAATCGTTCCGGCATCGAGCGCGGAATCCACGCGATGGATCTTCAACTGGCCGTCCTTCACTTCGGCTTGCACCACTGTGGCGACGTACGTCAGGAAGCTGCGGTGCACGGCGATTCCCATGCCGAATCCGTTGCCCAGCTTTTGCTTGCCCCAGCCGGATTTCTCCGCCGCAAGCTGTACGACCCGGCGAAGCCTTGCGACGTCGATGGGATATTGCTCGTAATCGCCGTCGTAGTTGGTGTAATCCTTGGGCAATTCGGTCTTCGGAATGATTCGGTCGGGGCCGAGAAGCGCCAGGATGTAATCCACCTGGTCTTTGCCCGCGGCATTTGCCAGTTCGCCGACGAAAGAATGAACTCCAAACGCGTGATAAATGTTGGCCACGGAGCGCAGCCAGCCGATGCGAGTGTGTGCGGGCGCAGGGCCGTTTTCCGCGCGATGGTTCGCCAGCGCGAACGGCACGTCGCTGAAGCCGAGTCCGATCTCTCCGGCGTCGGCATATTCCGTCGGATCAAACGTGGAGGCGATGGGCGGAAACACGCTGCGTTGCAGCCACGCGGTTGGCTTTCCGTCCGCCCCAAGCGTGGCCTTGAAATACATCGCGGCCATCGAGTGGAAGGAATCAAATTTGATGTCGTCTTCCCGGCTCCAGACCACCTTGATGGGCTTACCGGTTTTCTTCGAGAGAACCGCGGCCTCGACGATGAAATCAGGGAACGATTTGCGCCCAAACCCGCCGCCGAGCAGCGTCACGTGGACCGTGACATCCTCCTTCTTGATTCCAAGCGCGGCGGCAATCGCATCCTGCGCGCCCTGCGGATTTTGCGAAGGCGCCCAGGCCTCCACCTTTCCATCCTTGAAAACAGCCAGCGCCGCAGGCGGCTCCATCGAAGCATGGGCCAGCATCGGCGCGTAGTATAGCGCTTCGACAACCTTGCCGCCCTTTTTGAATTCCGCGTCGACATTTCCGTTTTCCCGCACTACTTTTCCTGGCTTGAGCGAAGTCGCTTCCAGTTCCTTGCGGTAGGCGCCGGAATTCCACACACTGTGGTCGCTGTTCGTCCACTCGACCTTCAGTTTTTGCTTTCCCTGGAACGCGGCCCAGGTGTTGTCCGCAATCACCGCGACTCCACCCAACGCCTGGAACGTGATCGGCGGCTTGAAAGTTTCGAGCGTCGCCGTCTGTCTGACGCCGGCGATTTTCAAGGTGGCGGAATCGTCCACACTCTTCGGTGTGCTTCCATACACGGGCGGGTGCATCACCGAGGCGTAAAGCATCCCGTCGATGCGCGCGTCCTGTCCATACATCGCCTTGCCGGAACACATCGGCGTCAGGTCGTAAGCCTTATTCGGCTTGCCGATGTAGCGCCAATCCGTGCGCGCCTTCAGTTGCAACTCTTCCTTTTTGGGTACCGGCAACTTGGCCGCCGCAGAAGCCAATTCTCCGTAGCTGATTTTTTTGCCGCTCGCTTTGTGCACCACCATTCCGGGTTCGGTGCTGCATTCTTTTTCCGGAACGCCCCACTGCTGCGCGGCGGCGCGCACCAGCATCAGCCGCCCGCTGGCGCCGGATTCGCGCAGCGTGTCGAAGAAACTTCTTACGGAGTGCGAGCCATCCGTGTCCTGGTCGCCGTATTTCGCGTCTCCGCCTCCTTGCACGACTTTCACGCGGTTCCAGTCGGCGTCGAGTTCATCCGCAACGATCATCGGCAATCCGGTGCGGTCGCCGCTGCCCATCTCGGAGCGGTGGGCAATGATATAAACCGTTCCGTCCGTCGCGATGGCGAGATACACGTTGGGCTGCAATGCCGCCGCTGCCATCGACTCCGCCGCCGACGGCTCCGCAGCCGCCAGCAAACTCTCGGGGAGATATCGCGCGCTCAGCACAAACGCGCCTGTCCCCACAATCCCTCTCAGAAAACCGCGACGGCTGACATTTTCAATTTGGATCATGTCCTCACCTGAACTGTCTCTGACTTCGACGATAATCGCTCAAAATCCGTCTAATTCTGTCTTCTTATCCTACCCGCATTCCAGAGGCTTGCAAGTCGCGATGATTGTCTTCACACGTTCGCCCGCGAACAAGCAAATACATTGCCCCGTTCGCTGGGCACTGGCATACTCGGTTCCCGCAGCACGGAGAGCACCTCACAATGAAACGCGAATATCACCGCTGGCATTCCCCCCGGCTCGGCCTCGAACTCGGCGTCGTGGTTTACGGTCATTGGGGCGCGCCCCTGATGGGCTTTCCCACCAGCGCGGGGGACGAGTGGGAACTGGAAGGGCAGAGCATGGTGGGCGCGCTGGCCGAATTCATTGATGCGGGGCGCATCAAGCTTTACACCGTGAACTCAATTAACGGGCTCAGCTTTTACAACAAGGGTGCGCATCCGTTTCACCGCAGCTACGTGCAGTCCGTTTTCGATTCTTACCTGCGCGAAGAAGTTGTACCGTTCATCTGGGAAAACTGCCAGTCTCGTGCGGCGATCGCCACAATGGGCGCTTCCTTCGGCGCGTACCACGCGGCGAACACCCTGTTCAAGCATCCGGATATTTTCAGGCGTTGCTTCGCGATGTCGGGGGTATACGACCTGCGGAATTTTATGGACGGGATGTACGACAATAATTTTTATTTCAACAATCCCGTGGACTATCTCGCCAATCTTTCCGATTCCTGGTATTACGAGCAACTCGCTTCCTGCGACATTCACCTCATCACCGGCACAGGCCAGTGGGAACACAGCGGCCCGACGTACCGCCTCTCCGAAGTTCTCGCAAGCAAGGGCATCCGCCACTCGGTGGACAACTGGGGCCCGGAAGGCGGCCACGACTGGCCCTACTGGAAGTACCAGATGGGCACGTACATCAACAAATTGTACTAGGGGAATTATTCAGTCGAGTCCGAGGTGGTCCATCTGATAGTGGCCTTTTTCGATCACCTGGTCCTGATCGATCCAGACGTTGCAATTGCGGGTGAGCACGTCCACATGCGTGCGTGACTTCCAGTCGGCGTGGGTCTGGCTGCCGTAAGGATCGCCGAACGCGATGTGCACGCCGGGAAATTTTTCGTCTTGCAGCAGGATGCCGATCATCCGCGTGAGGCCCAGGTTGGTGCCGAACGCGAGCTCGCCGACGCGATCGCTATTTTCGTCGGTGTGGCAATAGCGCCAGAATTCGTCTTCCAGATCCTTGCGAGCGCATTCGGCGTGCACCAGGCGCCCACCGACAATCTCCAGCACCAGCGGCGTCTCTTGCAGATCGCCATATTTCCCGTTGAAGTAATCGCCGGCGGTGGCATCGCATACAAATCTGCCATCCACCGTGCCGGGTGTGGTGAAGACTTCGCCCGCCGGCAGATTTGACCAGTAGCGCGGGCTGATGAGGCCGCTGGTCTTCACCCAATCCAAGTGACGGTCGAAGTGGGCGGAAAAGGAAGTGCCAGCTTCGGTTTTAACGGTGAGAGTTTCGGCACGGAGCATGCGATCGCGCAATTTATCACTCAGGCGGTCCACCATTCGGTAATCTGCGCGCATGCCTTCCTGCATGATTTCGGGAGTGACACCGACCATGTGTGCGTAGCGAATCTGCCGGCGCTCCACCACTTTCACAATGGACATGCGCGCACTCAGCTCGCCAGGCTGCGGCGTCATGCAGAGCACGCCCACATCCGCGGTTTCCAGGGCTTGTAGCACCGGCTCCGGCGCGCCCTTCATCGGGCGAGGGCCGAAATCTTCCAGGAGCAGACCGGTAAATTCCGCGCCGCGCCCCAGCAACGCCTTTTCCAGGCTCGCGGCCACGCTGCGGCTGATTTCGTCGGCAATCAGGGCGACATGCTCACCGTGCTGCACACCCAGGCATACGTCAATGGCGTTCTCAGCGCCGGCCATCAGCTCGATTGGGGCGTTTCCAAAAGTCATCTTTATTATTTTACCTGATTCCTGCGTCAGGCCAAAAACGGGGTTGCTACGAATTGCCTTGTCCAGCCACCTTTTCCGCGCGTTTAGGTTCGACACGAAACGCGGGAATCTGCCCGCCGCCGCTGGTGACGTTTGCCAGGCTGCTGGAGCTTAGCCGCGTCAAAAATCCCGAAAGCTTTCCCCGGAACAGATAGGGCGCCAGGTCGACCAGCATGTCTCGAAACTCCACTTTTCCGTTCGAGGCGATGTAGGGGAACTCGCCGCGCCGCATCGCAATTTTTTCCTGGACGATCCAGCAGCCATGCTCCTTCGCCGACTTCCCGCCGGGAAGCGCGGCCTGGATCGATTTCTCCCAAATCCTGGCGTCCACTTCCCAGCCGAGCGTCACGCCGGTTCCGCCGTATTCATCGCTGGGTTTCAGCACCAGGTCCTTCTGATTATTCCGGATGTAATCGAGCAGGGCGATCGGCTTGCCGAGATAGTCCGTTTTCACGTCTTCAACTACGCGCGTCCAGGGCACGTGCCGATGAATCACTGCCAATTCTTCGGGAGAAAAGAGCTTTGCGTTTTTCTGTTCCGTCAGCACCGCGAAGAAAGCCTTCACATGAGGAATCTTGCAGCGGAAATTATTGGCCACGCAAACCGCTTGCGCTTCGTAGGCTTTCACCAGTGCCGCGCACTCCTTCGGCCTGGCAACGATGTCGTTGATCAATACGCGCCGGTAAACCAGGTCGATCTTCTTGCCCTTGGCGGTTAGTTTTTTCCCGTCCCATTCGAGTTCGCCCGGATCGGCCAGGACCACGGGTACCTGCAGACTCTCGAAGCGTTGCTTCAAAATCTCAAATTCGCTCCACGTGGGCACCTCTTTCCAGTCAACAATCAGCATCTGAGGGCGCTGCGAGGACGCGCCCCAGTCGCGGTAGGTGCCGATCAGCGCGTCCAAAAGTTGCGCGCTCAACGAATAGCTGTGAATTTCAAATTTCTTCGCGAACTCCTTCATCACCGGCAGTTCGCGGAATATTTCCGAGAGCGTTTCCGTGTACCCCGAACCCGCGGGCGATTCGCCGTTGTATTCGGTGAATTTCAGCGAATCCGGCAGCAGGAACGCATCCACACGTGAGGCCGTGCTGGCGGGGCCTCCGCCGGCCGGCAACCGCACCAGGCGCTCTTCTTCGGGGCGCAGGTGAAATTGAGAGAAAAGCGATCGATCGTCCATGGCCAGGCTGGCCACGCGCTCGCCGAGGCGTGCGAGGATTTCCGTGGCATTCCGCACGCGGTCTTCGTCTTTTGGCGAAAGAAAAAATGGACGCAAGAACGGGCAATGCACCCTGTTCCCGAAGGTCAGCTTCGCGCCCTTCAGTTCTCTCAGGAACTTCTTCGGAAAGTCGGGAGACTCCTTCAACAAGGGCCGCAGGAGTTCATTCCAGTATTCGACCGGGTCCTGGCCAGGAGATGGAGTTCGAGCGGGCCTCATCGCTTGGTGGATCCCGAAGGCGCGATTTGCGCCGCTTGCGCCGCGCGGGGGGCCGCGGTGAAGCCCGCGGCGGCGCCGATGCCCAGCATCTCTTCCCAACGCGGCCAGCTGTTGGAGATATTTCCGTACAAAGCGCGATCGATTACCAACCGCGACATTTTGTCCACCACATGCGCGAAATAGAATTCGGTGATGCGGTCGCGTTCAAAATCCGGCGCGGGGTTCAGAAAGTCGATGGCATAGGGCACGCCATCCTTGATCGCGAATTCGATCGTATTCATTTCGTAGCCAAGCGCCTGGTTGATCGTTTGCGCGTCTTTCACCACGCGGGCGCCGAGTTCCTTCGATAGATAGGTGTGCTCCACCAGGTATTTGCGTTCATTCGGGTCGTAGGCGACGGGCAAAATGTCGGTCTTGCCGAAGGTGAAGCACCGCACGTACTGGGTGAAATCGATAAACTCCTGCAGGGTCATGCAATATGGCGAAGTCTTGTCGTACGCCTCCAACAACTCTTCCTTGTTGTGCACTTTGTAGACGTGCTTCCAGCCTCCTCCCGAAAAAGGTTTTAGAATGGCAGGGCGTCCCACGTAATCGAGCAGCCCATCCCAATCCATCGGGTATGTCAGGTTCCTCAACGACTCCGAGTTGATGTCCACATCGGAGGGATAGCCCTTCTGCGGCAGGAGCACGGTTTTCGGGATCGCGATCCCCAGTTTTGTTGCCACCGAATAGTTGAAATATTTGTCGTCGGCCGTCCACCAGAAGGGATTGTTGATGACATAGGTGCCCTCCAGGACCGCATGTTTCAGGTAGCCGCGGTAATATTCCACTTCATGCGAGATGCGGTCCACGATCACGCGATATTCGGCCTGCTCTCCCATCTTCGTGCCGCCGAGCTTTACGAATTCAGCCGTCACGCCTTCTTTCTTGCCCAGCTCGTTCACGCGCGCGATAAAAGCGGGAGGAAAGCTGAATTCGCGCCCGCACATCAATCCAACTTTAACCATGATTTCCTCCTGGTGACTGGCTCGGCATAACGGTGCGACCCTGCATTCAGTTAATTGCGGCCGCCGAACTCGATTTGGTGTCCTGAACGCTCGCGCGAGTCTCCATCACCAGGTGGCGCACCACGTCCTTCAGGTCGCCGGTCTGTTGGTAGACGCGCAACTGGCGTTCCGCGCTGGTTCCCTCATTCAGGATGGTGTGGATGTATTCGACCGCGCTGCGGCTTCCGAGGTCATCCACAACGTCGTCGATGAACTCCATCAGCTCCAGCATCAGCTCGCGCATCGGCACCTCCGCTTCGCGGCCAAAATCGATCAGCTTGCCTTCGATGCCGTAGCGCGCTGCGCGCCACTTGTTTTCTTCGATCAGCGCCCGGCGGTAAATGCGCCAGCTCTGGTTGCGCGTGTACAGGCGGTGCAGCTTGACGACGATGGCCTGGGTCAAAGCCGCGATCGCCACAGCTTCCTCAACGCGCGTTGCGGTATCAAACATTCTGAATTCCAGCGTGCCGTAGGTCGGATGCGGGCGGACGTCCCACCAGATCTTCTTTCCCGTGTCGATGCAGTTCAGTTTGACCAGCAGATTGATGAAATTCTCGTACTCGCTCCACGACTCGAAAACTTCCGGGATTCCCGTCCGCGGGAAGCGGCGGAAGACCGTGGTGCGAAACGATTTCAGGCCGGTGTTCCGGCCCATCCAAAAGGGAGAGCTCGTCGAAAGCGCCAGCAGGTGGGGCAGGAAATAGCGCACCATGTTCATCATGTCGATGGTCGTCTGCTTGTCCGGCATGGCGACATGGATGTGCATTCCAAAAATCAAGAGCGATCTGGCCAGTTGCCCCATTTCTTCCACGATGTTTTGGTAGCGCTCGCCGGGGGAAATCACCTGATCGATCCAACTAGAGAAGGGATGCGTTCCGGCCGCGGCCACTCGCAAGCCGGTGCTTTCGGCGGCCATCACCAGTTCGCTGCGCGTGCGATGCATTTCCATCCGCAGCTCGCTTACGTTTTCGCAGATTTTCGTTCCGGTTTCGACGATGGACTGATGCATCTCCTGCTTCACCAGGTCGCCGATCCCACGCGCGGCCGCCGAGGTGATCAGCTGGATCACGTGCGAGCGCAGCTCCAAAGTTTCCGGGTCAATGATTTGGAATTCTTCTTCGACACCGATCGTGAAGCGGTGAGCCATAGTGGCCCTCCCGGCTGCTGGGTCTCTTGTGGGGACTTCGGAGCCATATCATACTCCTACGCCCGTAAAAAACACATCGTACCGGCGGCCATCGAGCGCCGGCCCATTCAACGTGCTCCGCGCCTGTCAAAGGCTCACGCATCACCGGATCTTTCAACCGGATGCGACCGTCTCTACACCGGAATTGGGGTTGGCAGACGTTTGGTCAAATTGGCCCTCGACGTAAACGCATCCATGTTGAGACACTTTTTATATGCAAATCACGCCATTTCGCATTGAAGAGTACATGGGCAAACATGAATTCTCCGCCCGATACCTGCTCTCTTCTTCCGACGCCCAGTCGGTGACCATCGAGGAGATCCTCTCGCTCGAAACCGGCGCCCACAATGCCTTCCTGAAACATTGGTGCGGGTATACCGAATCGCCGGGAGCGCCCTGGCTTCGCGAAGTTCTCGCCACGATCTATTCGACGATTCACTCTGACCAAATGGTGGTTGTCTCCGCCGCCGAAGAAGCGATCTTCCTTTTCTACCACGCGCTGCTGACGCCGCAAGATCACGCAATCGTAGAGACGCCATGTTACGAGAGCGCGCTTACGTTGCCGAAGAGCATCGGCGCATCGGTCAGCGAGTGGCGTCGCAAGTCGGAAGACGGCTGGGCCCACGACCTCGCCGCGCTGGAAGCAATGATTCGCCCGAACACCCGCGCGCTGTATATCAACACGCCGCACAATCCAACGGGACTGCTGATGCCGCCGGAGATTTTTCGCCGGGTGCTGGAACTTGCCGCGAAGCGCGACATCTATGTCTTTTCGGACGAAGTCTACCGCGAACTCGAGCACGACCCCGCGACGCGACTGCCGGCCGCTTGCGATCTATATGACCGGTCCATCAGCCTCGGCTCGGTGAGCAAATCCTACGGCTTACCGGGGCTTCGCCTGGCCTGGATGGCATCGCACGACAAGGAATTCCTGCAGAAGATTATTTCCCTGAAGCACTACACGACTATCTGCGCCAGCGCGCCGAGCGAGTTCCTGACGGCGCTGGCCTTCCGGCACCGGCAAAAATTCATCGATCGCAATTTGCAGATTGTGTCCCACAATCTGCAGTTACTGGCCGCGTTCATCGCCAGCCATGACAATCTCTTCGAGTGGACTCCGCCGAACGCCGTCACCATCGGCTTTGCCCGCTTTAAGCCCCAGCAGGATGTTCTTGAATGGTGCGAGAACCTGGTGCGCGATGCGGGTGTCCTGCTGCTGCCGGGAACCGTTTACGATGAACCGCGGCACATCCGATTTGGTTACGGCCGGAAGAACATGCCGGAGTCGCTGGCGCAGTTTGAGGCGTATCTGAAGTCGGCTTCTTTCGCGCGTTCCGCGTGAAAGTAAAAATCGGCGGGGTAAGAAATTGAACCGAAAAAAGGGCACCCCTGCGTGCGGGCGCCCTTTTCATCGTTCTCTCAGTTCCGTACGGCTTGCCGGCTAAGCTGCTCCCATCGAGCGCCTGGCCTGGAAGCATTCACGGCAAAATACGGGGCGGCCTTGCGTGGGCCGGAAGGGAACCGTAGTATCCTTCCCGCATTGCGAGCAGGTGGTCTTTGTTTCGGCGCGTGGAGCGGAACCCCCGCCGGCACCGCCGCCTTCCGCCCGCTTCGCCTTGCAACCCTTGCAGCGCTTGGGCTCGTTCTTGAACCCCTTGTCGGCGAAAAACATCTGTTCGCCGGAGGTAAAAACAAACTCAGCGCCGCACTCCGAACACTTCAGGACCTTATCGTGGAATTCCATGACCCCGCTCCCCCTGGACCCATATCGGGCGGGGGGCCGGGCTCTTGCACGTCGGGCCGAATGAAGCGCTTGGACCTGTAGTCCAGGAACGCTGGGCGCGGATCCCTTGGGCCTGCGGGCATAGAATTAGAACAAACACCCAACTTGCTCTGCCTGATAGGGGCCTGATCCCGGAAGTGCGGCGCCGAGCCGCGTCACCAGCAGGACGTTAGTCCTGTTCGCGACGCTGCTTTTTGCGCAGTCGCTTCCGCGAAAGCGCTTCTTTTGCCCGGCGCTTCTCGCCGGGTTTCATGTAGAAGCTGTGTTTCTTTATTTCCTTAATGATGTCCTCTTGCTGCACCTTGCGCTTGAAACGGCGCAGGGCATTCTCAAGAGACTCATTCTCCTGAATGACTACTTCTGCCAATGTACTTCACCCCAATTCCGGTTCGGATTGCCTGCAAGCAGTGCCGTCGCTGTTGTACCGCACTGCGCCTGAATACATTATCGCATGAGGTCGTTGGCTTCTTGTAGTCAATTCACCCCCACAAGTCAAGCAATCTTTCGATGGAACGCGGCGGCCGCTGGACAGATACCACCGGAGTAACTAGTAATCGTTGTATAACCAGCCGCTTGGCTGCCGCCTTCTTGCCACTGCTGGTACACTGAGGAGCCTCAAACTTCTGCTTCGGGAGCCGACCTCCATGCCCGACATGCGCGATGCGATTGGCGTACTTCTCGCCGGGGGCCAGGGCGAGCGTTTGTGGCCTTTGACGCGCGACCGGGCCAAGCCCGCGGTTCCTTTCGGCGCGCTCTACCGCATCATTGATATCACCCTTTCCAACTGCGTGAATTCCGGGCTGCACCGCGTTTTTGTGCTGACGCAATACAAAGCCCTCAGCCTTTCGCGGCACGTGCGCGCCGGATGGTCTCCGCTCATGGGGCTGGGGGAATTCATTGAGGTGCTGCCGCCGCAGATGCGGGTGTCTCAGCAGTGGTATCAGGGTACGGCCGACGCGGTGTATCAGAATATTTATTCGATCGGCAGCGAGCGCTCCAAATACACTTTCATTTTGTCCGGCGACCACATTTACAAGATGGACTACGCCAAGATGCTGCAGCAGCACATCGATTCGGGCGCGGAAGTTTCGGTCGCGACGATCGAGGTGCCTGCGGCCGAAGCCGCCAAGCAGTTTGGCGTGATCGAGACGGACAAGGACTGGCGGATCGTTGGCTTCGAAGAAAAGCCGGCCGCGCCGAAGACTTCGCCGCACAAGCCGACGCACTGCAACGCCTCAATGGGCGTCTACATTTTCAATACCCAATTGCTGATCCCGACGCTCATGGCGGATTCCGAGGATCCCAAATCCGCGCACGATTTTGGGAAGGATATTCTTCCGCGCATCATTTCCAAGCATCGCGTGTTCGCGTACAACTTCGTGGATGAGAATTCCAAAGAGTCGCTGTACTGGCGGGATGTCGGAACGATCGACGCCTACTATGAAGCGAACATGGACCTGGTGAGCGTTTCGCCGGTGTTCAACCTGTATGACAAGGCGTGGCCGCTGCGCACCTGGCAGCATCAGTATCCGCCGGCGAAGTTTGTGTTTGCCGACGCCGACCGCATGGGCATCGCGCTGGATTCGATTGTGGCGCACGGCTCGATCCTTTCGGGCGGGCGAGTGCAGAATTCGCTGCTGGGCTACGACGTGCGCGTGAACAGCTATTGCGAAATCACCGCGTCCCTGATTTACAACCACGTGAACATCGGGCGGCATTCGCGGATTTGCCGGGCGATCATCGATCGCCATGTGAGCCTGCCGGAGCGCACGGAGATCGGCTACGACCTCGAAGCCGACAAACGGCGTTTTCATGTGACACCTTCGGGCATCGTTGTGGTCGTGAGGCAAGAGTCGCTCATCGAGGAGCCCGAGCTGCAATAGGCGCTGACAGATAAAGAGAAGAGCGCTGGCATAAAAGCCAGCGCTACATTGGGTCGGCTCGTTCCGCCTTTTTCCACCACTCATCAATCACCTCGAAAAGCTCTGCTACAATCTTTAATTCGATTTCACAGAGGAGCTTCTACCGACATGTCCACAAAGATTGCCAAAGTCCGCGCACGCCAGGTCATCGATTCGCGCGGGAATCCCACCGTTGAGGCCGATGTTTACCTGGAGTCGGGCGCGTTTGGGCGCGCGGCTGTGCC